>JBKOZS010000146.1:0-34872 GCA_046726015.1 Acidobacteriota bacterium
GGTTGCCGGCCCGGCGTGCGACGAGGATCGATCCCGTGATCGCGCTCCGGGCAGAGTGAATCGGGATCAGGCGCGTAGCAAGCGGCGGCAAAGGCCAGCGCGATCAGGCAGCAGGACGGCGCTGCGCACCACGCTTGCGCCGCACGCCTGCTCCGGCCAGGACTGCCCCGGTCGCGAACAGTGACATCGTCGCGGGTTCCGGGGTCGGGGTCGCTTCGAAGACGTACTGTACGGCGCCGCTTTCGAACGATGGCAACCGGTCGAATCTGCCCTCGGCCCTGCCACGTCCGACGAGCTGACGCGTGAACGACATGCCGTCCAAAGTACTGAATGTCAGTTCCGCGGCAAATGTAAACGGCGCCACACCGGTACATTCCGTAATGCCGCCGCTGCTGCCACACGTCAGCCGCGTCTGCGACGCGAAGAACGACATGGTGAAAGGTGCCGTTACCAGCGCGAAGGAATCACCGAGTTGCGCGCCGACAGGATCCTCGACGTGCAGCACGCCCGAAAGATCGACTAACGCTCCCGGTGCGACGGTCGGCCGAGTGGTGAGCTGAACGAAAGCCACCTCGTCCTCGAGCGAACTCCCGATATGGAACCCGGGCGCTGTCAGTTGAAGGTCTTCCGCGTTGAACGACCCGCCCAATTCATCAAAGCCGGCAGAGACGAAACCTGACTGGACACGGATTGGATCGGCACCCGCGACGCTCGCGCACCAGCAAAACGCGATGAACAGCAGCGGCCGAGAAGCGCGTGAGACTCTGGTCATGGCTCCGCGCCGTCCTCCAGCAAAGCGCATTCCGATGCGTCTGCGGAACGGTTGAGGCATCATGCCGCTGCGACGCGCGCCACATCACTGTCGCTCTTACCTTGCCGCGGCTCCCGTCTTCATATGCTGATCTGGCTCATGAGCGTAGCGAAGTCGAAATAAATTCGGCCTTACGTTCGTCGACTTCGAGCATGGCCTGAACATGCCGTTCGCCGTTTGCGTGACGCGCTGGGGGACTTAGCTGGCGCGCCGCGATTCGTGGAGACGCTCCCGAGGCGCGGCTACCGGTTCATCGGAGCAGTCACAGCGGCCGCGGTGCCGGACTCGCAGCCATCGGCCTCGGACGCAGTCCGAGCGGTCGGGTCCGTGCGGCGAGCGCGTGAGTCGATGGCACTCGTCGCGCTGCTGGCAGTCGGGTGCGTCGCGCTGGTGACTCGGTTTGACCGAAGCGTTCGACCAGGAGTCGAGCGACGCGAACCTGTGTTGGCGAGACTCACATTCGGATCCGATCGGCAGACCGAACCAGTGCTCTCTCCCGATGGGTCCATGATCGCGTTCAGCGCGAACACGGCCGGCAACTTCGACACATGGATCCAGCCGGTCTCAGGGGGCACCGCGATACAGGTGACCAAGGATCATGCGCACGACTGGCAACCCGATTGGTCCCCTGACGGTACGCAACTGGTCTTTCGATCAGAGCGCGGTGGCGGCGGAATCTTCACCGTTGCGGCCGGCGGCGGATACGAACGACGGCTGTCGACAGGCGGTTATCGGCCGCGATGGTCTCCTGACGGTGCTCACATCGCATTCGCCAAAACCGTTGTCGGCGCGCCAACTCTGATTGTTTGGGGTGGATGACGGGACTCGAACCCGCAGCGTCCGGAGCCACAGTCCGGTGCTCTACCTTTGAGCTACACCCACCATCTCGAGGGGGCTAGAACCTTACAAGTTTAGCAGACTTTGACGGATGCGGAGAATTCGAGGCCGTTTCAGGCGTTCTGTCAGAGGTTCTCGCGATCGGTCGCGCGACGTCGCTCAGGGGACTCCCGGATGACGGTTTCGCTGGTCGGCAAGTCCGCGAGTTCGCCATGCACCACGCGGACGGCGGCCGAGTGCACGTGCGGCGACTGCTGGCTCTTCGCGTCGTACATTAGTTTGTCGGCCCGCTGGATCAACTCCGCGGCAAGCTTCCGCGCCACCCCGCGTCGTTCGGCAACGGGGCCGAGACGCAGGCAGACAATCCCGACGTCCACGCCTACGGGCCGCTCCTGGAGGCGGCGATCATCGCGCGCCCAGTCGTGCGCGGCGACGGATCGCTTGAACCGGTTCGCGATTTCGTGCGCCGCCGCGCATCCCGGAAGATCGGGAATCAGGAACGCGAATTCGTCCCCGCCAAACCTCGCGTGCAGATCGCGCGCCTCGTTGCCGCGATCCATCGCGAGGAAGTCTTCCGACCGGATCTGATCGGCAAGAATACGCGCAACCGTCTCGATGATCCGATCGCCAAGCGCGTGGCCGAGCGTGTCGTTGTACCACTTGAAGCTCGTGATATCGACCACGCCAACGCCACACCACCGCACGCGTTGCTCGACCGCGAGGTAAGACTCGACGCGCTCCATGAACCAGTCGAAGTTGAGCAGCTTCGTCTTCGGATCGCGGTGCGACTTCTCCGTCAGCTCGGCGACGACGTCCTCGAAATAGCGCGCGATGTTGCTGACGGTGACATCCTTCTCGGAGAGCTGCCGTTGCAGGCGGTCCATCTTGTTCGCGAATCCCTCAGACAGGGCGCGGATGGCCTCGTGCTTCGACTCTTCGACGAGCTGACGCTGGAGGGCGACCACCTGTTCGATAACGCGCAGGAGGTGCGCTTCGCGGTCCGGCGGAAGGCCGAGGTGCTCCTGGATCCAGTCGCGCAGCTCCGCTGTGCTGCGCGGGCCCTCGTCGAGGTTCCCCAGTTCTGAGCCGTTGGAATGGATCCGGGCAATTGGCATGTGCCTGGCCAGTAAGAATCAAGAGCTGTGCCGTACCGAAGGGGCTGCGGTGACCGCGCGAGCGGAATCCCGCTACAGCTTTTCGGCAGACCAGAGCAAATTACACCCCAGGTCGGTCCTTGACGACAACAATCGTAACGTCGTCGCGCCGTCGGCTGAAGTCCCTGTAGAGCACGCCGGCAATCAGGCTCGGATGACGGGACCGTAATCCGGGATAGGCGGGCAGGTCCCAGCGGCTCGCGAGGCCGTCCGAATGCATCACGAGAACTGATTGAGGGGGAAATGGATACTGGAACTCGCGAACGCGTGTGGCGTTGTGCCCTGCGGTTCCATTCTGGGAGACCATGCTGTGCCGTCCGCCCTCCGGGGGAAGAATTACCCCGGCGATATTGCCGAGGCCGCTGTAGCGCGCGACACCGCGTTCGAGGTCTGCCGTCAGGACGCCGACCGCGGCGCCACGCGTGGAGCGAAGGGCGACATGCAGATCGGTGACGATGGTGGCGGGATCCTCTTCGTGGAGGCGCGCGAACTCCGTGGCGGCTCGCCGCGCTGCATCGTGGGCGGACAGGCCATGTCCCAGTCCGTCAGCAATCAGCAGCGAGAGACGCTGGTCCCTCAACCTGGCGGTCCAGTCATCACCGCAGACCTGCTCACCCGGTGCGTTCACCTGGACCGCGCCGATTTCCAGCCGGGGCGCCCGCGTGACGGCGGAGGGCGTGTTTCGGCCGATGCGCGCGAGAATCGCGGTCCCCGAGGGCTGGGTGTAAATCTGCAGGAAATCGGCCTGCCGTTGAATGGCGCCCAGCCCGTGGCCAAGCGTACCCGCGGTCGAGTAGCCGTCCCGAGCCGAGATCGCCACGTCGGGAATGCCCGGGCCCCGATCGAGGGCGAGCACTTCGAGGCCGACCCCTTCGGCCGAGTACTCGTCGAGCATGCGCAGCAGCATCTCGCCATGCCTGGCATGCTTCACGAGGTTCGTGCCTAGTTCTGTGACGACCAGCGCGAACTGGCCCGCCCGCGCGGCGGAGAAGTCCAGTGCTTCGGCGGCGCGCTGCGCGGCGCGGCGCACCACGGCGACCTGAGTGGAGTCTTCGACCGTGAACCCCGCGCTCGTTGCGCTCATCGCCAGCGTGTAATGGTCACGCGCGTCCCACTGCCTGGACGCGACTCGATCTGAAACTCGCTCGAGAGACGGCGGGCGCCGCCAAGGCCCAGGCCGAGGCCTCCCAGGGTGCTGAAGCCGTCGCGCATCGCCTCATCGATATTGTCAATGCCGGGTCCCTGGTCCACGAACGTCAGGCGCAAGCCCTGGCGCAGGCCGTCCGCGATGCACTCGATCGTGACGTTTCCCCCGCCGCCGTGCTGCAGCGTGTTGCGCGCCAGTTCGCTGGCGGCCGTGACCAGCTTTGTCTGATCGACGAGATTGAAGCCGAGCTCCACGGCTCTCTGCCGCACCGCCTGGCGGATGGTCACGACATCTTCCGAGGTGGTGATGCTGCGGATATCGCTACGCAGAACCGGCATCGCTCTGTCCCTGCTGCGCGATGTGCCGCCGCAGGAGCTCCATGCCACGCTCCACGTTCAACGCGGTGCGCACTCCGCTCAGGGACAGGCCCAGCTCGACGAGGGTAATGGCGACCGCGGGACGCATGCCGACAACAACCGTTTCCGCATCCAGCACGCGCGACATCGCCGCAATGTCGCCAAGCATGCGGCCGATGAATGAGTCGACGATTTCGAGGGCCGAGATGTCAATCAGCACGCCCCTGGCGCGTGCGGAGACGATCCGGGCGGTGAGATCGTCCTGCAGCGTCGTCGCGAGGCGATCGTGCATGTCCACCTGGATCGTGACGAGCAGGTACTCGCCCATTTTCAGGATGGGGATACGTTCCACGTCAGGTCTCGCTGCCACCGGATGCGCGCTCCTTGTCCTTCTCCGCCGCTTTTCTGCGTGACTGTTCAACGGTCTGTCCGGTGCGCAGGAGCGCGACCCGGAAGGCATCCGCGAGCGTAGCCTTGGTCACGACCGACCCAAGGTCGACGCCAAGATGCACGATCGTCTGCGCAATCTGCGGCCGGATCCCGCTGATGATGCAGTCGGCGCCCATCAGCCGCGCCGCAGACACCGTCTTCAGCAGATGCTGCGCCGTGAGCGTGTCCACGGTCGGCACACCGGTGATGTCGATGATGGCAATCGAGGCGCCGGTGTCGACGATACATTGCAGGAGCGTTTCCATCACCACCTGCGTGCGCGAGCTGTCGAGCGTGCCGATCAACGGCAGGGCGAGGATGCCGTCCCAGAGCCTCACGACTGGTGTCGACAGCTCCAGGACGTCCTGCTGCTGGCGCGCAATAATCGCGTCGCGGCCGCGCTGATACACCTCCACGGTGTACAAGCCAAGCTTGTCGAGGACCTGGTTGGCCTCCCACGTGATATCCGCCAGCCTGGCAGGATCGTTGGCGTACTGCCTGCGGACGCGCTCGAACAGGGCGTGTTTGAGCGAGAAGATGAACGTCGCCGTTTCTGATGGGGAAAAACCGCGTTCCGCGAGCGAGGCCGACAGCGAGTCCAGCACGTGCCGGACACCCGCCCAGTCGGCGCCCTGGATGTCCATGTTGCCGGAGGCCAACGCGCGCCTGAAGGCGGCGAGGAACTGGGAGGAGTTTTCCTGCAGTTCCGATCGGCTGATGCGATCGGGGCGGAATCCGGCAGCGGCGAGCTGGTGTTCCAACCAGTGCTGAAGGATCGCGGCGTCGTCCTGTCCAATGAGCTCCGTGAGCATAGTGTGAGATTATCTTCCAACTGCTGCCGCAATCGCGCCGACCAGGCGCTCGCGGGTCAGATCGGCCTTGTTGATGACGTCCCGGGCGTGCGTCAGCAACTGCGCACGCCCCGCCGAATCCAGCGCGCTGCCAGTGACGATGATGACCGGGAGATCGCGGGTTGCCGCATCATCGCGGAGCGCATCCAGCATCTCCCACCCGGTCATGCCCGGCAGCATCAAGTCGAGCAGGATGACGTCTGCCCCCTGCACTCGCGCCTCGCGGATCCCTTCTTCCGCGTCGCCACACGCCGTCAGCTGATACGCGCCGTCGAGCGCCTGCGCGATCAGGTACCGCGAGATCTCCTCGTCTTCAACCAGCAGCACGCGCACCGGTCCCGAAACGGACCGTGTGAGCGCATTCATCGTGTCGACCAGCGCGCGACGGACGACGGGTTTCACGAAGCAGGCGTGCGCGCCCAGCGCGAGCGCGCGATCGCGCTCATCGAGCGCCGACACGACCAGCACAGGGATCTCTTCGGTCGCGGGATCGCGCCGCAACCGCACGAGGAAATCCCACGATTCCACGCCCCGCAGCCGGATATCGAGCACGATGAGCGCGGGACGAACCGCGCGGAGCGCCTGTTCGGCCTGCTCGATCGAAGTGGCCGGGCAGACCTGGAAGGGGGTACCCTTCACGAGCTTCTCGTAAATCAGCTGTTCGTCTGGCGCGTCGTCGACAACGAGTACCGGCAGCTTGCCTGGTTCCGGCGACCAGGTGAACTCGACTGCGTCCTCGTCGGAGGCGGCGTAGTGGACGGGCAGGGTGACGGTGAAGGTAGAGCCGATGCCCGGCTCGCTCACGAGACTGAGGGTTCCACCCAGAAGTTCCGCGAGCCGTTTCGAGAGCGGCAGGCCGAGGCCGGTGCCGCGCACGCCACGCTGCAGCCGGTGCTCGACTTGCGTGAACTCCTCGAAGATCCGCTGCTGATCCTCGGGAGCGATGCCGATGCCCGTGTCCGCGACGGCAAACGCGATGGTCTTCGTGTCCGGCGCATGCGTCGCCGTCACTCGAACTTCCCCCCGTTCCGTAAACTTCAACGCGTTCGAGATCAGGTTGCGGAGGATCTGCGACACCTTCGCTTCATCGGTCGTCATTATCGGAAGATGCTCGGTCGCGTCGAACACGAGCGTGACGGCGTGGTTGAGGAGCAGCGGCCGCAGCATGCCGCGAAGCGCGCCGAGCAACTTCGCGACGTCCAGCGGTCCGGGACGAACCGATGTCTTGCCCGCTTCAACTTTTGCGAGATCGAGCAGGTCGTTCACGAGGTCGCTCAGTTGTTCCGCGGCCTTGCGGATGTAGACGATCTCCTGTTCGACATCCTGCCCCTCGCGCTGACGATCTTCGAACAGCAGGTTGCACAATCCGATGATCGAGTTCACCGGCGTGCGGAACTCGTGGGTCATGTTCGACAAGAAGCGCGATTTCAGTTCGTCGGCACGGCGCAGGTGGTCCGCTTTTTCATCGAGCTCTGCGTACAAGGCGACGACGCCGCGATTGGTGTCTTCGAGCTCGCGATTCAACCGGACGAGCTCGTCCTGGCGCGTCTGGAGGTCGTCGAGCGCACGCAGCAGTTCCTGGTTCTGGCGCTGAAATTCTTCGGCAATGCCGGCAGGTTGCCTCGATCGAATGGCCAGAAGAATGGTCGCGACGCCCGCTTCCGTCACGATTGGCGCCCGTGGCGGCAGTGCTTTTCTCATCAGGATGCTGGTGCCGCGGCCGGGCCGCGACTCGATGTGGAAGTCGTCCATGAGCCGGCGGGCGCCAGTGATCCCGAGTCCCATGCCCGTCGGTGACTTGTACTGTCCGCTCAACACGCGCTCGAGATGAGGAATCCCCTTGCCGTGATCGGCGATCGTAATGGTCAAGGCCTGCGGTTGCGCGTCCTGGTCGATGAGAAATTCCACTTCGCCGGACTTCGCATATCGAACGGCGTTGCGCGCGATCTCGGAGACGGCGGTCGCGATGCGCGTCTGTTCACCGGACTCGAATCCAAGCAGCCCCGCGATATCTCCGGCGCGCTGTCGCGCCGTGACGACATCCTGGTCGTGACGAATCTGGAGTGTCAACAAGGAGACCGGGGAACGCGCCATGTGTGCTTCTGAATGTTACAGGGATGGGCCGCCAGGGATCGAGTTACACTGATCAACCCGTTGTCCCTGGAGAACCCTGGTGAGAGAGCGGCCGCTCATCCTTATCGTCGACGATCATGAAGACACGTGTGAAATGTACCAATGGGAGCTCGAAGCGCGTGGGTTTTCCGTGCGCACGGCCGGCGACGTTGCGGCGGCACTGAATTTCGTCGAGAACGAAGACGCGCCCGACGCTGTCGTGACGGACTTCACGTTACCCTCCGAGAACGGGCTGCAACTGGCCGAACAGCTCAGGGAGCGCGACGCCACGGCGAACCTCGCCATCCTGCTCGTGACCGGCCACGCGTTTACTGGTGAGATGCGCCAGCGCGTCGAGGACGTCTGCGACGCCCTTCTCGTGAAGCCGCTGTTGCCTGACGATCTCGTCACCGCAATCAAGGGCGCCCTGATCCAGCGCACGCGGAACCTCCTTCAGCGTCAGCTTGCGGCGATCCGCGCTGAGCTCGCCGCCGGCAATCACGACGGCACGTCGGCGGCCGCGCGCGTGCTTCGCGCCGTCAATCGGACCGTTGGCAGTGCGCTCGATGCCCCCGCCGCACTCGTCGTCGACGGCGAGGCACGATATGTTGCCGTCAACGACGCGGCCTGCGCATTGACACAGCGCACGCGCGATGAACTGCTGGCGCTGACGGTCTGGGACTTGACGCCGGCGGTTGAAGCGAGCGCCGGGCGGCGGATGTGGGACGATTTCGTCGCCGCCGGTTCGATGACCGGCAGCTTCAAGGTGAAACAGGTCAACGGCGACGCGGTGCCGACGCAATTCGCGGCGCAGGCACACCTCCTGCCTGGCTGCCACCTTTCGTTACTGACCAAACTGCCCGATGTACTTGCGATTTAGTAGGCGCAGTTGAGCTTAGAAGGTCTGCAATTTGCATCCTCGAGCGTTGCGCTGCGAAAGCGGCAGCAACTGACGCAACACACTACACATGACCGCGTATGGCCGTCCGCAGGATTGGAAGCGCGCGCTTGCCGCAGGCTTTCGGCTGCACCTCGTGAAGCCGGTGGAGCCGCAGGTGCTGGCCTCCTCGATCACATCTGTCCTTCGTTCTCCCGGAAGCGGCACCCCCGCCGGTCGATGACGCGGAGGTCGTAAGGCACCTGTGTCACCGGAGCTCGAGATCCTGCGCGCCCCGCAGCGCGCCTTTGCACGGCTCGCGGCGGAATCGGCAGCGGTGTCGCCGTTCGATGCGTGCTACCGTCCGCTCGTCGTAGCCGTGACCATCGGCACCGCCGCGTCGATTTCCTCGACAGCCCACGTCAGCATCGGCGTCGTCCTCAGTTTGATCGCCTGCTGGGCATTTGTCGTCGCGATTCAGGTGGTCGCGGCCTTCGCGGTGATCCCCGCTGCCTCGCGACGCCTGCTCGGTTCGGCGCGGACGATGGATCTGTTCTTCTCGGGCCACGTCGCCTGGTCGCTGTGGCTGCTCGCGTGCGCCGCATGGGCGATGGCGGCACCCGCAAACCTGCGTGACGTACGGTGGATTCAGGCGTCGATCGTGGTCCCGACTATCTGGAACGCGGTGATCGTATTTGCATTTTTCCGCGCGGCGCTCAATCTTCCTCACCGCGCCGCGGTGTGGCGCACGATCGCGCACCAGGCCATCACGCTTGGTGCCTTCCTGGTGATCCTGGGGAGTGCCATTGCGATCTGGCCGCGCATCATCGGGATGTTCGCGCGATGACCCGCGCGCGGGTCGCCGTGGCGGCGTTGTGGATCGCGGGACTCGTCGGCGGATCGTTGAGCGACGAGCGCACGGTCTCGCCCCCGCGCGTGCACGATGGCTTCCGCGTGCTGAGCGCCGATTTCCACGTCCACAGCTTTCCGGGTGACGGCGCGTTGCCGCCATGGGTGCTGGTGTCCGAAGCGCGTCGACGCAACCTCGATGTCATCGCCTTCACGAATCACAACCACATGCTGTCGTGGCCGATCGCGCGATTGATCGCGTCCCGGTCGCCAGACGTGCTGCTGCTCCCCGGCGAAGAGGTAACCAGCCCGACGTTTCACGTGGCAGCGGTCGGGATCGATCACCGCATCGACTGGAGCAAATCGGCCCGGACAGTCGCGGCCGCCGTGCACGCGGCGGGTGGCGTGGCGATCGTGGCGCACCCGGAGAGCCGGGCCGCGCAGGCTATCGATACCGCATTCGCAGATGTCGACGGCGTGGAATCCGCACCGCCAATGCGGCACACAGGCGAACGGGCGCGGAGGGAAGTGGACGCAGCCGTCCAGCGTGCCGTCGCCGTGCATCCCGGGATCGCGCAGATCGGGTCATCCGACTTTCACTATCTCGCCCCCCTCGGTCTCTGCCGAACATATGTCTTCGCGCGCGAGGCCACCGCCGCTGGCGTGATCGAGGCCGTGCGCGCGGGACGAACGGCGGCGTGCGACGCCAGTGGCCGCGCCTACGGCGATCCATCGCTGGCGGATGTCGTTGGTTCGGATTGCCGCGCGGCGGCGATGCGCCACGTCGGTCTCGCGGCAGATCTCAACCGTTTTGCGGTGGCGTGCGCGTGGCTCGGAGCACTCGGCCTTACGTTGACCGGCCCGAGACGCCGCACAGTACAATCCGGGACTATCTAAGCCCAGCATTAGTGCGGATTTACGGGGCCTCGCGCCATGTCGGCGCTATGATGGAGACGTGGCCCCTTTGGAACGCGTCGTCCACGGCGTCAACGCTTCGGAGCATCTGGTCCAGCTCTGCGACTCGCGAGAGTCCATGGCACTTGCTGCGGTCGCGTTCCTCGCTGAGGCTCACGTCGCCGGCGATCTTCTCCTTGTCGTCGCCCGCGAAACGCAGTGGATCGACATCCACCGTCTGCTGAGCATCAAGGGGATCGATGTCGGACGCGAGACCGCGCGTGGGCGCCTGGTGGCAATGAACGCCATCACCAAGTTGTCCGAGTTGTCGCGCAATGGGATGCCGGATGATGCGGCGTTCGACGCGGCGATTGGGAAGCCGGTACGTGCACTCGCGGCGGAGGGCCGTCTCAGCATCTACGGTGAGATGGTCGACGTGCTGGCGGAACTCGACGAGATCGATGCGGCCATCCAGCTCGAAGATTTGTGGAACGCACTGGCGGGCCGGACGTCGTTCCGTTTGCTGTGCGGCTATTCATCCGCACACTTCGTCTCTCCACGAGCGGAAGCGCGGCTGCGCGACGTGTGCCGCGCACATGGGCACGTTCGCTCTGACGACGCCGATCCGCTTGGCGCCTGGCTGCTGAAACGCTCGCATCCGATTTTCCAATCGGAGGCACTCAGGGCGTCGGGCCACTAGCCAGCCTTGCGGTCTTGTCCGCCATAGCGCGTAGCGCGAACGTGGAAGCCGCCTGCGGCGAATGTCGACCGGCTTGCCCGCCGTAGCGCGTAGCGCGAAGGTGGGACCTCGGACCTCGGACCTCGAACCTCGGATCTCGGCTTCCTATCAAGTCCATCGCTCGCTGACAGCGCCGACTTCGATTCTGTATTCCTCAAGTCCAGACTGTAATCCCCGGCGCGGCGCCAGGGCCGAACATAGGCCATTTTCCCGGTCCTGGTGCGGTATCGCGCTTGCGATGCTCCCCGCCGTGCTTCGGCATCCTATCCCTCGTTCGTTTCTGATGCTCATCCCGCTGATCATCTGCGTGGGTCGCGTGCACGGCCACGCGGTGCCCACGCCGGGCGCCTTCACGCAGGAAGTCAATCGCTGTCTCACCCTGATGCGGATTGCCGCGACTCGCCGCAGCCCGATCAAGGTTGGAGCGCCGGCGGCCGCCCGCGCCGGCTACTCATGGGAGCCGCGACGTGTAAGACATTCCGCATGAGAGGTTCGAATGACGCGACATCGCGCTGTAGCGGTTCGGGCTCTGGCCATTCCCTTCACGGTCATTCTTAGCGTTTTCTCATTTGCTCAATCGACGGTGTCGGCCCAGACGACGACGCCGGTCTCGCCGCAGGTGTACGAGCACGTGTCGAATTATGGTTACGCACGCGTGCTGGTCGAATTACGGCTGCCGGGAGGGCCGGCCGTAGCCGAAGGCCTCCTCGGGATTGCCGCGATCGCGGCGCAACGCGAGAGCATCATCGACGCGACCGATCGCGTTTGGACGGCAATGCCGCTGGAATGCCGGTTGATCCGCCGGTTCTCTACCGTCCCGTTTCTCGCGATGGAAATCGGACCCAACGGGCTTGCCGCGCTGGAAGCGTCCCCCGACGTCGCCCGCGTCGTCATCGACGAAATCGCGAAGCCAGCGCTCGCGCAGAGCGCGCCGCTGATTCAGGCCGACCAGGCGTGGGCCAGCGGCTTTGACGGCACGGGTACCACCATCGCGGTGCTCGACACCGGCGTCGACTCGAGCCATCCATTTTTCGCTGGCAAGGTGATCGACGAAGCGTGCTTCAGCAGCACGGTGGTCGACGTGAGCCAGTCGACCTGCCCGAACGGATCCGACGAACAGTTCGGTCCTGGCGCCGCGGTCCCCTGTTCGTTGAGCGACTGCTTCCACGGCACGCACGTCGCCGGCATCGCCGCTGGCAATGGCGCGACGGCCGGGCAATCGTTCTCAGGGATTGCGAAGGGTGCGAACCTGTACCCTATCCAGGTGTTCTCGCAGGTGATCGATCCCGATAGCTGTCCTTCCGGGGCACCGTGCGCCGGCGCGTTTTCATCAGACATCATCGCGGGCCTCGAGCGCGTGCTCATGGTCGCGGGATCAATGAACGTGGTCGCGGTGAATTTGAGTGTCGGCGGGACAATGTTCACCGCCCCCTGCGACGATCAGCCCTATAAACCGGCGATCGACAACCTGCGATCCATTGGCGTTGCGACGATTGCCGCGGCTGGCAACGGTTTCTCCGGCACGATGATTTCGTCGCCCGCCTGCATTTCGTCAGCGATTGGCGTTGGCTCGGTTGATAAGACGAACCAGGTATCGTTCTTTTCGAACGTGGCGCCATTCCTGTCGCTGCTGGCGCCTGGCGAGTCGATCACCTCTTCCATGCCGGGCGGCGGCTTCCAGGAACAGAGCGGCACGTCAATGGCCGCGCCGCACGTTGCCGGCACGTGGGCCATCCTGCGCCAGGCTGTTCCAGGTGCGAGCGTCACGACGCTCCTGAACACGCTGCGACAGACCGGCAAGCCAATTACCGACGACCGGATCTTCTTCGGCGGCGGCGCCGTCGTCCCGCGAGTCAGCATCTTCGACGCGCTGTCGACGCTGGTGCCTGTGACCAGTCCATTGCCAGTGCTGACGTCGGTCGCCCCTGCGCGTCTGCGCGCCGGCACGGCACCGGTGACGATCACCTTGAACGGTAGCGGGTTCAATACGCTGACAGTCGCGTACTGGAATGGTGCGGCGAAGCCCACGACGTACGTCAGCGGAACACAGCTCCAGGCCGAGATTTCCGCTGCTGATCTTGCGGCCGGGTCAGGCGGGCGCGTGTTCGTCTCGACGCCGCCCCCCGGAGGCGGCACGTCCGCGACGGTGACAGTGCCGGTCGACCCGCCGGCGTCACTGTCGGTTGATGCCACCTCGGTTGCGCCGTCGGCACGTGTAACCGTGACGCTCGCCAACGGGTTTGGCGGATCCGGCGACTGGCTGGCGCTGGCTGCGACCGGATCGCCCAACACGAGCTACCTGACATTCACGTACGTGGGAGCGAACGTTCTCAATCGCACGTGGACGGTGACAATGCCGTCGACGCCCGGGGCATACGAGTTCAGGCTCTTCCTGAACAACGGCTACGCGCGCGCGGCCACGAGCCCGACCGTCACGATCGATGCGGCGGTCAATCCGCCGCCGACGATCGCGTCGCTCTCCCCGGCGAGCGCGTCGGCTGGGGGTCCGGCGTTCACGCTGACCGTGAGCGGCACCGGCTTCGTGTCCTCGTCGGTCGTGAAATGGAACGGGTCACTACGGACGACCACATTCGTCAACAGCACGACATTGCAGGTGGCTATCACCGCGGCCGACATCTCCTCTGCGTCGACGGCGCTGGTGACGGTCTCGTCTCCGGCTCCGGGCGGAGGAACGTCTGCGGCGGCTTCGTTCACGATCAACGCGGGCCCGGTGCTCTCGGTAAACGCGACGAGCGTTCCGTTAGGCACGAGCGTTACCGTCACGTTGACGAACGGCCCTGGCGGCGCCGGGGATTGGCTTGCGTTCGCGCAAACGACGGCGCCGAACGTGTCCTACACGTCGTTCGTCTACGTCGGCGCGGGTTTGACGACGCGCACGTGGACCGTGACGCCGACGGCGGCCGGCACCTACGAATTCCGCTTGTTCCTCAATAACGGGTACACGCGCGCGGCCACGAGCCCCGCCGTCACCGTCACGGCGCCAGACCCTTCGGGACCAGTGATCACGTCGCTCAGTCCGAATCGCGCGACGGCCGGCGGCGCTGCGTTCACGCTGACTGTGAACGGGACGGGTTTCGTTGCTGCGTCCACCGTGAGGTGGAACGGCTCCGATCGGGCGACGACCTTCGTCAGCAACACGCAACTCCGCGCGTCGATTTCGGCTGCCGACATCGCGGCGGTCGGAACGGCGCTCGTGACGGTCGCATCACCTGCACCGGGAGGCACATCATCGGCGGTGCCGTTCACCATCTCGCCGGCGCCGACGCTTACGGTGAGCGCGACCACAGTGGCCCCTGGCGCCAGCATAACGGTCACGTTGAACAACGGTCCGGGCGGGCAGTTCGACTGGCTGGGGTTCGCTGCCACCAGCGCGCCGAACACCAGCTACCTGACCTTCGTGTATGTCGGTGCGGGCGTGACGACGAGGACGTGGACGGTGACCGCGCCCGCAACCCCCGGCACCTACGAGTTCCGGCTGTTCCTCAACAACGGCTACACGCGCGCCGCCACGAGCCCGACCGTCACGGTGCAGTAGGCAGCGATCTGGCTTCCGTTGCCGAGCGAACGACGGTTTCAAGCAGCTCGGTAACGGCGACGGCGTCTGAGGAGGAGACCGGATTGGGCGCGCCGCTGACGATCGCGTCGCGCACCTGGCGGTAGAACGCCGGGTAATCGCCGCGCGGCAGGGCCCATGCCGTCTCGGCGCCGGTCTCGCCATCGATGAAGATCGCGTGATCGCGATCGACGCCGAACTCGTCGGACGCCGGAGAGACACCGCGCTTCAATTGATCTTCCTGCGCGTCGAGCCCGTGCTTGATCCCGCTTCCTTTCGTCCCGTGCAGCGCGAAGCGCAGCGGCGACCCCGACACGACCATCGACGCATGCAGCACAACGCGCAGGCGCGGGTAATCGAGGACGACATGCGCCCAGTCATTGGTTTCCGAACCAGGCCGCAGCGCCGCGAGGTGACCGGTGACGCGTGACGGCCTGCCAAACAGCTGCAGCGTCTGATCGATCAGGTGCGGCCCAAGGTCGTACCAGAGACCCGACGCGCGTCCCGGACGTTCCCGCCATCGATCCCGCACCACCGGCCGATAGCGATCGAAGTGCGATTCGAAATGCACCAGGTCGCCCAGCGCGCCTTTCGCGAGGACGTCCCGAACACCCAGGAAATCCGCGTCCCATCGCCGGTTGTGAAAGACCGACAGCACGCGACCGGTGCGCTCGGCAAGCAAGGCAATCTCCCGTGCCTCGTCGACCGCGAGCGCCAGTGGCTTCTCGACGACCACATGCTTGCCAGCCTCGAGAGCGGCCTTCGCAAGCGGCACGTGCGTGTCGTGCGGCGTCGCGATCACCACAAGATCCACGTCGTCCGCTGCCAACGCCGAATCCGCGCTCGCCAGCGCTTCCACGTCGGGGAGATCGGCATGCACGGCCGCAGGATTGCGTGAGACGATCGCGACGAGCTGGAGGCCAGGAGTGCTCTGGATCAGCGGTGCGTGAAAGGTGCGTCCCGCGTAGCCGTAACCGACGAGTGCAGTACGAATGGCAGGCAACGATTCTCCGTGAGTTCGTTTCTCAAGGTGTCGTCTTAGTCGTTCGCAGCCGGACGGTAGCTCACAGTGCAGCGCATCTTAAGCTGGACTCGCGATAGACTCCAGCCACCAATCACGGCCACGGATCACACGGATCTCACGGATCAAGTGCAACGGTTTCCATGCGACATGTACCACTCATCGGCTCCGCATTCCTGTTCGCGCTGACCCTGCAGGGCGGTGAGAACAGCGGCTTCGTGTCGATGTTCGACGGCCGGACGCTCGCGGGCTGGCACTGGAGCCGCACGTCGCACCACGGCACGACCGCTCAGGCCACCGTCGAAGACGGCGCGCTGGTTCTGAGGCAGCGGCCGTTCGGCCAGGGCGGGCTTCTGCTTTCGGACCGCAGCTACACGGATTTCGAGCTCTCGGTCGAGGCGAAACCCGATCCGGACTTCAACAGCGGCATCTTTCTCCGCTCGAGCGAAGCTGGGTCTGCGTATCAGATCGAACTGGTCAGACCCGGCAACACCGGTGCGTGGCTTGGAGAGATGATGCGGCTCGGCCAGCCACAGTACATCGGCGAGCGCGAGGACATCAATCGTGTCTGGAAGGACGGTGAGTGGAACACGATGCGCGTGCGCATAGTTGGAGAAGCCCCGCACGTCACGTTGTGGATCAACGACGTGAAGATGTGGGAGCTGCAGATGCCCAGGAACGATCAGATTGGCGGCGTTTACGGCGGCAGGATCGGGTTACAGCTCCACTGGACCGCGACCTACACCAGTGCGGCCGGCGTAGCATACGGATCGGGTGCGCCGTGGGCCGTGCAGCGCTTTCGCAATATCAGGATCAAGGAACTGAAGTGACGGGCCGTGGCATGTTCATGCTGGTTCACACGATGGTGCTTCATGCGTCGTTCGCAAACGGCCAGTCGGCAACAGTCACGAACAGCGTGGGGATGGAGTTCGTCCTCATTCAGCCGGGCGAGATGGTGGTCGGGAAATTCGAGCCGCCGTTTCCCAAACCGCCTGACGCCGCGCTTGCGCGTCGCATTGAAGCCATGGCGACTGCCGAATACTCACATGGCTTCGTGACCAGGATCGATCGACCGTACTACATCGGCAAGTACGAAGTGACACAGGCGCAGTGGCAGCGAGTAATGGGCAACAACCCGTCGACCTACAGAGGCGAGGATGCGGATCGTCACCCGGTTGAGAACGTCAGCTGGGATGATGCGCAAGCATTCATCAAGGCCCTGAACGCGCTCGAGAAGACGAACGCGTACCGGCTGCCCTCGGAGTTCGAATGGGAGTACGCCGCGCGTGCCGGAGGCGAAGGGGACATTCCGTGGACCACGATTCGCGACCAGGCTATCCCTGGCTACAACGCCTACATCTCCACCCACATCGTCGGCGCGAAGAAACCGAACGCGTGGGGGCTGTACGACATGCTCGGCAACGTGTGGGAATGGGTCCAGGACTTCTACAACGACAAGCTGTTTGCCGACCCGGCACCGCCACGAACCGGCCGCGAGCACGTCCTGAAGGGTGGCGGTTTCGTCGCCGACGTGAAGAATGCGATCCCGGCGACCCACGCGGCCGGCCCCGGCAGCGGCTTCGACGTGGGATTCAGGATCATGCGCGAGGTCCGATAGGATACTCGGCTGATGGTCCGTCGCATCCTCGCGTCCCAGCAGGCCGGCCTGATCCTGGTCATCCTTCTGCTGGGCGCGCTGTTGACACTGTTCGCGGGGACCCACCAGGACCGGCTCACCGGCCAGCCGGTCAACAATTTCCTGAACTCCTACACGCTGATCCAGACAGCCACCGACGCAAGCTTCTTCGCGATCATGGCCGTCGGCGCGACGATGGTGATCATTTCGGGCGGCATCGACCTGTCCGTGGGGTCGATCTACGCGTTGTCGGGCGTGACCACCGCGATGGTGTTGCGGTCGATGGGACCAATGGGCCCGGGCCAGACGTTCGCGATCGGCCTGCTGGTCGCGGTTGGGATTGGCTTGATCTGCGGGTTGATCAACGGCCTGATGGTCGTCGGGCTGCGCGTGCACTCGTTCATCATCACGCTCGGCACGATGTGGATCCTTCGGGGTATCGCGTTCGTCGCCAGCGGTGCTGAAAGCATCCTGCTGCCGCGCGCCTTGACCGACTTTGCGAAAGCGCCGCTCGGCCTCGCGGAGTCGCTCTACCCGGTCCCGATGCTCACGATGGTGATCGTGACGGCCCTGGGGGCGGTGTACTTGACCCAGACCGTCATGGGGCGACACATCTTTGCGGTCGGTGGCAACGCTGATGCAAGCCGTTTCTCGGGGCTGCGCGTGCCCCGGATCCAGGCTGGCGTGTTCATCGTGTCGGGGCTGACGGCCGGGCTTGCCGCGTTCATGGGTGCCGGCTTCTACGGCTCCGCATCGTGCGTCGATGCGACCGGCTACGAGCTCTACGTGATAGCGTCCGCGGTGGTCGGAGGAGCGAGCCTCGCGGGCGGAAAGGGCAGCGCGATCAATGCCACGCTGGGCGCACTCCTCATCGTGCTGATCCGCCAGTCAATCCGCACGCTGCACTTCGACCAGAACTACGAATGGATCATCATCGGCTGCGCCATCATCATTGCCGTCGTCCTCGACCAGGCCAGCGCGCGCTTCTCGGCCAGGCGTCTTGCGCGGGCGGCCGGCAGCGGGGACGGGACCGTAAAGAAGGGAATCGCATGAGCACCACAGTGACGATGAAATGGTTGGCCGTTGCCGTGATGTCAGCCGCCGTGCTGATGGCCGGATGCCGCGGGAACGAGAAGCCGGCCGGCGAGCAACCAGCCGGCGGGCGCGGAGCAGGGTTGCGCATCGCGATGATCGCGAAGAGCTCGACCAATCCCGTGTTCCTGTCGGCCCGGACCGGCGCCGAAGCCGCGGCGCGCGAGCTGTCGCAGAAGCACGGCGTGCCAATCGAGATCGTGTGGCTCACGCCTCCTTCCGAGGACGGGCAGGTCCAGGCGCAGCGTATCGCGCAGGCGGTCAACGAAGGGGCGACCGCGATTCTCATCTCGTGTTCCGATGCCGGCAAGGTCACCGGTGCGATCGACGATGCGGTCGGGCGCGGCGTGCCGGTGATGACGTTCGACAGCGATGCTCCACAATCGAAGCGGTTCGCGTTCTATGGCGTGGACGATGTGAAGACCGGGCAGACGGTGATGAGCGAGCTCGCGAAGCAGATGAACGAGAAGGGATCGATAGCCATCCTCGCTGGCAACCAGAACGCCCCGAACCTGCGCAAGCGCGCCGACGGCGTCAGGCAGGAAGCCACGAAGTATCCCGGTATCAAGCTCGTCGACACCTTCTACCACATCGAAACGCCACAGGACGCCGCCGCCGAAGTGATCCGCGTGCAGAACGCGTATCCGCAAATCCAGGGCTGGGCGATGGTTGGCGGATGGCCGCTCTTTACCGCGTCACTGCTCACGGACCTTGATCCATCAAAGGTCAAAATCGTGGCCGTCGATGCCTTGCCGGCGGAGTTGCCGTACGTCGAGAAGGGACTTGCCCCCGTGCTGCTCGCGCAGCCGACTTATCTCTGGGGCAAGGTGTCGGTCGAGACCATCGTCGACAAGGTACAGCTGAAGAAAGATGTGCCGCAGATCATTCCGATGGAACTGGTGCGCGTGACGAAGGAGAACCTCGGCACGTGGGCGCGGCAGTTGAAGGACTGGGGCTTCACGGACGTGCCGGACCAGTATCTGAAGATGCCGTGAGGTGTCGACGGCGCAACACGCAAATTCACCAACTTTCGCTGGCCACGCCCGATCTCACGCACAGCACCCGAAGCAGGCAGAGAACGAAAACATTTTTGTCTCCGCGAGCTTTGCGGCCTTCGCGTGAAGTCGTGCGTGACAAGCGTACTCCCTTGACGCATGACTGACGCGCCCGCGGTTCGATTCGAGTCAGTAACAAAGCGCTTTCCTGGCGCGCTGGCGCTCGAGAACGTCAGCTTTGAAGTAGCGGCCGGCTCGTGTCACGCTCTCTGCGGCGAGAACGGCGCAGGGAAGAGCACCCTCGGAAAGATCCTGGCGGGTATCTATCGCCCGGATGCCGGCCGCGTCGTTGTTCTCGGACACCCCGTCAACTTCAGCGGCCCGGAAGATGCACTCGCCGCCGGCATCGGCATGGTGCACCAGGAGCTCGCGTTCTGCGAGAACTTGTCGGTTGCCGAGAATCTCTGTCTCGGGACGCTTCCGGCCAAGGGCGGCTTTCTGGCGCGCGCCGAGATGTGGCAGCGCGCCGAGGGGATGCTCGCCATCATCGGGGCCACCATTGACGTGCAGCGGCGCGTGGGGGACCTCACGACCGGCCAGCAGCAGATGCTGCAGATCGCGATGGCGGTCGGCCGCGGCGCCCGCATCATCGTGTTCGACGAGCCCACCAGCAGTCTGTCGCAGCACGAGGCCGAGAAGCTCTACGACCTGAGCGCCCGGCTCCGCTCGAACGGCGTCACGTCGCTCTACGTGAGCCATCGAATGGAGGAAATCTTCCGGTTGTGCGACACCGTCACCGTGATGCGCGATGGCCATCACGTGGCGACGAAGCCCACCGCCGATCTCAACCCGGCCGACCTCGTGCAGATGATGATCGGCCGCCGGCTCGAGGAATACTTTCCCAGTCATGTCTCGGGAGCCGCGGGTGACGAGCTGCTTCGCGTCGAAGGGCTCACCAGCCCCGTTGGCTTTCGCCACGTGTCGTTCAGCGTGCGTGCGGGAGAGGTCGTCGGGTTTGCCGGGCTGGTCGGCGCGGGACGATCCGAAGTCGCGCAGGCACTCTTCGGGCTGGATCCGGAGGCCGCCGGGCGCGTGTGGGTGCAGGGTCGACCGCTGCATCTGCGATCGCCGGCAGACTCGATGCGCGCGGGGATCGGCCTCGTGCCGGAAGATCGCAAGCGACAGGGCCTTGTGCTGTCGATGAGCGCGCGAGCGAACACGACGCTGGCGATCCTGCGGAGCCTCGCACGCCTGTCCTTCATCAGGCATCGCGCGGAACGAACGCTGGCGGCCTCCTACTTCGATCGGCTTCGCGTTCGCGCACCGAGCCTCGATGCGGCCACCGCGGGACTCTCAGGCGGCAACCAGCAGAAGCTGGTCCTGGCGAAGTGGCTCGCGGCCAGGTCGCGGGTGCTCATCCTCGACGAACCAACGCGAGGCGTCGACGTCGGCGCCAAGGCGGAAATCCACGCGCTCATCGATCAGCTCGCGGCGAGCGGCAACGCGGTGGTGCTGATCTCGAGCGAACTGCCGGAGGTGCTCAACCTGTCGACGCGGATCCTGGTCCTCCGCGAAGGGCAGATCGTCGGCGAGCTCCCGCGCGCGGAGGCCGATCAATTCGCGGTCATGCGGTTGATGGCGGGGGTGGCGTAGAGTCCCGAGTCCCGAGTCGCGAGTCCCGAGTCCCGAGTCCCGAGTCGCGAGTCCCGAGTCGCGAGTCCTGAGTCGCGAGTCCTGAGTCGCGAGTCCCGAGTCCGGGTCCCGAGTCCTGAGTCCCGAGCCATGCGCCGAGCGGCTAGCGTCGAATCACGCTCAGAATGTTCGAGAAGTCGTCGGTCCAGAGCGGCGTTCCGCTGGCAGCGACGGGGACCTTCCATCGCGCATCGCTCGTGAGCGTGCCGAAGTCGCGGCGATCGCGGGCGACGACGAACCACTCCGACGGGAATTTGCCGGTCTCCCACGACCCGGCGTCCCCCGGCTCGTGCTGCCAGAGCGCGACGAGCCCGGCGTCCTCCGCGATGCGCGTAAGCACCGAGCTGAACGTCAGGTGCATGTTCGAGATATTGAACGCGATCACGCCGCCGGGCGCGAGCTTCGAGACGTACAGCGCCAGCGCCTCTTTGGTCAGCAAGTGCATCGGCACCGCGTCGGAGCTGAAGGCGTCCAGTACGATCACGCCATACGTGTGCGGCTCCGCCCGTGCGATGGACACGCGGCCGTCGCCGGTAATGACCTTGCAGCGTTCGCCACACGCGCTCAAGTACGTGAAGTACTCGTCGGTGCGCGCAATGCGTTCCACGATCGGATCGATTTCGTAGATGGTCCACTGCTGCGCCGGCGCCCGATACGCCGCCAGCGTGCCCACGCCAAGTCCCACGACAGCGATGTCGGACGCGGCCGCCGCCTGCGGAACAGCCGCAAAAACCTGCCCAATCGGACCGGTTCGATGGAAGTAGCTCAAAGGCTCGCCACTGCGCTTCGGGTCGAGGCTCTGCATGCCGTGCAGCGTGGTGCCATGGAAAATGAAACGATAGCCGCGCGTCTCATCGACCCGGACGCGATTGACGCCAAAGAACGTCCGCGCGGTATAGACGATACGGCCGAACATGCTCTCAGTGAGCACGCCTGCCAGCAGGATCATCGCGATGGATGCGGCGAAGCGGAAACGATGGCGCTGCTGGCTGAACGCGGCCAGGGCAGGCAGCCCCGCGCCGAGAATGATGAACCGCGACATCGATCCGAACCTGTTGTTCACGAGGATCGACACCGCGACCGCCCCGCCAATGGCCAGCGGCACCGCAACGTCGGCGATCGTGAGCTTCCTGTTATCGCCTGGCGCGGGCACGCTGCGCAGCAGGCACGCCGCCACCAGCACGATCGGGTATTCAACGATTTCCTTGAAGATGACCGGCGCCAGGAGCGCGTTGAACATGCCGCCGAGCATGCCGCCGAACGAAATCCAGAAGTAGAACTCGGTCAACCTCGCCGACGAGGGACGATCGTTTGCGAGATCGGCGTGGCACACGATCGCAATGGCCAGGAACACGACGAGATGGAGTGGGATGACCACTGACAATGGCGCCGTCATCTGGCCGAGCAGTACCAGCGTCAGCATGATCACCAGCATCGGCATCATTCGAGACGCGATCGCGCGCACACGCTCGGACGACTTGCTGAAAGCCACGACGAACGCGAGCAAGTACAGCGAGAGCGGGACGATCCACAACAGCGGCACCGACGCCACGTCGGTCGAGATGTAATTCGTGACCGCCAGCAGGAGGCTCGACGGCACGAACGCCAGCGCGATCCAGCGTCCTCGCCGCGCCCATGACATTGCTTCGGCGCTCTCCGATGCCGCTACCGCCTTCGTGCCCGCGTCAGCGAATCGACTGCGGCGCCACACCACCACGGCGCAGCCGAAACAGAGCGCGACGAGGATCGCGTATCCGGCTGTCCACAGGCGGGCCTGATCCTGGAGGCGCAGCGAGGGCTCGACCGCCAGCGGATACGCGAGCAGCGCGATGAAGCTGCCGAGATTGCTCGCCGCATACAGGAAATACGGGTCTCCCGCCGATTCATCATCCGTCGCCGAAAACCACTTCTGCAGAACCGCGGCGCTCGTCGAGAGCATGAAGAACGGCAGGCCGATCGATCCCAGGAGCGCGAGCAGTAGCCAGGCAACCGGGCTCTCGGTCCCATCCGGAGGCGCCAGGCGCAAACCGATCGGCATCACCAGGAACGGCAGGAGCAACAGCACCGAGTGCACCGCGATGTGGCGGCGAACGCCAAGCCAGCGCGTCGCGCCATGCGCATACGCGTACCCGCCGAGCAGCATGATCTGGAAGAACACGAGACAGGTGTTCCAGACCGCCGGCGCCCCGCCCAATTGCGGCAGCACCATCCTCGCGATCATCGGCTCGACGAGGAACATCAAAAACGCGCTGACGAACAGCGTTGTCGCAAACAACGCGACGAGCACGCTCGACCGCGACGAGGCCCGCGCAGCGGCAGCCTGCGGTACATACGATGTCTCGGAGACACTGACCGACGGGGGCATAGGGGTGGGACTACCAAGAAACACGCCACGCCCGTAAGGTGCTGAATCCTAAAGCCCGTAAGGAGGTTGCGCCGGCCGGTCAGGAGGCGGTGGCGCGGGCGAGCGGACAGAATTCGGATCGGATTGCAAAACTGGAACTGACGCTGCCGTCCACCTTCGCCCGAGCCCTGAGTCCCGCCCTCAGCGCGTTGACGGTGAGGCCGCTGGCTGCGGCAGCGCAAATGCGTACAGCACGCCGCCCCCGCCGACGACCACATACTGACGGCCATCGAGCTCGTACGTGATCGGGCCGTTGCCAACCGAGCCGATTGTCGCGTGCCAGAGCGTTGCGCCGTCGCTCGTGCGAAGGCCGAGCACGTTGCCGGACGAATCGCCGCTGAACGTCAAACCGGTCGTTGTCGTGAGCACGCCTGCGCCGGAGCCGCCGCCGATGTCGTGCTGCCAGCGGACCTTTCCGGTCTGGTAATCAATCGCGCGCAGGAATCCCTTGCTGTGCACGCCGTAATCGGCGCCGGCCCACCCGTAATCGCCATGTTCCTTCTTGAAGAAGTAGATGCCGTAACCGTCAACAGCGCTGACGATCAACGTGCCCGTCTTCGGATCGAAGCTCGGCGACCGGTAATTCGTCCCGCCTCCTTCGTTCGGCGCGACCAGGCGTCCATCGCGCGCGGGTTCTTTCGCGGGATCCGGGATCGGCCGCCCATCCTTGTCGATCTCCTGCGCCCAGTTCACGGCGGCGAAGGGGGCCGTCAGCAGGTTCTTGCCGGTCGTGCGATCGAGGACGAAGAAGTAGCCGTTGCGCGACGCTTGCAGCAGGAGTTTGCGCGGCGTCCCGTTGAACGTTGCGTCGACGAGCACCGGCACCTCCGCGGCATCCCAGTCGTGCGTGTCGTGCGGCGACGCCTGGAATCCCCACTTGAGCGTGCCGGTGTCGGGATTGAGCGCGAGGATGCTGCCGGTCCAGGGGTTGTCGCCGGGACGCACCGGTCCGTTGAGCACGGGCGTGGGATTGCCGGTTCCGACGTACACAAGATTCAATTCCGGATCGTAAGTGCCGGTCATCCACATCTGCCCGCCGGTCGCGCCGCCGCTGATCGATCCCGGCGTGCCGGGCGGCGGCGTGCTGTAGAACGTCCATTGCTCCTTGCCGGTTTCAGGATCGAACGACTTCAGGATGCCGGGCAGATTGTCGAAGTCGCCGGACACGCCAACGATCAAATGATTGCGCACGACGAGCGGGGCGTGGGTCGACCAGTATCCGCGCTTCCCGTCGGCGATCTCCACGTTCCATCGCACTTTGCCGTCCCTGGCGTTGAGAGCGACCAGACGCGCGTCAGGGGTCGTCAGGTAGACGAGATCCTTGTAGACCGCGGCCCCCCGATGGCCAATCTTGAAGCCCTCGTTCTTCGGATACGTGTAACGCCACAACGGGCGTGCGGAGCGCGCATCGATCGCCCAGAGGTTATCGGGCATCGTGAGGTAGATGACACCGTTGACGAGGATCGGCGAGGCCTTGATCTGCCCGGGTTGTCCCGTTTGAAACGCCCACGCGAGCGTCATCTGATGCACGTTCTCCGGCGTGATCTGCGTCAGCCGCGAATGCCGCCGGCCGGAGTAATCCCCGTGATACGTCGGCCAGCTGTCCGAGGGTGGCTTCAACAGCGTCGCGGGATCGAGTCCCTGCGCGCCGAGCGTGGGCAGCAGCCCACACAAGACGATTGGCAGCGAGAGGCGCCTCATTGCTTCACCGCCTCGCGGAGCGTCTGCAGATACGCGAGCACATTGTGCATGTCGGAGTCCGTGTACTTCTGGAGAAGCGCGGCGTGCGCCTCGAGCGGATCGTCGATGGTGACCTTCACATCGCTCGTTCGCCACGAGCGGTGCCAGCCATCAGCATCCTTCAACGCGATGACGAACTCGTCGCGTTGGGCCAGCCTGCCCGTCACCGTCTCGCCAGACGGGAGCGTCACCGTCACCTTCGCCGGAGGAGTGCCGTTGCCGCGTCCGCCGGGATAGAGCATGCGCTGCAGCAGTTCGAGCCCTTTCAATCGCCCGGCGACATTCGCGAGATCGCCGGACGCTGAGTGACAGCGCGCGCATCCGCCCGCACCGCTGAAAAACGCCTGGCCCGCTTTCGCATCGCCGGTCTGCAGGTCCTCCTCGTCCACGCCGCGGCGGCCGCCCTGCAGCAGATCCGACTTGGCTTTCTGATCGTGAATGAACGCCACGACCGCGGCGAGATCCCCATCGGAGAGATTCAGCGGAGGCATGCCTTTCTCCGGGCGTCCGTTGCGCACGACCGGCCCAATCTTGTCGCCGCGGTTGTCCTCGGCGACGAGTGGTGAACGCGTCAGGTCCGGACCGGTCTGTCCGCCGGCCGCATCGCGGCCGTGGCAGAACCCGCACTGCGCGGCGAACACTGAGGCTCCGGCTTTGACCTGCTCGGGCGGATACTTTTGTTCGCTCACGGTCCTGGGCCGTGCCTGCGCGGCGGGGCTGGCCTGCGATGGGGGCTGCTGCGACAACGACCACGTGACGAGAAGCACGATGCACGACATCATTGATTTAGAGTCCTCTGCCTCGGATCACGTTGATCAGCAGGAAAATCACCGCGATCACCAGCAGGATGTGGAGCAGGCCGCCGAGCGTGTTCTTCGTCACCACCCCAAGCAGCCACAGAATCACGAGAATGACGACAATCGCCATCATGGTGGCGTCTCCTCTGTTTCCTTTGCCTATCGCGCCGGAGGTGCTGGCAGCATATTGCGGATCGCGGCAATCTTCCAGCCTCCGGAGGCGCGCACGAAGACGAACGACGTCCACATCTTCCTCGTGCCGTCGTTCGTCCCGCCGGCCAACTCGTACGGCCCGTCGGCGATGGCCGTGTCCGGTTGCGGGAAGCGGATCGTCTGAATCGTGATGGTGCGCTGTCCGCCACTCTGCTGGGACGAAGCGAGCGTGCCGCGAACGATTTCCTCGCGTCCCCGGCGCCACTCGCCCGACGAGGTCAGCTGATCGGCGTCCTCGAGGAAGAGCGCGCCGATGGCCTGCGCGTCGCGCCGCTCGCGCGCTTGAAGATACTCCGTCACTACGGCACGGATCTTTGCCTGGTCCCGCTCCGTACCCGGTTGTGCTGGTCTCGTTGTTCCGAAGCCCACGAGCACCGCAATCGCGATGGCCGCTGCCGTGCGCATGATGTCCTCCCCGCGTGCGACGCGAGTGTAACGTGGTTTGCTAAGATCCATCCACGACCCCGGCCCTCCTCCTTCTCATCGTCCTGTTCACGCCACAACGAACGAGTGAACAAGCTCGGCCGTCCGAGACTCCGCTCGCCCGCGCCGATCGGCTGATCGAACTCGGGCGCCTCGCCGAAGCGCGGACCGCGCTCGAAAGAATAATCGCGGCGAATCCTTCCTCGGCGCGCGCGCACGATCGGCTGGGATTCGTCCTTGGAAAGCAGGGAGCGACGGCCGACGCGATTGCGGCGTTCCGCAAGGCGGTGACACTCGATCCAAAACTTGCCGACGCGCAGTATCACCTCGGCGCGACGCTCTGGTGGACGAAAGATCTCGACGGGGCGCGCCAGGCACTCGAGCGGGCGGTGCAACTGCGGCCCTCGCATGCGGAGTCGCGCTATTACCTCGGAGTCACGAAGCGTCAGCAGGGCGACATTCCGGGTGCGATCGAAGATTTGCGCGCGGCAGTGAAGGCGGATCCGGCGCTGGCGGTCGCGCACATGCAACTGGGCGTCGCGCTACAGGAAGCGGGGGACATCGACGGCGCGATTGCATCGCTCGAACGCGCGACAACGCTGGACCCTTCGCGAGCGGATGCGGCAAGCAGCCTCGGCCTGGCGTTGATGCAGCGAGGCGACGCGGAACGCGCGGTTCGAACGTTGCGACGTGCGGTCGAGCAGAATCCGGACTTCGGCAGCGCACGGCTGAACCTCGGCACTGCGCTGCTGCAGACCGGCGCGATCGATGACGCGATCGCCGAGTACCGCGAGCTGACGCGACGCGAGCCGGACAACGCCGAGGCGTTCTACGACCTTGGTCTCGCGCTGAAGCAGCGCGACGATTTCGACGAGGCAGAGGCGGCGTTTCGAAACGCCATGCGGCTCGATCCGAAGTTGCCCGAAGCGGCCTACACGCTCGGGGTGGTCCTGTGGCAGACCGGAAGGGCCGACGAAGCCGTCGCCGTGTTTCGGGAGGCACTCACGCGCCGCCCCGATTACGCTGACGCGCACTACATGCTTGGCACCATCTTCAGGCAGCGCGGCGAACTCGACGCGGCAATCGCGGAGTTCCGGGAAACCACTCGCATCAACCCCTCGTCCGCCGAAGCCTTTCGATCGCTTGGGCAGGCGCTGAACGCCACGCGCGATACTGACGCCGCCGCGGCGGCACTGGCCGAGGCCGAGCGTCTCACCAGGGTCAAGGGAGATTCGCAGGCCGCCGTCTTCGCGGTGAATGCGGGAATGGAGCAGTTGCGTCGGAATCAGATCACCGAGGCAATCGCCAGTTTTCGCGAGGCGATTCGCCTCGCGCCCGACAGCGCGCAGGCACATTACCAGTTGTCGCTGGCGCTGCGGCGCAAAGGCGCGTTGGCGGAGGCGAAAGCCGAGCTCGAAAGCGCCCGTCGCCTCGGGTGCCGGTGCTAACATGCGCCGATGCGGACCATCCGGCGGGTTCTCATCGTCCTTGCGACGGGGGCTCTGGCGTCTGCCTCCGGCCGCGCGGCGCAGGACCAGGCTTCTCTGAACTTCTCCTTCGTCAATGTCGCGCGCGAAGCGGGACTGAACGCGACGATCGTGTTCGGTGGTGCGGAGACCAACAAGTACCTGCTCGAAACGACCGGCACCGGTGTTGCGCCGATCGACTACGACAACGACGGCCTTCTCGATCTCTTTTTCGTCAACGGATCAACGCTCGAAGGGTTTCCCGCCGGAAGCGCGCCCACCAATCACCTGTATCGCAACAAGGGAGACGGCACGTTCGAAGACGTGACGAGCAAGGCGGGCCTCGTGCAGAGCGGGTGGGGGCAAGGGACGTGTGTCGGCGACTACGACAACGACGGTCGCGACGATCTCTTCGTCACCTACTGGGGCCAGAATCACCTGTATCGCAATACGCCCGGCGGCCGTTTCGAAGACGTCACGCGCGCGGCGGGACTGCAGCAGTCGCGCGTGCGCTGGAACACCGCCTGCGCGTTTCTCGACTACGACCGCGACAGCCACCTCGATCTCATCGTCGTCAATTACATCGATCTCGACCTGGCAACCGCGCCGACGCCCGACTCCGGGTTGTGCCGCTACAAGGGACTCAAGGTGGCGTGCGGTCCGCCGGGACTCACCGGCGGCAAGAACCTCCTGTATCACAATCGCGGTGACGGCACGTTCGAGGACGTGTCGGAGAAGTCCGGCATCACGCGCGCGAGCGGCACATACGCGCTTGGCGTGAGCACATTCGACTTCGACAACGACGGCTGGGTCGACATCTACGTCGCGAACGATTCGAATCCAAGCGCGGTCTATCGCAACAACCACGACGGCACGTTTACGGACGTGGGCGTGAAGGCGGGCTGCGCGTACAGCCAGGACGGCAAGCCGCAGGCTGGCATGGGCGTGGCGATTGGCGACTACGATCGCAACGGGACGATGGATATCTTCAAGACGAATTTTGCCGGCGATACGTCAACGCTCTACTCGAACACGGGTGAAGGTCTCTGTGATGACCGCACGTTCGGGGCCGGCATTGGCATGAACACGCGGTGGCTCGGCTGGGGCACCGCGTTCGTCGATCTCGACAACGACGGCTGGCTCGATCTGTTCCTCGTGAACGGCCACGTCTATCCCGAAGTGCGGCAACTCAAGACGGAAGCGGGCTACGCGCAGCGCAAGGTGGTATATCGGAACCTGGGGAACGGACGGTTCGCAGACATCACGGAGCGGCTCGGCGAGCCGCTGACGATTCCAAAGGCGGGCCGCGGCGCGGCATTCGGGGATTTCGACAACGACGGCCAGGTCGACGTCGCGATTGCGAACGTCAACGATCAGCCTGACCTGTATCGGCTCAAGGGGGACAACCGCAATCACTGGATCACGCTGAAGCTCGTGGGGACGACGTCCAACCGCAATGCGATAGGTGCACGCGTCCGGCTCGTCACGGGCAAGATCGAACAGTGGCAGGAAGTGCGCGGTGGCGGCAGCTACATGTCGCAGAACGACTTCCGGGTCCACTTCGGCCTTGGCGCCGCCACCCGTGTTGATCGCGTCGATGTCCGCTGGCCGAATGGCGCGGAAGAAACGTGGGAGAACCTCGAGCCCGACAAGTTCCACACGCTGACCGAGGCCGCCACCAAAAAAGGGGACAGCCCCCTTTTTTCGCAAAAAAAGGGGACAGCCGGGTCGGCGGACGAGGCCCGCACGCTAGGGATGTCGCATTACGTCTCGGGGCGGATTGCTGAAGCCATCCCGTACTTCGAAGCCACGCTGAAGGCCGCCCCCGACGACAGCCGGATCAGGTACGCGCTGGCCACCGCCTATGCGCAGACAAGGCAACCGGACAAAGCGCGCGCAACGCTCGCGCGCACGTTCAACGTAGCGCCGGACTCGGCGGCTGCCCACCTGCTAACCGGCCAGATGATGAACCGGCTGGAACTCGAGGATCTGACGGAAGCGGAACTCGAGGCGGCCTTGAAACTGGACCCGAAGATCCCCGAGGCGCATTACATGCTGGGACAGATCGCGATCTTCCGATCGCGCTTCGACGAAGGACTGAAGCTGATGCGCGAGGAGCTCGCGATCAATCCCGCGCACTCGATGGCCGTGTACCGCATTGGCGACATCTACGCACGCCAGTCGAAGTGGAACGAGGCGATCGAGGCGCTGCAGCAGTCGATCTGGATGAACCCGTACTTCAGCGGCCCATACATCCTGCTCGGCAAGGCGTACAGCAAGACCGGGCAGCCCGGGCAAGCCGAGGACGTGCTGAAGCGCGCAACCGAGCTCGACCCGAACAACAAGTCGGCGCACTACCTGCTCGCGCAGGTGCTGCAACAGGCGGGGAAGCTCGAAGAAGCCAAACGCGAATTCGCGATCGCCGAGAAACTGCAGGGCGACGTCAAATGATGCTGGTCCGCGCCGCGATGGTGTTCGCGGCGTTTGCGCTCCTGCAGTCCACGCCCCCGCCAACGCCCCCCTGGACCGTATCGTTCGTCGATGTCGCCGAACGCGCGGGGCTGCACGCCGCCTCTATTTATGGCGGTGTCGATCGCAAGCGCTTCATCATCGAGACCAACGGCGCCGGGGTCGCACTCATCGACTACGACAATGACGGCTGGGTCGACGCGCTCGTCCTGAGCGGCGTGCGCCTCAAAGAGGGCACGCGCCTGATGGAGACCTATGCGCCTGGCCAGGCGCCGGTCTCTCATCTCTATCGCAACAACCGCGACGGCACCTTTACCGATGTGACCGAGCGCTCCGGGTTGCGGCTCATCGGCTGGGCGTCGGGCGTGTGCGCAGGCGACTACGACAACGACGGCCGCATCGATCTCGCCATTACGAACTTCGGTGAAAACGTGCTCTATCGCAACAACGGTGACGGCACGTTCGAGGACGTGACGAAGCGCGCCGGCCTGCCGACCGGGGGAACGCGATGGGGTTCCGGCTGCGTCTTTGCCGACTACGATCGCGACGGGCGCGCCGACCTGTTCATCGCCAACTACCTGCGATTCGATCTCGCGGCGGCGCCCGAAGTCGGAAAGGGACCGAACTGCGTATGGAAAGGGGTCCCCGTCAACTGCGGGCCGCGCGGCATGCCGTTCGATACGAACCTGCTGTTTCACAACAACGGTGATGGCACATTCTCCGACGTGTCGGTGAAATCAGGCGTTGCGAAGGTGACGGGCCGCTATCCGATGACGGCCGCCGCCGCGGATTTCGATGGTGACGGCTGGCTCGACATCTACGTCGCCTGCGATTCGACGGCATCCATCCTCTATCGCAACAATCGCGACGGCACCTTCACCGACACCGCCGTCGAGAGCGGCGTCGCGTACAGCGAGAACGGCACTCAGCAAGCCGGCATGGGGCTCGCCGTCGCGGACTACAGCGGCGACGGCCTGCTCGACATCTTGAAGACGCATTTTGCGGACGATGTGCCGGCGTTGTACAGGAATGGGGGGAAGGGCCTCTTCGAAGAGGTGGCGACGTCGTCGGGTGTCGGCGTGCTCAATCGCTACGTCGAATGGGGCGCCGGGATGCCTGACTTCGACAACGACGGACGGGCCGATCTGATGTACGTGACCGGCAATGTCTACCCTGAGGTCGAGGCGATCCTCAAGCAGTACCCGCATCGCGGACCTCGCGTCGTCTTTCGCAACATCGACGGCAACCGGTTCGAAGAGGTGACTGCGTCCAGCGGTTCCGGCGTGACGACGCCGCACTCGAGCCGCGGCGCCGCGTTCGGCGACATCGACAACGACGGCGACCAGGATGTGCTCGTCTTCAACATGAACGAGCCGCCATCGCTGCTCAGGAACGAGTACGCCGGTGGGAACAACTGGATCGCAGTGAAGCTCGAAGGCACGGCGTCAGATCGTGCGGCACTTGGCGCCACGGTTCGCGTGACCGCCGGCGGGCGCACGCAGGCGCGAGCGGCGCTCAGTCAGTCCAGCTACTACTCCCACGACGACCTGCGACTGCACTTCGGCCTGGGCAGCGCGAAGAAAGCCGACACGATCGAGGTCCGCTGGCCCAGCGGCCGCGTCGACACGTTCAGCGACGTCCCCGGCGGGCGAGTGGTTGCGATCAAGGAGGGCAGCGGGATCGCCGCTCCTCATTGACCGACGTTCACCTGTCACGCACGATCTCACGCAGAGCGCGCAGAGCACGCGGAGAACGCTATTTAGGTTCCTTGTGGTCGCTCAAAACGCTTACTGCCGTACGGAAACTTGTTCACGACGCGCTTGATGCCGTCCACCAGCTTCAGGGCGCCGAAGTTCAAGATCAGACCGAGTGGACAACCTTCGAGTTCGAGGTATGTCTGCAGTTGCCGACGTTCGCGATCTCCGATCGTTGCTATCGCTTTCACTTCAACAACAACACATTCCTCCACAATAAAGTCTGCGAAGTAGGCTCGCGGAATCACCAGGTCGTCGTACTGCAATGTCAAGGCGACTTCGCGCCTGAAATCCAGTTTACGCCTCTGGAGTTCGAGCGCCATGCAGGGCGTATAGGCCGACTCTAGGCAGCCGGGCCCCACGCGTCGATGGACGGTGATGCCGCAGCCGATGATGCCTTCGGAGATGGCGTTGATTTCCGCTTCTGTTCGCATGCCGCCGGGACGATGCACAGCGAATGCCGTTTAGATTCACTCGGATTTCTAGACTCCGGCTTCGAAGGAGGAAGCAATGTACGCGCCTGCTGCGTACTTTGGCTCAAGCGCATGAAGCAGCAACTGCGTACGTCACCAGAGGCGCTCTGCGTGCTCTGCGCGCTCTGCGTGAGTACGTGAGTGACATGTGAAGGTCCCACGAATAACGAGTTAGCGCACCGACAGCGGCAGCGCGATCGTGCGGCGCACGTACGCGTCCGGATCTCCATCGAACGCAATCTGAATCGGTTGGATGCTGCCGGCGCGCGGCAGCACCGTGACGCCATCCGCGGTGCCCACGCGCTTCGGGGATCGCACGCGCGCAGCGTACGAACGGCCACCCCGTCCCTCGGCGACGAGATGAAGTGCGCCCGCATCCGCCCATGCCCGAAGCAGCCGGAGACCTTCGTTCGAGGCACCGGGGATCGTCTCCCGCGGCTCGACTTCCACATCCGTCCCTTCGTCATACATGAACACGACCTCGGTGGACGAGGTGCTCTGCGGAACGGTCACTTGGGCGCGCTGCTGATCTCCGACCCGAACGATTTCAGGACGCGTGTTCGTTCCGTTCACGCTGACGCTTCTGATTCGCGCGTCGCTGGGGAAGGCAGGCGCGACAATGATCTTCTGGCGCGCAGCGCCGTCCGGACCAGCGGCACGCGTGAAGCGTGCGACCGCCCGGCCCGCGGATCGTTCGAACGTGATGTCGTAGCTGGCGCCGCCCACGCGCAAGCTGCGTACGCTGACGCGATCCCACATTGCGGGCAGTGCCGGCGAGAAGGCAAGCGTGCCTCCGCCTTCGCGCGCCTCGATGCCAAGCAGCCCCTGGATGATGGGGCTGACGACCATGGCCTCGGACCAGATCTGATGGTGCGAAGATCGGCCGAATGCGGTCGCGAACTCCCCCGACAGGAGTTCGGTGACGTAGCCAAGCGCGCCCGGAAACGTCAACAGTGCGTTCGCCATCATCGCGTCGTAGCCTACGTGAGGGCGCCCATACCGATAGGCGCCCACGGCGGTCCACCCCGTAAAGAGCGGCCACACGGATCCGTAGTGATACGACAGCGGATCGTAGAGGCGGCTTCGGTTGGACAGGATCCGCGCGCCCCAGTCGGTTTCCATCGCGCCGCTCCCGAGATGATCGATCTCCTGCTGCGCGCGATCGGTCTCGACGGTCTGAAACCACAGCGGCACCGCCGGCAGTACCGTGTCTTCCTCGACAAGGCGAGGCGGACGCCCCGCCGTGGCGAACGCGTAGAACCCGCGATCGTTCAGCCAGTAGGTACGCTCCATCGAGACGCGCGTGCGCTCGGCCGCCGTGCGCGCCTCGGCGGCAATCGTGTCGTCGCGCATCACGGCCGCGAGATCCGCGATGCCGCGTGACGCCGCGATCCAGAGTCCCTGCATGTACATCTCTTCGTGCGGCGGATACAGCGCGCCTCCCTCGACCCAGCCGTGACCGACGTTCGTGTTTTCGATCAGATCGTTGCGGTCGGTATCTGTCGCGGCTGAAAAGCGGTAGGCCTTCACGATCGACGGCCATGCGCCCTCGAGAAACGCGCGGTCGCCGGACGCATGCCAGTACTCCGCCTGCGCGATGACGTAAAGCGGCGTCGCATCCGCGCTCGCCCATGCGTAGGGGTATTTCTCGAACCACGGAATGAGCGCAGCGGACTGCGAAATCTCGTGCGGGATCTTGCCGTCCTCGCGCTGGTACTTCCGCAGGAACTCGAGCGCGGCTCGCGTCGTGTCGAAGGCGCCGGTGGCGGTGGTCGCGAGCGAGCTCCACATCGAGTCACGGCCGAAAAACCACGCAAACCCGGGACGCTCGCTTTCACCGGACGTGCGGAAGCCGGCCAGGAGGCCAGTGCCCAGGGTGGGATTCATCGCGAGTCCTTTGTCGATCCCGACCTTTGCCCAGCGGAACGCTCTGTTGATGCGCGCGTCTGGCGTTTCGACGCTCAGCGTCTGCCGATCGAGCTGCTCGTAGTGAGCCGCCGTGCGCTCGTACAACGCTGGCACTGACGCGAGAATGCGATCGTAGGTCTGCTTTGCCGCGTCGCGCCC
>JBKOZS010000147.1:0-42284 GCA_046726015.1 Acidobacteriota bacterium
CTGTGGAACGCGGCGAAGGCGGGCGACCAGCCGGATCCCGGCGCCGCGCGAAAGATTATCGATGGCCTGGCGCGCCTCGTGAACCAGGACCGCACGTCGCTCATGGCGCTGACGGCACTGAAGAAGTACGACAACTACACGTTCACGCACATGGTGAACGTCTCTGTGCTGGCCATGGCGCAGGCGCGCTCACTGAACCTCAGCGGCGCGTTGCTGCGCGAGTTCGGGTTCGCGGCACTGATGCACGACATCGGCAAGGTGCACACGCCGCAGGACGTGCTCAACAAGCCCGACAAGCTGTCGAAGGCCGAGTTCGAGCAGATGAAACGGCACGTCATCGACGGCGCGCACATTCTGCGACGCACCCCCGAAATGCCGGCGCTGGCGCCAGTCGTCGCGTTCGAGCACCACCTGCGGCAGGATCTGTCCGGTTATCCGGAGGACATCGGCAGCCGCAGCCTGAACCTGTGCACGCAGATCGTCAGCATCGCGGACGTGTACGATGCGTTGCGCAGCAACCGGATCTATCGGCAGGGGCTGTCCAGCGATCGGATCAAGTCGATCATGACGCAGAAGGACAGCCCGGCATTCAATTCGCGGCTGTTGCGCCGATTCATCAACCTGATCGGCCTGTTCCCGGTCGGAACGCTCGTCAGGATGAACACCGAGCAGATTGGCGTCGTGACGCACGAGCACCCGACGGATCCGTTCCGTCCGCAGGTGAAGATCGTGGCCGACGGCGATGGCGTCGCCATCGAAGCGCCAGTCCTCGTGAACACGTGGGAGCCCGATGGCCGCGGCGACTTCGCCTGGGCCGTCGTCGAGGCGGTCGATCCCGACGCCGTGGGACTCGATCCGCTGACGTACCTGTAGCGGGCTGCTGAGAATGTTCGACCTGCGTGTCAATGCTGAATGACGAATGGCAAATGCCTGACTTTCGCGATCCCGGCATTCAGCATTTGACATTGGGCATTGACAGTGGCGCCCCGGCGATCGTGCGGCGCCATTCACAGTAAAGGAGTCATGGCAGAGGCGCGCGCTCCTCTCGATCCGGAAACGACCGCACGGCTGGCGGACTTCGCACGCACGTGCAAGGCCGCGGCGCGAGCGGTGTCTCTGTATCCCGCGGCGCATCCCGCGATTGGCGCCACGCTTGGCCGGCTGACGGAACTCACCGGCGTGTTGACCGCGGGTGGCCCCTTCACCATGCACGTGCGGCCGCACACGCTGGTGATCGGCGATGCCGCGCCGGCAAAGCCGGATAGCGCGATCGTCGAACTGGCCGAGATGCTGCGGCGGCACTTCATCGGAAAACTGACGCTGAACGCGGGCGCCGACACCTCGTCGTGGCGCACGCTGTTGCTGCTGCTGGCGCGGACGCCGGAGGACGTACGGGCCGATGGCGGCATCTCGCACCTGTGGTCGACGGCCGGCGGACCCAGCGTCGACATCGAAGAGATCGATTACGCCGAAGTGCTGCGCGAGAAGCAGGGAGACGCCGCCACGATCGAACGGGTGATCGCGGCCGCCATGGCGGGCCCGCAGCTCGAGCTCGACGACTCCGCGATGCGCACGCTGCTCGAGATCGTCGGCGATCCTCTGCGCCTGAACGAGTTGATGAAGCAGCTCGAAGCGGCAACCGCCGACAAGGGCGTCGATGTCCGCACCGCAACGTTTCTCAACCTGTTGAAGGGACTGACCGAGTACGTCGGCCGGACGAACCCCGGGCAGCTCGATCAGCTGTTCCGCCAGATCGGCCACGCCGCCGGCACCATGTCCGCGGAAGCGATGCTCGAACTGCTCGCGCGGCGCACCAGGTCCGAAGCCGTGGTCGGTTCGGTCAACGTCGTCAACGCGGTGGTGCGGCGGATGGCCGACTCCTCGGTCGCGCAGTTCGTGTCCAACAACGTCATCACCGAACGCGGCGCGACCGAACGGCTGGCCCATGCCTTCCAGGCGCTGGCTCCCGAACGCGATCGACAGCGGCAACTGCTGGCGCTGGCGCAGGAAGACGTCGCGGTCTCGGAACTTGGACGCGAGGAGATCTTTGCCGAGCTCTGGCAGAGGGTCGAGACGATGCTCACGTCGTACTCCGATGCGAGCTTCGTTTCGGACGACTACGCCCGCGAGCTGACCAGCGCGCGGACGCGCGCCACCGACGTCGAAGCGACGAACGACGATCCGCCCGAACGCATGGCGGCCTGGCTCTCGACGGTCAGCGACAGCGCGCTCCGCGCACTCGATCACGACCTGCTGTGCGACTTGCTCGTGATTGAGCCGGATCCGTCTCGCTGGCGGGACATCGCGGACACCGTCGTCACCCACGCCGAAGACCTCGTGCGCGTCGGTTACTTCGACCAGGCGTGGATGCTTGCCGACCGCGTGGCCATCGAGGGCCAGAAGGACAAGAAGCGCGAAGCGGCCGCGCGCACGGCGCTGGAGCGGTTGGGCCGCGGCGCCATGATGAAGCACGTCGCGAAACACCTGCGCGGCGCCGATGAAGACGCCTATGGGCGCTTCAAGCACCTGTGCCACAGCATCGGACCCGCGGTGATCCCGCCGCTCGCCGAGGTGCTCTCGGCCGAACAGGACGCGCGATCGCGGCGCCGGCTGCGCGACATTCTCGTCGGGTTCGGGGCGGCCGGGCGCGAGTCGGTTCAGCAACTGATGAACGCGCCGAACTGGGAAGTGCGCCGCACGGCGGCGTACCTGCTGCGCGAGTTCGGCGGATCCGAGGGGCTGCGCGAACTGCAGCCGCTGCTGATCGACACCGAACCGCTCGTGCAGCGCGAAGCCATCCAGGCGCTCGTCCTGAATGGCAGTGAAGCGGCGTCGCAGATCCTGGTGCAGGCGCTCAAGTCGACCAGCGGACGGCCGCGTCAGACGCTGATCAGCGAATTGACATCGACGATGCGCGACGAACGGGCCGGGCCGCTGCTCTGCCACATCGTGCGTCATATCGATCGCCGCGCGTTTCCGATCGTGTATCTCGGGGCGATCGAGGCGCTGGGATCGGTTGGTGGGTCCGACGCGGTCGGACCGTTGAAGGAGGCGCTGCAGCACGGCGACTGGCTCGCCCCGATCAGGACGCGGCGCGCGCGAGCCGCCGCCGCGCGGTCGTTGCGCCATATCGGCAACACTGCAGCCATCGAAGCGCTGCGCGAAGCATCGACCCGCGGATCGCGCGGCGTCCGCTCCGCGGCAAAGGCGGAACTCGGACAACTATGACCGAACCACTTGCACGTTCGACGCTCTACGAAGAACTGTTGCGACGGATCGCCTCCGGCGTGCGCGCGGCGCAGCTCTACGCCCCCGATCATCCGCTCGTCTCCCGCAACATGGACGGGCTGATGACGGCGCTCCGGCAGCTTCACCAGCAAATGCCATCCGTCGCCATCGGCATCGTCGGCACCGAGCTGGTCGTCGCCGACACGCCCATGCCGAAGGTGAGCGCGAGCATGACGGAGTTCATCCGCCGGCTGAAAGACAACCAGGTCGAGCGGATCGCGTTCGAGCGCGGCGTGACGCAGCCGGAGCTCGTCGCGCTGATGCAAGGCCTCGCGCGTCTCAGCGGGCGCGGCGGCATCGATCCCGAGAAGGCGTTGTCGAGCGCGCACATTCGCGTCGGACGACTGAAGGCCGAGGATCGCAAGCAGGATGGACTGGCGAGCGACATGGCTGCCATCAGGCAGCTCTATACGAACGCCGTCTCCGCGGCGGAAGTCGCGTGGGAAAGCGCCGCGACCGAAGGGATGCCCGATGTCCCGGCGGCACTGCAGGCGGTCGAGGGGCTTGCCGACGCCGTCACGCAGAACCGCACGGCGCTGGTCGCGCTCACGGCCATGCGCAATTACGACAACTACACGTTCACCCACATGGTGAACGTGTCGATCCTCACGATGGGCCAGGCACGCGCGCTGGGCATTGACGGCAAGCTGCTCCGCGAGTTCGGCTTGTCGGCGCTCATGCACGACATCGGCAAGGTGCGCACGCCGAAAGAGATCCTCAACAAGCCGGACAAGCTCACCGACGACGAGTTCGTCATCATGCGGCGGCACACCGTCGATGGCGCAGAGATCCTGCGGCGCACGCCGGAAATGCCAATCCTCGCGCCGGTCGTGGCATTCGAGCATCACCTCCGGATGGATGGCACCGGGTATCCGTTCGGCGTGAAACGCAGCTCGCTCAACGTGGGCACGATGCTCTGCAGCATCTCGGACGTGTACGACGCGATGCGTTCGCAGCGCGCGTACCAGCAAGCGCACCCGACCGACCGAATCCTCGCGGTGTTGAAGCGCAGCGACGGAGCCCAGTTCGATCAAAACCTGGTGCGGCGCTTCGTGCAGCTCCTGGGGATTTACCCGCCCGGCAACCTCGTGAGGCTGAGCACCGGCGAAGTGGCGGTGGTGCTCGCGGTCCACGCACCGGATCCGTACCGCCCGCGCGTCCGCGTCCTGTTCGGCATGGATGGTCTGCGGCTGGAGCTTCCCTATGAACGCAACTTGTGGGAGGCGCGTGCCGATCGCGCCGAGCTCGACAGCGTGATCTCCCCTGTCGATCCCGCGGAGTATCGCATCGATCCGCTGAACTTCATGGAGCTCAGCTCCTCGTGAGCGAAGCGTTCCGGAGCGTAGTGGTCGCTTTCGGCGGACTGGCTCTCGGCTTCACGTGGCAATCGATTCGGACGGCAGCTGTGCCCCCCTCCGCTCCCGACCGCCTGATTGCCGAGCTGCGGCTCGCGCAGTTCGCGGCATTGATCCTGACGCTGACCTCGGGGGCTTATATTGGGTTCGCGGTCGCGCGCGAGAATCAGCCGGGCGTCGGCCTCGACGTCGCGCTGGCGGTTGGTTTCCTGCTGGTGGCGGCGGTCACGCTCGTGCGCGATCCACGCCAGGGATTGACGATCGTTGCGCTCGCCTTTGCTGGGCACGCCGTTCTCGACGTGCTGCACCGCCCGGGATTTCTTCCAGAAGATCTCGCGCCGCGGTGGTATTCCATCGGCTGTGCCGTTTACGATGTATATCTCGGCGCGCTCTGCTATTTGCCGATGCTTCGGCGGTAACTTCGCTGCCGAGGACCGAGGTGGAAGGTCCGCTTGTCCGCCGTAGCGCGATAGCGCGAAGGTGGGACCAGATTCAGCTTGAGAGGCTTTTGATGTTTCGTGTTCGTGAAATAACGACGGCAATCCTGTTCGTGATGCTGTGTATGCCGGCGCCGGCGCGCCTGGCTGCGCAGAGCGCGCCAAAACCGAAGCTGGTGGTCTTCGTCGTCGTCGATCAGCTGCGAGCGGATTACCTCGAGCGCTACTCGAACCTGTTCGACAAAGGACTCAGGCGCCTGACGCGCGATGGCGCGTGGTTCAAGAAAGCAGCGTATCCGTACCTCAACACCGTCACGTGTCCGGGTCATTCGACGCTCGGCACCGGCACGTTTCCCTACCAGCACGGAATGGTGCTGAACCAGTGGTACGAGCGGGACACCGATAAGGTCGTCACGTGCACTGAAGACTCCTCCGTCACCGAAGTGAGCTACGGCAACCTGAAAGGCGGCGGCGACAGCGCGAAGCGCATGCGGATGCCGACGCTGGCGGAAACCATGCGACGCAACGTGAAGGCGCGCGTGGTCACGATGTCGGTCAAGGCGCGATCCGCGATTGGCCTGGCAGGACACGAAGGGGATTCGGTCGTGTGGCTCGACGAGCGCGGCGCATGGGAAACCTCGACCGCCTACGCGAAGACACCGATTGCCTGGCTCTCCGCGTTCGTCAAGGGCAATCCCGTCACACGCGACGCCGACAAGGTCTGGGAGCGGACGCTGCCGGTGAACCGGTATCAGTTTTCAGATGACGGCGCCGGCGAGGGCAAGCCGGCGGGCTGGTCGACGACGTTCCCCCATCCGCTGGGATCGGGCGGCGACGCGGCGTACGTGTCGCACTGGATCACGTCGCCGTATGCGAACGACTACCTCGGTGAGATGGCAGAAGCGGCCATCGATGCGCTGCATCTCGGCAAGGGCGAGGGCGTGGACTTTCTCGGCATCAGCTTCTCCGCGCTCGACAGCGTCGGGCACACGTTCGGGCCGCGAAGTCACGAGGTGCAGGACGTCCTGGTCCGGCTCGATGCGACGCTTGGCAAGCTGCTGCAATACCTCGACGAGAACGTCGGCGACGGCAACTACGTGCTCGCGTTGAGCGCGGATCACGGTGTCGCGGACATTCCCGAGCAGGTCGAGGGCGGGCGCCAGAGTGCACAGGTGATTGCCGCGGCGGTGGAAGCCGCACTGAAACCGCTCTACGGCAAGGGCCCGTTCGTCGAAACGAACGCCTATACCGACATCTATCTGAAGCCGGACGCCGCCGACAAGGTGAAGAGCGATCCGCGTGCCTTCACCGCCATCAACGACGGGCTGTTGCGGATCTCGGGCATCGCGCGCGTGATCAAGGGGAACGACCTGGCGTCGGCCGCGGCACGGACGTCGAAGGATCTCCAGGTGCGCGCGGCCGCGCTGAGCTACTTCCCCGGCCGGAGCGGGGACATCATCATCATCCCGAAAGAAAAGTGGCTGCTCGCGACCAGCGTGACGACCCACGGCACGCTGTATTCGTACGATCAGCGCGTTCCCGTCATCTTCTACGGCGCCGGCATTCGCCCCGGCGCCAGCAACGATCCGGCGACGCCCGCAGATGTCGCGGCGACCCTCGCGTCGATCGTTGGCGTGTCATTGCCGTCGCCCGACGGCCAGGTCCTCAAGGGTGCACTCAGGTAGTCAGAAAGGATCCCCATGCGTCTCGATCGGTGGTGTGGGCGCGCACTGCGCGTTTCGTGTGCTGTTCTTCTTCTGCTCGTGTCAGGCCGCATCGGCGCGGCGCAAACGTCCCGCGATCGCGTAGAGATCGCCCCTTCCTCGCTCAGGGAACTCCGGAGATGGGATGCGCAAACCGAGCGGATGCTGCGCGACCGCGATCTGCGCGTCCGCGATCGGCATGACGACCGGATGATCGAAGGGCGCATCATCGAGCGCGCCGATCAGTACTACAAGGGCGTGCGCGTCTTCGGCGGCGATATCGCGCGTCAGCTTCAAGGCGGCGTCTTGATGTCGGTCTTCGGGACGCTGTACCCGCGCGTGTCGGTCGACACGGCGGCGAAGATTGACGCGGATCGCGCGCGTGAGATCGTGCAGGAGCAGAGTGGCGTGGAGATCGCTGCCTCGCGGCAGCCTGAGCTCGTCGTGCTGCCGCGCGACGGCGCCTACATCCTGGCGTGGCGGCTGTCGGCGGCCACCGGGAGCGACATCCGCCAGTATTTCGTTGACGCGCACGACGGATCGATCGCGTTCGACTACAGCGAGTTGAAGACGCAGGCGGCCGTCGGCCGCGCGCAAGGCGTGCTGGGAGACACCAAGAAGATCAGCGTCACAGCGGGAAGCGGCCGCTTCACCGCGCAGGACGACCTTCGGCCTCCATCAATCCGCACGCTCGACATGCGGGGCAGCCTGTCCAGAACGCTCAACATTCTCAACGGGTTCCCGGTTCTTGGCGCGGATGTCGCCAGCGACGACGACAACAACTGGACGGACGGCGCAGTCGACGACGCGCACGTGTATCAGGGGTGGACCTACGACTATTACTTCAAGCGGTTCGGCCGCCGCGGCCTCGACAACCACGACATCGAGATCACCGGTCTCGCCAATCCAGTACGGAGGACCGATCTGCAGACATCGTCGAACGCCGTGATCGGGACGTTCTTCCTGAACGCGTTCTACGCCGGCGACGGTTACATGGTTTACGGCGTGGGCTTGCCGGCGGGGTTCTTCACGCGATCGCCGATTGGCAACCAGACGTGGGATTTCCTCTCCGGCGGCCTCGACGTCGTCGCGCACGAGTTGTCGCACGGCGTGACCGAGTTCTCGTCGAACCTGATTTACCTGAATGAATCGGGGGCGCTGAACGAGGCCTTCTCCGACATCATGGGCACCAGCGTGGAGTTCTTCTTTCAGCCGCGCGGCAACGGATCGATGCAGGCGGACTACCTGATTGGCGAGGACGTCATCCGGCCGGGTGGCCTGCGGTCGATGTCGAATCCCGCGGCGTACGGCGACCCGGATCACTATTCACAGCGGTTCCTCGGCACGGAGGACAACGGCGGCGTGCACACCAACTCTGTGATCGCGAGCCAGGCGTTCTATCTTTCGATCGAAGGAGGCACCAACAGGACCTCGGGCCTGTCGGTCGACGGCGTCGGCGCCGCGAACCGCGAGCAGATCGAAAAAGTGTTCTACCGCGGCTTCACCGAGCTGATGCCGGCCAACGCCACGTTCTCGGTTGCGCGTGCCGTCACGATCCAGGCCGCGCGTGATCTCTACCCGGCCAACGGCAACGTCGAACGCGCGGTGACACAGGCATGGACCGCGGTGGGGGTGAACTAATGGCCGGAGTGACGACACGCGCATGGATGATGATGGCGGCGCTCCTGACCGTGGCAGCGCCAGCCGCAGCCCAGTCCGAACGGTTCTGGATTGGCGTGAGCGGCGGCGTGCAAGGGACCTCGAACGGATTCGGCGATTCATTTACGTTCGCGAGCCAGTTCCAGGATCCGGAGAACTCCCGAGCGAGCGTTGACTATCCGGTCGAAGCGGGACCGTTCATCGACGGCACGTTTGCCGTGCGCCTCTGGAAAGGATTTGGTGTTGGCGTGGGCGTCAGCCGGTTCTCCAAGCGTGCCGACGCGACGGTGACGGCGGAGGTCCCGCACCCCTTCCAGTTCAACCAGCTGCGATCGATTGAGGGCTCGACGAGCGCGACTCGCAGCGAAATTGCCGTGCACCTGCAGTTCGCGTATCTCGTGCCGCTCACCGAGCGGTTCCGCGTGATCGCCTTTGCCGGCCCGTCGAGGTTCAACGTCGAGCAAACGATCGTCACCGGCGTCCAGTACTCGCAGTCGTTTCCGTTCGACACCGCAACGTTCTCGGGGGCGTCCACGCGGCGCGCAACCGCAAGCGCGGCGGGGTTCAACGCCGGCGCCGACGTGATCTGGATGTTCGGACGCCAGTTCGGCGTCGGCGGGCTGATCCAGTACTCAGCCGCCACGGCACGCGAGGACGCGGGCGACAACCGCGAGATCTCGGTCGACGCGGGAGGGATCCAGGCAGGGGGCGGTTTGCGTATCGTGTTCTAGTGTCCACCTTTCAGCAGCGCGTGCTTGCCGCCGTACAGCGCATCCCACCAGGACAGGTCGCGACGTACGGCGATATCGCCGCCATTGCCGGCCAACCGCGCGCCGCCCGGGCCGTCGGAAACATCATGAAAGGCTGCACCGCCCGGGGGGTGCCCTGCCACCGTGTCGTCGCGGCGGGGGGCCTGCTGGGCGGCTACGGTGGGAACGAAAATATGAAGCGGGCGCTGCTCAGGGCGGAAGGGATCACCGTTATTGGCAAGCACATACGCGGTTTTCCCGCGATCCGCTGGAAATCCCGGGACCGGGCCCTTCGACGGCGCTCAGGGCGGGCAACGCGTCACCACGATGGCCACGTCTAAGATCACGGCGCACCCATCTGCGGCCGGAGGTTCGCAGGAGCGGGCGCGCGCCGCAGAGCTCGCGCTGGTCGAACGGTGCCGCCGGGGAGAACTGGGCGCGTTCGAAGAGTTGTACCGGGTCCATTCGGGGCGGCTGTTCAGCCTCGCCTGCCGGATGCTCGGCAACCCGACGGACGCGGAAGATCTGCTGCAGGACATCTTCCTCACCGCGCACCGCAAACTGGACAGCTTCCGCGGTGAAGCGGCACTCGGCACGTGGTTGTATCGACTGGCGACGAACCTGATCCTCGACCACGTGCGGAGCCGTTCCGCGCGCGCCGGTCAGATCACCGACGGGCTTGAGGACGCGACGGTGCTGGCGGATGCGCGGGAACACCGGCTCGGCGAACGCGCGATCAGCCGGATCGATCTCGAGCGCGCGCTCGAGCAGCTGCCGGAAGGATGCCGGGCCGCTTTCGTCTTGCATGACGTCGAGGGATTGGAACATCGTGAAGTCGCCGACGTGCTCGGAATCGCGGAGGGCACGTCGAAATCGCAGGTGCACAAGGCGCGGTTGCGGCTGCGCACGTTGCTTGCGAGGAAGCAGTAGGCAGCATGGCTTGCACTCGCTACATCACGCAGATCCAGGAGATGGTCGACGGTACGCTCGGCGCAATCCGCCGCGCCGAGCTCGAGATGCACCTGCAGGAGTGCGAGGACTGCCGCGCGCTGCTCGATGACCTGCGCCGCATTCACGATGCGGGCGCCTCGCTCGAGGCGCTGCAACCGCCCGATCGCGTGTGGTTGCAGATTGCTGGCCGGTTGCGTCAAGAAGGACGGATCTCCGAAACGGCCGCCGGCACCCGGCCGGGCATGTCGACGCCGCGCAGGATCGGCCGTAGGCAGGTTGCGCTGCTCGCGATAGCCGCCACGCTCGTGATCGCGGTCGGCGCATCGCTGATGCTGTTGTGGCCGCGCACGGAAACGGCCCGTCCGCCCGAGCAGGCGGCAGCTCCCGCGCCCGCCACCGGCAACCCGGCGGCCGTCGCTTCCGTCGAAGATGTCGAGAACGAGTTGAGGCAGGCCGAGCAGCATTACGAAGCTGCCATCTCGAGGCTTCAGCAGATCGCGAGCACGAACCAGGACACGCTCGATCCACAGGTCGCCGCCACGCTGCAAAAGAACGTACAGGTGATCGACCAGGCTATCGCGGAGAGCCGCGCGGCGCTGCGCAGCGAGCCGACGAGCGCGCCGGCCCGCGACAGCCTGTTCGAGGCGCTCAGGCAGAAGGTCACCATGCTGCAGGACACCATCGCCCTGATGAATGAAATGCGAAAGGGCAACAGTGCCGGGGCCGCACAGGTGTTGAACAAGTCATAAACATGCAGATATCGATCAGAGTTCTCCTCACGGTTCTTGTTGCGATCGTTGCGCTGCCGCGTCCAACCGGCGCCCAGGTCTATCCCGAGCGGCTCACCGTCAAGATGAAGTACGTCGGCGCGGCCTACCAGCGCCGCGATCGCGACGAACGCGAGGAGCAGACCGAGCGCACGACAAAGACGTTCAAGCTGGGATCGAACGGCGAGCTAGCGCTTGGAAACATCGCGGGAGACATCACGGTCACCCGTGCCGGCGGCAACGACGCCAACGTCGAGATCATCAAGGTCGCCAGGGCCGGCACCGCCGAAGAGGCCCGGGACCTGCTGTCGCTGGTGACGGTCGACGTCATGGATCGGAACGGGCGCGCGGAGGTGAAGACGCGCTATCCGAGCGACGAGGGGCGGCGCCAGCATCGGCGCAACATGAACGTCAGTGTGACCTATAACGTCACCGCTCCGTCGGGCACGCGCCTCACGCTCAACTCCATTTCGGGCAACATCAAAGTCACTGACATCAAGGGGGAGATCAACGCCGGCACCATCAGCGGCAATGTCAGCATCACGTCGGCCGGTGCGATCGCGGGCGCAAAGAGCGTGTCGGGCAACGTCGAGATCGTGAACGCGCAGGGCAACGAAAGCCTCGATGCGAGCAGCGTCAGCGGCGACGTCACGATGCAGCGCGTCACCGTGCGCCGCATCGACGCGGGGTCGGTCAGCGGCAACGTCAAGCTCGACGAGGTCCAGTGCGATCGCGCGGAGGCGCACTCTACCAGCGGAAACATCAACTTCGCAGGCGCGCTCGCCAAGCGCGGACGTTACGCGCTCAAATCGTTCTCCGGCGAAGTCCACCTGGCGATCAGTGGCGGAACCGGCTTCGAAGTGGAGGCCACCACCTTCTCCGGCGACGTCCGGTCCGACCTCCCCATCACGACGCGCGGCACCAGCGATACCGACGGAAGGAGGAAGAAACGGTCGCTCAGCGGCACGTACGGTGACGGCAGCGCCATCCTCGAACTCTCCACTTTCAGCGGCAGCATCGTAATCGCTAAGAAATAAGCGTGGACGTCGGTGCCGCGTGCCAGAGTGCGCGGTGCCGCGTGCTCGGTGCATCTGGTGCAGCGGAGCGCACCGATAGCACGCGAAGCTCATCTATCTGGCACCCCGTTTGCTTTTGTTGCCTCTGCGGCACCTCGAATCGAGGGTGCGCCGATATAATTGACTACAGTCCGGGCAGGGTGAGCCCAAGAAATCACGCTTGGAGGCGATGATGAAGCAGTGGGTGATCGCAGGCACGCTGGCGGGCTCCCTCGCGTTCGGCGGGACGCCGTCGGCGCAGGCGCCGGCGCCGCAGCAGCCGACGACCGCAGAGAAACCGAGCGGGCAGGCAAAGAAGCCCGCCGCCAGTACGGGGCGGCGCACCGCGGGCGGGCCGGAACAGGGCGGCGCCCGCGAACCGAACGCGCAGCCGAACACCGCGCCCGAACCGAGCGCCCCTGATGCCGCGATGGCGCTGGGCACCGTGCGCATTCCGCGCGCGGTCAAGGCCGACGGCAAGCCGCTGTCTGCCGGCACCTACCAGGTGCGGCTGACGCCGGACCCCTCGAAGCCGGACGCCGTCGGACAGACGGAAAAACTCGAACGCTGGGTGGAATTCGTCCAGGGCAAAGAAGTCAAGGGCCGCGAGGTCGTGACCATCGTTCCCCAGTCAGAGATAAAGCTGGTGCAGAAGGACAGTCCCCCGGCCGCGAACAGCTCCAAGGTCCAGATGCTGAAGGGCAATGATTACATGCGTGTCTGGATCAACAAGGGTGGCAACTACTACCTCATTCACCTTGTTCCGGCATAGCCGGAACAAGGTGAATGAGCGACTTAGGGCTTAAGGCTCAGGGCTTACGGCACAAACGAAGAAGGCCGGCAGTTGATTCCTGCCGGCCTTCGTTTGTACGCCATGAGCCTTGAGCCGGTCAGATCGCCATCACATCGAACTGCTCGTGGTGCAGGTGTGCGTCCGCACGGAGCGTGATCGGCTTTCCGAGCATGTTTTGCAGGTCGCGGAAGATCGCGCTCTCCTCTTCCTTCAGCGCGCGCGCGATGTCGGGGTTCACGCGCAGCATCACGCCCTGCCCGTCGAGGTCGGGACCGATCTTGCGCAGCTCGGTGAGGATTTCGTAGCAGATCGTGGCGCTGGATTTGATCGTTCCCGAGCCGGAACAATACGGGCAGGGTTCGGTCAGCTGACGCTCGAGGCTTTGCTTGACGCGCTTCCGGGTCACGATCACGAGGCCGAAATCGGAGACCTGCAGCGCCTTTGACGGCGAGCGATCCTTCCGCAGCTCCTTCTCGACTTCCTGGAAGACCTTCTGGCGGTTCTTCTTCTCCTCCATGTCGATGAGATCGAGCACGATGATCCCGCCGAGATCGCGCAGCCGGATCTGCCGGACGATTTCCTTGACCGCCTCCAGGTTGGTCTTGACGATCGTGTCTTCGAGGCGTCCGCTCGACTTCTTCCCGACATAGCGTCCGGTGTTGACGTCGATGGCGACGAGCGCCTCGGTCTGGTTGATGACGAGATACCCTCCGGATTTCAGCCAGACCTTGCTGCGCAGCGCCTTGTCGATCTCCGCCTGAACGCCATATTCCTCGAAGATCGGAAATTCTTTCGTGTAGAGCTTCACCCGCGGCAGGAGGTTCGGCATGATGCGCTCGACGAGCGCCACCACACGCCGGTACTCCTGCGGGTCATCGAGCCTGATCGCCGTGTAGTCCTCGGTGAGGAGATCGCGTAGCAGCTTCGTGACCAGGCTTTGTTCCTGGAACAGCACCGCGGGCGGACGGCGTGTCTCCATCTTCTGCCGGACTTCGGTCCAGATCTGGTGGAAGTACGACAGGTCGTTGACGATGTCCTGTTCGGGGCGCCCGCCAGCGGCGGTGCGGATGATGACGCCGCCGGTGAAGCCGTGCTCCTCGCGGAACTCCCGGACGATGCCGCGCAGCCGCGCGCGTTCGTCGCGAGATTCAATCTTGCGGGAGACGCCGACGTGATCAACGGTCGGCATGAAGACGAGGAACCGTCCGGGCATGGTGACGTGCGAGGTGAGCCGCGCCCCCTTCGTCCCGAGCGGCTCCTTCACCACCTGGACGAGGATCTCCTGCCCTTCTTTCAGCAGGTCTTCGATCTTCGTCTGCGGGCGATCGTCCCTGGCCTGCCCGCGCGCGCCCACGGCTCCCCCGCCGGTGCGGTCGCGGCCGCGGCGTTCCACGCGCCCGTTGGCAGGAGTGGCGTCGGCCGACGTCTCCGTGCTGGCCTCTTCGGTTTTGCGTCGCTCTTCGCCGGCGTAGCCGGCGCCGATTTCAACCGGTACCGCTGCGGGAGCGGCTTCGTCCTCGTCCTCGCCGGCGAGGCGCTCGAACTCCTCGACGGTGTTGACGACCTCAGAGACGTACAGGAACGCGTCGCGCTCGAGGCCAATGTCGACAAAGGATGACTGCATGCCCGGGAGGACCTTGGACACGCGTCCCTTGTAGATGTTGCCGACGACGCCGCGTTGATTCTCCCGCTCGATGAAGATCTCGACGACCTGGTCGTCCTCGAGAATGGCCACGCGCGTGTCGTGGCCCGTCGAGGAGATGATCATCTCCTTGTTCATGCAAATAACTCCGCGATGCGCGGCCGTCCGCCGATCGAGAGGCGCACGCGTGCGTCATGGCCGGCGCGGAGCATCGTCCCGCCAGCCACACCGCGAAGAGCGCCAATACGAAGAGCGTCATGATTCCGCGCCCCGACTCAGTTGGTGAACCGCCTCATCCGAACGTTCAGGATGAGGCCGAAACCTGCGAGCGTGGCGATGAGGGACGAGCCGCCGTAACTCATCAGCGGCAGCGTGATTCCCTTCACCGGCGCCAGGCCGGCGGACATCGTCACGTTGTAGATAACCTGGAATGCAAACCCCGAAATGATGCCTCCCACCAGATAGGCGCCGAGGCGGTCCTTGGCGAGCCGGGCCGCCTCGAGAGAACGCAAGATCACGAACAGATACAGTCCGAGCGCGACGAGCACGCCAATGAAACCCTGCTCTTCGGCCAGGACCGAGAAGATGAAGTCGTTGTGCGCGACCGGCAGGAACTTGTACTGCCCTTGCGTGCCGTGCCGGAAGCCTTTGCCAGTCAGGCCGCCAGACCCGACGGTCACGCGCGCCTGGATCGTCTGGTAGCCCGCGCCGCGAGGATCCTTTTCGGGATCGAGGAACGTCTGGATGCGCGACCGCTGGTAATCCTTCAGCGCGAACTTCCATGCAATCGGCGCGATGAGCAGCCCAGCCAGCGCCAGCACTCCCAGCAGCCTGAGGCGCAGCCCGGCCAGATACGCGATACCGAGAAAGACCGGGACGAGCGTGACCGCCGTGCCGAGGTCCGGCTGCTTGGCAATCAGCAGCAGCGGAATGGCCATGAAGATGCCGCCGATGACGAGGTCGCTGGTGTTCCGCGCGCCGCGGCGGTTCTCGCCGAAGTACATCGCGAGGACCAGCGCGACGGCAATGCGCCCGAACTCCGATGGCTGCAGGTTGAATGGACCGATCGGGATCCACCGCTGCGCGCCCATCTGCGTCGATCCCTTGATCAGGACAAATACGAGCAGCACGATCAGGCCGCCGAACAGCATCAGGGAATGCTCGGCGAACAGGCGATAGTCGATCATCAGGCAGATCAGCAGCGCGATCATGCCGATCGCGAGCGCGTACATCTGCGTCCACACCTGCGGGCCGGCATGTGCGCCCGTCGGCAGGTTGACGTAGGTCGTGCTGTAGATCATCGCAACGCCGATGCCGATCAGCGTCAGCACCGCCCCGAGCAGCAGCCAGTCGACGTGGAAGAACAATCGCCGTTCGAACATGACCTACTGACCGCCTTCTCCGCGTGCGAACCGATCGGAGAAGTCGAGGCGCATCTCTTCACGGGTCGGCACAGGCGGCAGCGGCTTGCCGTCCTTCTTCGCGAAATACGTGTCCAGGATGTGGCGGGTGATCTGCGCCGCGTTAGCGCTGTGGACGCCGTGTTCGACGAAGACCACGCCGGCGATTTCCGGATTGTCCCGCGGCGCGAAGAACACGAACCAGCCGTGGTCGCGGAGGTTCCTGCCGCTCTTGGCGGCGGCAAGGCGCCCCTGGTTCGAGATCACCTGCGACGTTCCGGTCTTGCCGCACACATCGTGGCCCGGGATCTGCGCGCGCCGGCCGGTGCCCCCGGCATTGACGACCATCCACATGCCGTCGCGGATGGCCGCCAGTTTCTCCGGTGTGACTTCGACTTTCGATTGCGGCGGCGGCGTTGGCACCGGCTGCCAGCCCTTACCGTCGTTGACCGCCTTGATCAGGTGCGGCGTCACCCGCGTGCCGCCATTGCCGAGCGTCGCGGCGTAGACCGCCAGCGACACCGGCGTCACTGAAACCTGCCCCTGGCCGATCGCGACCGAGATCGTCTCGCCCGCGTACCATTTCTTTTCTTTCGTGTACTTCGCCTTCCACTCGGTTGACGGGACGAGTCCCTGCAATTCATTCGGGAGGTCGATGTTGGACTTCACGCCGAGGCCGAACAGCGTCGCCCACTTGTGAATCTTGTCGACGCCGAGCATGTTGCCGACGGTGTAGAAGTACACGTCGCACGACTGCTCGATCGCGTGGCGCAAATCGACGTAGCCGTGCCCCTCTTTCTTGTGGCACGCAAAGAAACGACCGTAGAAGTTGGCGCCCCCGCCGCAGAAGACCTTGAAGTCCGGCCTGATGATGTCCTCTTCGAGGCCGGCGAGGCCGACCGCCATCTTGAACGTGGACCCTGGTGAATAACGGCCCTGCAGCGCGCGGTTCTGGAGCGGCCTCAGTTCATCGGTGTTGAGCGACGCCCACGTCGCGCGATCGATTCCGCCCGCGAACGCATTCGGGTCGTAGGCCGGACGGCTCGAAAAGGCGAGGACTTCTCCGTTCCGCGGATCGAGCACGACCGCGGCGCCGTTCAACTCGGACACGGTGAAGCCGTCTTCGGTCGCCTTCTGCACGTCGGCGTCGATCGTCAGCTGCACGGTACGACCCTCGAGCGGCGGGTTGCTCTGGTCCACAAGCTCCCTGATCTCGCGGCCGACGCTGTTCACGATCACGGTCTTGTTACCATCCGTCCCCATGAGCAGCCGGTTGTACGCCTGCTCGAGGCCGGCCTGCCCGACGAGCTCTCCCGGCTCGGCCCCCTCGTACTCGGCCTTCTGCAACTGGGCTTCCGTTACCTCGGCGACATAGCCGAACAGGTGCGCCGCCATAGGCGACTGGGGGTACTGCCGCGAGGGCACCTCCTGGTAGATGATGCCCGGCAACTCCCACTGGCGCGCCATCACCGCGATCACTTGTGGTTCGGTGGCGTTCTCGATGAGGACGATCGGCCGGTAACTCGGCTCCCGCCGCCGCCGGGTGACCGTTTCGTGAAGCTGTGCCTCGTCGACGCCGGTCGCCCTGGCGAGCGTCTTCAGGGTCTCCTCGACGTTCTTGGTTTGCTCGCGCACCAGCGCGATGTTGAAGATGTTCCGGTTCTCGACGAGAACTTTCCCGTTCCGATCGAGCAGCACACCACGCGGCGCAGGACGCGGCAGCCGGCGGAGATGGTTGTTCTCCGCCATCTCGGCGAACTTCTGGTGCTGCGCGACCTGGAAGATCCAGAAGCCGACGGCCAGAGCCGCGAACGCGAACGCGATGATGTACTGCAGCGCCGAAAGCCGCATGCCCAGGTGGCGCCGATCGTCCGGCATCAGATTGGTCGACATAACGTTCCTTCGCTGTCGGTGCTCCGTGCAAAGTGCGACGTGCCGCGTGCCCAGTGCTTGTGGTGCTGCGTGCCGGGTACGCTGGTGCTCCGTGCTGCGAACGGGCAGCACCCAGCACCTAGCACTTTGCACCTAGCACCTAGCACCTTAGAACCTTCTCTTCGAAAACGCCGCCCTGCGTGCCTCGCGTCGTTGCAGTATCCCCGGCCCCTGCTCGACGAGGTAGAACGCCATCACGCCCACGACGGCATTCACCAGCGCCTGCACGAACGCGCCTGACATGTGCAATGCGAACGCACGGCCTTCCACGAGCGCATACAACGCCTCGAACACGATCTCGTGCAGCAGCGTCGCGCCGACGAACATCACGAAGCGCGGGATCGTCTGCGACACGATGAACTGCGCGCCGAGCACGCCGACCAGGAACCCGACCAGCGTCTTCGACAGCCCACCGATCCCGACGATCGATCCCGCGAGCGAGTCCTGCGCCAGCCCCGCGGCCGCGCCGGCGAGCATGCCGGTGACGGGGCCGAACGCCAGCGCGATGTACACCACCGCAACCAGCACCAGGTTCACCGGGATCCGCCCGCCGATCATCATTCCCGACAACGTCGTCTGCAACGCCAGTCCGGCAATGATCGCCAGCAGTACCGCGACTGTTTTCACTGCATCCCCTCGTCGCGTGTCGCCGGCCGCGGCGGCACTAGCACGACGAGCACTTCCTCGACGCTCGAGAAGTCCACGGCGGGACGCACGGTAATGTTCCGGTAAAGGCCGGTCCCGCGTTCCGAACGCTCGACGCGGCCAATCAGGAACCCCTTCGGATAAATACCGTCCACGCCAGATGCTACGACGTTGTCCCCGTCCTTCACGTCAGCAAGGTTCGCGACCAAATCCATCCGCAGCGGCGGATCGTGCTCCATCCCGAGCACCATTCCTCCCGCGCGCGTACGTTCGATGAGCGCCCCGGCAGCGGCGTTGCGATCGATCAGCAGCTGCACGCGTGCCGCGTGCGTCGCCGGCCTGCCGATGATCCGCCCGACTATCCCGCCTGGCGAGATGACCGCCATGTCGGCCTGCACGCCGTCGGCGCTCCCGCGATCGATCGTGATGGTCTTCATGCCCGGGTTGGGATTACCGCCAATCACTTCGGCCGCGATCGTCGGCAGGCCGGCGCGCGATCGCAGATCCATCAGATCCTGCAGCTTCTGCGAGCGCGTGGCGAGCGCGTGCTCTTCCTGCCATTTCACCTGCAGGTCGGACAGCTGCCGGCGCAGCCTCTGGTTTTCCTCGCGCACCCCGCGCAGGTAGGCATAGTTACCCCATACGTCCCGCACACCGCTCACGCCCGACGAGGTCGCGCGCGCGACGCGCGAGAAGAACTCGAACGTGACCAGTCCGAGGACCGGCACGCCGGACTTCGACTGGACCTGCGCAGACACGAGGATCACCTGCGCCATCATGACGCCGAAGAACAGCCAGCCGGTGCGTTTACGAATGTCGAGCATCGCTGTCGTGTACGGAGGCCCGAGGAGCGAGGCCCGAGGACCGTTTTTCGATGATCATTAGCTGCATTCGGACCTCGGATCTCGAACTTCGGACCTCGGCCTAGTCGATCGAAATTTTTCGCAGCAGATTGAAATCCGACAGCATCTTCCCTGCGCCGAGCACGACCGACGACAGCGGGTCCTCCGCCATCGCGAGCGGGAGGCCCGTTTCTTCGCGCAGGCGCTTGTCGAGATTCTTCAACAGCGATCCGCCACCAGTGAGTACGATCCCCCGGTCGACGATGTCGGCCGAGAGTTCCGGCGGCGTGCGCTCGAGCGCGACGCGCACCGCATCCACGATCACGTTGACCGTTTCCGCCAGCGCTTCGCGGATTTCTTCGTCGGTGATGGTGATCGTCTTCGGCACGCCTTCGATCAGGTGCCGGCCCTTGATCTCCATCGTCATCCGCTCCTCGAGCGGATACGCCGAACCGATCTCCATCTTGATCGCTTCGGCCGTGCGCTCGCCGATCAGCAGGTTGTACGTCTTCTTGATGTACTGGATGATCGCGTCGTCCATCTCGTTCCCGGCGACGCGCACCGCCTTGCTGTAGACGATGCCCGCAAGCGAGATGACGGCAATGTCGGTGGTGCCGCCGCCAATATCGACGATCATGTTGCCCGATGGTTCCGTGATCGGCATGCCGGCGCCGATCGCCGCGGCCATCGCTTCTTCGACGAGGTACACCTCGCTCGCCTTCGCGCGATATGCGCTGTCCTTCACCGCGCGCTTCTCCACCTGCGTGATCTCCGACGGAACCCCGATCACGATGCGCGGCCGCACCCAGACGTTGCGGTTGTGCGCTTTCTTGATGAAGTAGGTCAGCATCTTCTCGGTAACCTCGAAGTCGGCAATGACCCCGTCCTTCATCGGCTTGATGGCCACGATGTTGCCCGGCGTGCGACCGAGCATTTCCTTCGCGTCTTTCCCGACGGCCTCGATCCGTCCGTTCACCTTGTTGATCGCCACTATCGACGGCTCATTGACGACGATGCCCTTGCCACGGGCGTAGACGCAGGTATTGGCGGTGCCGAGGTCGATCGCAAGGTCGCTCGAAAAAAGGGAAAACAAAGAACGAAGACTCAAAGTCGCTCCTATTCGCCGGCTACGTAAATCCCGTTTTTCCCGTGATCCTTCACGTGGTACATGGCTTCGTCGGCCGCCTGGATCAGCCCTTCGGCGGACGCCGCCACGTCAGGCAGCGTCGCCACCCCCACGGACACGGTGAGATGAATGTCGAGACCGTCGCCGCGAAGAAATCCGTGCGCGGCAATACGTTCCCGGATGCGTTCCCCGACGGCGTGCGCGCCGTCGCTACCGGTGTCCGGCAGAATTAGCGCGAACTCGTCACCGCCGAACCGCGCGACCACGTCGGTCTCGCGCGCGCTCTGCCGGATCACCGCCGCGGCCTCGACCAGCGCACGACTGCCATACAGGTGCCCGTGCTGGTCGTTGATCCCCTTGAAGCCGTCGAGATCGATGAACAGGAGCGATAGCGGGCGGCCGCTGCGCGACGCCCGCTTGGTCTCGCGACGGAGGACCTGGGAGAGGTAGCGCGAGTTATACAACTGCGTGAGATCGTCGGTGACCGAGAGCGCTTCGGCACGCTGAACACGCAGGGCGTTGTCGAGCGCGATGGCTCCCGATTCGAGCGCGGAGAGCAGGGCCGCCCGGGTAGCCGGCGCAAAGCGCGGGTCCCGCGAGGCGGGAAGGCGGTCCATTCCAACGAGCGCGCCGACGGTGCGGCCGCGGCACTCGAGCGGAAAGGCCATGACGGCCGCCGGGGCCGCTCCACCGAAGCGGCGATCGAGCGACACGTCCGCCGCGCAACAGAGGTCGCGACTCTTGATGACCCAGTGGCCGACGGCCGTCGCACCCGGTTCGAGCGCCGCCGTCAGCCCGCGCGCACCCATGGCACGCATCCGTCCCGCATCGTCAATTGCCAGCACGAGCCATCCTGTGGCGGGGAGCCAGTCGGCGGCATGCGCAACCAACGCATCCGCGACGCGTTCGGGATCCAGCGTGGAGTTAACGGCCCGGATCAGCCCAGCCAGGACATCGGCGCGCGAGAGCCGCGCGCGCAGGCCGCTCTGCAGCGGCTTGAGCCGGCTGGCGAGATCCGCGCGTGGAGACACCGACGTCGACGCCCGTCGTCGGCGCGGCACACGTGTGCCGGACGGGCGGCGAGACGGCCGACCGGTCCCGGTCAATCGGCTGTGCGTCCCATTGGAATGCCGGATCCCTCTAAGTCCTTCTGTTCGACACAAATATAGCACACGAGGCGACCCCGGCAGACCTAGGAATTAACCCGCGAGCTCGATCCAATCGGCGGCCCGGCAGTCGTAACAGTAGAGCCAGGAGCCCTGTGAGGCACCCGCGATAGTAGTCGTACTCGACACCGCTGATGATGCCTCGCTCATGCGTGTCGAAATCCGGGGAAACGGCGGATTCTGCCCCTGGTCAGTCTCGCGTCAGGCTCAGGTCCCCTCGCCGGCGCGCTGCGGCGTCTTGCCTTCGGAACCAGATGCCGGCGGTCGTGGCATGATGGTCGGTCATGGCATAATTGACTTTTCCGTCAGCCAAATCCCGCCGCGCCTACCCCGCGCGGCTTCAGAGGTTTACCGACTCACATGACGATGCTCGACCGGATGCGTCGCCACAAGAACTGGCTCAAATGGAGCCTGGCCATTGTGGTGGTCTCTTTCATCCTGCTCTACATCCCCAGTTTCATGGGCGATTCCCTCAACGGAACGGCGAACAATTCGGTCGTCGCGGAGGTTGAAGGACGAGAGATCACCGCCCAGCACTTCCGGCGGGTGTATCAGCAGCAGATGCAGTCGTACCGCGCGTCGTACGGCGGCAACATCGATGAACGGCTGCTGAAGCAGCTTGGCGTCGATCAACGCATCGTGCAGCAGTTGATTGAAGAGGAAGCGGCGCTGGCGGAGGCGGCGCGGCTTGGCATCACCGCGAGCGATGCGGAAGTGCGCGAGCGAATCCTCGCACTGCCGGCGTTCCAGGAGAACGGGCAATTCATCGGCGACACGCGGTATCGCCAGATCCTGCGGATGCAGAACCCGCCCATGCGGCCAGACGAGTTCGAGAGCCAGGTCCGTCGCGGCGTGATCGTGGAAAAGCTGCAGGCGGTGGTCACGGGGTGGCAGACGGTGAGCGACGCCGACGTCTCGCGCGAGTTCGCCCGACGCAACGAGAAGGTGAAGCTGGCCGTCATTTCGTTCCCTGCCGACAAGTTCCGCGAAGGCGTGGCGGCATCCGACCCCGAGGTGAGCAAGTACTTCGAGGATCACAAGGACACCTTCCGCATTCCGGAGAAGCGCAAGATCCGGTTCGTGACCATCGATCAGGAAGGCATGCGCGCGAAGGTCACCGTCACGGGACAACAAATCGACCGCGCGTATAACGTCGACATCCAGCAGTACTCGACGCCGGAGCAGGTGCGCGCCAGCCACATCCTGCTGAAGACCGAGGGAAAAGACGATGCGGCGGTGAAGAAGCAGGCCGAAGAGATCCTGGCGAAGGTCAAGGGGGGCGCGGACTTCGCCGAGCTCGCGAAGAAGTTCTCGCAGGACGAGTCGAACGCGTCGAAGGGTGGAGACCTGGACTACTTCGGCAGAGGGCAGATGGTCCCCGAGTTCGACAAGGTGGCGTTCGCGCTGCAGCCCGGGCAGATCAGCGACCTGGTGAAGACGCAGTACGGCTACCACATCATCACGCTGGTAGATAAGAAGCCGGCGTCCCAGCGACCGCTGACCGAAGTGCGCGCGCAGATCGAAGATCGGTTGAAGTGGGAGCAGGCGCAGGCCCAGGCGCAGAAGCTCGCCGATGATGTCGCGAAGGAACTGAAGAAGCCGGCGGATTTCGACACGGTCGCGCGTGCGCGCGGATGGCAGGTGACCGAATCCGGCTTCTTCCAGCAGGACGAGCCGATTGCCGGTATCGGTATGGCGCCGTCGGGCGCGCAGCAGGCCTTCACGATGAACGTCGGCGAGGTCAGCGATGCGATCCGCACACCGCAGGGTTTCGCGTTCATCACCGTGCTGGCGAAGCAGGATCCGTACGTCCCGAAGCTCGACGAAGTGAAGAACAAAGTGCGCGACGAAGTGCTCAAACACAAGGCGATCGACGCCGCCCGGCAGAAGGCTGCGGCCCTCGATGCCACGCTGAAGTCGGGCGACTTCCAAAAGGCGGCGAAGGAAGCTGGTTTCGAAGTGAAGACGACCGAGCTCATCGCACGCGGCGCGCCCATCGCGGATCTCGGCGTCAGCCCGGCGATTGATGCCGTCGCCTTCGCGCTGCCCGTGAACGGCGTCAGCGAGCCAATCGTCACGGACAACGGCGCCGCGGTGGTGAAGGTGGTCGAGAAGAACAACGCCGCTGCCGGCGAGTTCGACAAGCAGAAGGCGTCGCTGAAGACGGAGATACTGAACGAGCGTAAGCAGCGCTTCTACGCGTCGTACATGGCAAACGCGCGCAAGCGGATGAACATCAAGATCAACCGCGACACGATCGCGCAAATCGTGGCATAGGGCTGACGCCGGAGGACGGACGTCGGGGGTCGGTTAAGAGCCGTGGCTGAATCCGTGCAATCCGTGGCAGCTGTTGGCCCGTTGATCGAAGGGCGCACGGTTGAGACCGGCGCCACGTTTCAAGTACGGAGTCCGTACGACGGTCAGATCGTGGCGGTCGTTCATCGCGCCGGCCCCGCCGAAATCGAACGTGCCATTGCCGCCGCCGCATCCGCATTCACTGTGACCCGGGCGCTTCCCGCGTGGAAGCGCTCAGCCATCCTCGAAACCATCAGCACTACGATCGCCGCGCGGCACGACGATCTTGCCACCACGATCGCGCTCGAGGCGGGCAAGCCGATCAAGACGGCGCGCGGAGAGGTCGACCGCGCCGTTTTCACGTTCAAGGTCGCGTCGGAGGAAGCCCGCCGGATCGGCGGCGAAATCCTGCCGCTCGACTGGCTGCCAGGCCTCGAACGGCGCGAAGGCCACGTCCGCCGGATCCCGCTCGGGCCGGTGGCGGGGATTACCCCCTTCAACTTCCCTCTCAATCTCGTCGCGCACAAGGTCGCGCCCGCGCTCGCAGCGGGCAACCCGGTGATCATTCGTCCCGCGTCACAGACGCCGGTCTCGGCCATCACGCTGGGCCGCATGGCGGTGGAAGCAGGCTGGCCCGCGGAGGCCTTCGCCGTCGTCCCGAGCACGACGCGCGACGCGTCGCCGCTCGTCGAAGACGAGCGTATCCAGCTTCTCAGTTTCACCGGCAGCCCCGCCGTCGGGTGGGAGTTGAAGCGGCGCGTCGGACGGAAGCGCGTCACGCTGGAACTCGGCGGCAATGCCGCGGTGATCGTCCACCGGGACGCTGAGATTGCCCAGGCGGCCGAGCGAATCGCGTGGGGTGGATTCACGTATGCCGGGCAGTCGTGCATCTCGGCGCAGCGCATTTACGTCCACGACGACGTTTACGAGCCGTTCAAATCAGAACTGCTGCGCCGGACGCAGACGCTCAAAACCGGCGATCCGCTGAAGGAAGACACCGACCTCGGGCCGGTCATCGACGATGCCGCGGCCGACCGGATCGGCGAATGGATCGAGGAGGCGAAGGCGGCAGGAGCGAAAGTGATTGCCGGGGGCGCGCGCAATGGCCGCATCTGGCAGCCCACGATCATCGAAGCCGCTCCGCCCACCGCTCGCGTCAATTGCCAGGAAGTCTTCGCACCGGTTCTGACGCTGCAGCGCCACGCGGACGTCCAGGAAGCGATCGCGGCCGCCAATCGCGGCGATTACGGCTTGCAGGCGGGCCTCTTCACCCACGACGAGCGGATCATCAACGCCGCGGTTGACGGCATCGAGGTCGGCGGTCTGATGGTGAACGACGTTCCAACCTTCCGCGTCGATCACATGCCGTATGGCGGAGTGAAGCACTCCGGGTTCGGTCGCGAAGGGCTGCGCTACGCGATCGAGGAGATGACGGAGCTGAAGCTGGTCGCCTACAAACGGTAGCTGGCGCCTGCGGCCGGCGCGCGGCGACGGAGTGCAGTCCGGCGTAGGCGGACCGGGAGCGCCAGCGCGTGGGGGTGGGGCCCCACGCGCATTGATTAATGCTGTCGATTGGCCGAATCAGCTTTGCCCGGGCCTAGAACACAAATCGCAGCGCGCCTTGCATAATCCGCGGATTGCGCGCGCGGGTGGCCTTTCCGAAGTTCTGGTTCACCTGGACACCTGCCACATCGAACCGCGCCGTGTTGTCAATTTGATCGAACTGCACGGAGTTGAGCAGGTTGTAGACCTCCCACCGGAACTGCAGCCGCCGCTTCCCGCCAACCGGGATGTTCTTGAACAGCGCCAGGTTCCAGTTCCGGATCGCCGGCAACTGGAAAACGGTGCGCGGCGCGTTGCCGTAATCGCCGCGGCCGCCGGGGCGCGCGAACGCCGAGACATTGAGCCAGCTGCCCGGTTCGCCAGGTGTAGGGTTGCGGTCGCCACTCGCGGGATCTCCCACGATATTCGGCCGCACCGTCCGCACGCCGCCGCCGATGTCACCGCCGTTGCCGCCGTCACCTCCGGTGAAATCGAAGTTGTCGGTTGTGGCCAGGATCACCGGCGTCCAATCCCCACTGACGAACGCGGTCTCTCCCGAGAGCTGCCAGTCGCCGAGGACGTGCCTGATGACGGCGTTCGTTCCAAGACTGTTGCTCCTCGGCAGATCCCAGGTGTAGTTGATCACGAGGTTGTGCTGCTGGCTGGACGAATACGGCGCGTAGTTCCAGTCGTGCACCGGCCGCACGAAGCTGATGGCGGCTTCGTCTTCGTCGGCAATGCCGCGCGTCTTGCCGAACGTATAGGCCACGGCGAACTGCAGGCCGCGGATGTAGCGGCGGTTCACCTGGACCTGCAGGGCGTTGTAATCCGAAGTGCCGAAGTGCGACCGGATGTTGATGTCCTGGTAGCCGCGATACGGCCGCAGGAATTCCGACGGCAGCGGGTTGTTGGGATTGCGCGGATCGCGGTTCTGCGGATTCACGTCGAGATACCGGGCGCCATCCGGCACCACGTTGATGTTCCGCACGACTTCCAGGTGACGCGTCGTGCTGCCCGCATAGGTGACATCGACGACGGTGCCCCAGCCGATCTCGCGCTGAACGCCGACCGACCAGTTGTAGCTCGTTGGCGTCTTCGCGTCGCGCTCGAGGCCGAACGCATTGCTCGGCCGGCTGGAGAACGCCGCCTGCTGCAGGAGCGTATCCATGGTCCCGTAGTTGATGCTCGGGGTGTTCACCGCCGGCGGATTGCTCGCCGCGCTGTCCATGCTTCGGGCGGTGATGTGTGCGTTGTGGTAGACACCCCCGCTGGCATGGAGCGCCGTGCTCGCGTCGCCGAAGATGTCCCAGGCAACGCCGACGCGCGGTTCCATGTGGACGCCCTGGTTATCGCGAAAGCCTCGCGGATAGTTCGGATCAGCGTTCGTCACCATGCCGTTGGCCGGATCGCCGGTGCCTGGAACGAAGCTGCCGACGAAAATGTTCGGCAGGACCTGGCCCGTTGCGGGATCGATCGCGACGTTGACGTTGTTGATCCTCGCCGGCTGATAGAGACGCGGCGCTTGTGCGGGATCGTAGCGGTCGGGCACGAAGACCGCTGCCGGCAGGTTCGTGTACCACGGCGCGTACCACAGGAACCGCATGCCGTAATCAACCGTCCAGCGAGACACTGGTTTCCACGTGTCCTGCGCGTACCACTCGGCGAGCGACCGACGGGATTGCACTTCGGCGAACGCGTCCACCTCCGTGTAGTCGCGGAACGATCCGATCAGCGCATTCGCGAAGCTGTGGTTCGTGTCGAACGGATTGTTCGTGTCGACGTTGAAGGCGAACTGACCCGCCCACGGCCCGGCGCCCACGCCTCCCCGACCCTCGGTGTTGCGGAGTCTCTCGAGGTAAGCGCCCGTTTTAAAGGTGTGCTTCCCGACCATCCAGGTCAGATCGTCGCGGAAGGAATAGAGCCAGGCCTCGCCCTGCTCATCCAGGCAGCACCGATTGTCGTAGGTCAGGTTCGGCGTATTGGGCACGTTGAACGTTGCCTTCGGAAGCACATTGTGCGGGTTCAGTTCCGGATGGAACTGTCCCAGGGTGAAGCCCACGTCGGATCTGGTAATTCGCTGCCAATCGCGATCCGTGACGGGATAGAACTGCTCGGTCTGCTGGCGCAGGCCGAAGGCGGCATCGTTGACGACGTTCGAACGCATGACCTTCGTGTAGTTCACGCTGCCGCCACGATCGGTGTTGAGGTAATGCGTGTTGAACCAGCCCCACTTGTTCGGGCCGGCGGTCACCTCGCTCCCGCGCTGGTCGGAATACCAATCCTTGTAGGTGAAATAGAAGCTGTCGCTCGCCGACGGCTTCCAGTCGATACGGAGAACCTGGTTGCGCTTGGGGTTCTCAGCCGTTTCCTGCGTCTGCAGGTTGAACTGGCCGGCGGTGACGCTGCGGTCCGTCGCGTTCGGCAGCGGCATCAGGTTGAGCAGCGCGAGACCGTTTGGATTGATCCGATTGCCCGGAATCTTGTTGCCCGGGAACGGCAGGCCGGTCAGCGGATCGCGAATCACGATGAGCCGCCCTGCGTTGTCGAGGGTCTGGGAGAAGTCGCCGGCCCGTTCGAGCGCGGTCGGCACCGTCCACTGCCGAAGCGGCCCGGGACGCTCGGTCAGCGGCGCTTCGAGCGAATAGAAGAAAAACGATTTCTTCTCGGTCCGGTTCACGCCCGGAATCGGTCCACCCAGGTTGAAACCGTAGGTATTGAACCGGTAGCGCGGCTTCGGCCTTCCGGCGAGCACGTTGAAGTAGTTGTTCGCGTTGAACCGCTCGTTGCGGCCGTAATAGTACAGATTGCCCGAGTACTGGGCGCTCCCACTCTTGCTGATGATCTGCACCTGCGCGCCGCCGGTACGCCCGTACTCGGCGCGATAGGTGTTCAGCAGCACTTTGATCTCGGCGACGGCGTCGAGGTTGATCTGCTGCGACATACGATTGGCCTGGCCGATCTCGTTGCCAAGCACGCCATCGACCATGATCGTGTTCCAGTCGCGGCGCTGGCCACCGACGTGCGGCACCAGCGTCCCGAAGCTGTCGCCGAGCGACTCGGTGGTTTCTTCGTAGCGGACTCCCGGCAACAGCCGCATCAACGTCGTCACGTCGCGGGCCTTCACCTGGATCTGCTCGATCTGCTTCGAGCTGATGAGACCGCTGTGTTGCGTTTCCTCGGTATTGACGTGCGTGCCGACCGCTTCGACCACTATCGTCTCGCCGAGACCGCCAATGGACAGCGTGATGGTTCCGATCGGCAGGCGTTCCGCCGCCGTGAGCACGTTGCGGGTGCGCTCCACGGTGCGGAAGTTCTGCATTTCGACGCGCACGGTGTAACTGCCGGGCGCGAGGTTGGTGACCTGGAACGTGCCGTTTGACGCGGACACGGTGGCGCGCGAATCGTTGGTGAGCTCGTTGATGACCGTGACGGTCGCCCCGGGGATCACCTGTCCCTGTTCGTCGGCAACCGTTCCAGAAATGGTGCCGGTCACGCTCTGCATGGGTGCGCCGGCAAGCCCCGCCGCCGCGGCGACCGGGCGCGCGCTGGCAGCGAGTGCGAGGAGTGCAATGAACCAGAGACCGGGACACCGCCGCTCGGACATATCCCCCTCCTGAGCGGATCCCGGCGGACCCGCGGAACAGGTGATAACAAACTTTAACGTTAAAGTAAACCTACTTTAGCGGTGGAGTTTGGGAATTGGGCTAAATCGCACTGACATGCCAGTTTCGGTAGGCCGGGGCCAGCCGGGCAACGACGGCCAGGTCCTCGGCCGTAACCGGCGGCAGCGGCGGCCGCACCGGCCCACCGGCCAGCCCGACGTTGTCCATCAGCGCTTTCATGATGCTGACCTCGTACCCCCGGCGCCGCGCCCGCAGCGCGTAGAGCGGGACCACCGTCTCGGCCATCACCTCCTGCAGGCGGCTATCGCCGCGCGACGCGAGATCGTGCAGCGCCCGCGCGAGCCGCGGCGCGACGTTCGCAACGCTCGACGTAAAGCTGCGCACCCCCGCCGCGTAATACGCCGGCACCATGTCGTCGCCGGCGCCGCCAATCCACAACAGCCGGTCGCCCAGGCTCGACATCAGGATCTGCAGCCGGCGCACGTCCCCCTGCCCTTCTTTCCATCCGATGAGGGACGGCAACGAGGCCAGTCGCTCGACAAACGCCGGTCCGGGGTGAAACCAATCGCGGCTGTAGACCAACAGCGGAAGGTCAGTGGCCGAGGCAATCGAGGCGTAATAGGTGAACAGGCCGCTCTCGTCGGCGTTCGGGTAATACGGCGGAAACGCGAGGATGCCCGCGGCTCCAGCGCGCGCGGCCGTGGCGGCCTGGTCTGCCGCGAGCGCCGCGTTGAAGCCGACCCCAGCGATGACCGGCACTCGTCCGCCGCACGCCTCGACCGCGACGCGGACGATTTCGGCGTGCTCCGCGGGCGTAATCGAATAGAGTTCCCCAGTTCCGCCCGCGGCCACCAGGGCGGCCGGCGGATCGAGGAGCATCGCCTCGAGGTTGCGCCGGAGCCCCGGGACATCGAGCGCAAGGTGCGCATCGAACGGCGTTACAGGGAACCCAATCGGTCCGGAGAGTGCGGACCGAAACTCGCGGGGTGTCATGACCATCGCGTCACCTGATCGTTCCGATCATCAGCGGATCATCCGCCGGGTCGTCCGCCGGCTGATCCCCTTCGCCTTCATCTGCTACGTCGTCGCCTACATCGATCGCGTCAACATCGGGTTCGCCGCGGACTCGCTGCAGCGCGACCTCGGGCTCAGCGACGCGGCATACGGATACGGGGCGGGCCTGTTCTTCCTCGGTTACTTTCTGTTCGAGATCCCCAGCAACCTGCTGCTCGAGCGCGTCGGCGCCCGCCGCTGGATCGCGCGCATCATGATCGTCTGGGGCTTCGTGTCGATGGCGACGGTGTTCATCACCGGCACGTCTTCCTTCTACGCCGCGCGCATCGTGCTCGGCCTTGCCGAGGCAGGCTTCTTTCCCGGCATGGTGCTGTACCTGACGTATTGGATTCCGGAAGCAGAACGCGCTCGCACGAACGCCCTCTTCATGATGGCCGCACCGATCGCGATCGCCGTCGGCGCGCCCCTGTCAGAGGCCATCATGAAGTTAGACGGTACTCTCGGATGGCGCGACTGGCAATGGCTGTTCCTTCTCGAGGGGTTGCCCGCGGTTGTGCTCGGCGTGATCGCACTGCGCGCATTGACGGATCGTCCGGAGCACGCCACGTGGCTGTCTGCCTCGGATCGCGCGTGGCTCGTGGCGATCATGCGCGACGAGCGGGCCCGACGTAGCAGCGGCGGTCATGGATCGATCGCCGCGAGCCTTCGCAGTTTCACGTTCTGGCGCCTGACGACGGTGTACTTCCTCAACACGATCGTGACGTACGGTCTCTTCCTGTGGCTGCCAAAGATCCTGCGAGACGCGTCCGGCACCGACGGGTTTGCCATCAGCCTCATGACCGCGTTCCCCTTCGTCGTCGCGCTGATCGCGATGGTGCTGATCGGCCGGCACTCGGATCGTACCGGCGAGCGGCGCTGGCACGTGGCCGGGTGCGCCGCGACCGCCGCGACGGGCTTGATTCTCGCGGCGACGTTCCAGGATCGCCTGTTGCTGCTCGTGCTCAGCTTCACGCTCTCGCAGGCCGGTCAGCGTTCGGTCATGAGTGTCTTCTGGGCCATCCCGCAGCGCCTCCTCGGCGGCACCGCCGCCGCCGCCGGTATCGCGTTGATCAATGCGGTGGGGAATCTCGGTGGATGGGTGGGCCCATCCGTCATGGGCTGGCTGCGGCAGAGCACCGGCGAGTACACGGATGGACTACTCGTGCTTGCCGGCGCGCTGATCGCCGAGGGGTTGCTCGTGCTCACGTTGCGACTGCCGCAGCCGTCATCTGCGTCGATTCCTGAAGCAAGAGACATGCGACAGCGCGCGTGAGCAGGTTGTCAGGCTTACTGTCGCCGTCGCCGACCATAGACATGATGCGGCCGTGCTCGTTGTGGCAGTGCTTCCTGCTGTCACGACATGAAATCCGGTCTGCAGTCGATGACAGTCACAGCTCGCGCACCCACTTCCACGTCGCCTCCTCCACCGGGATCCCCTCCGCGAGATTGCGGCGGCGTGTGTCCAGCGTCCGCTCGCCCGGATATCGCACGTGTTCGTCACCCATCGGCGTCGCATGAAGGTGCGCGACGATCCCGTCGGCGATCGATTCGTGACCACCCAGGGCTGAGGGATCGATCGCAATGAAGACCTGGGAGAGCGACGACTCGCGTTCGGGATCCTGTGGAATCTGGTGTGTGGCCTGACCACCCGCCAGGATTGCCGCAACCATGTCGAGCATGACCGCGAGTCCCGAACCCTTCCAGAATCCAATCGGCAGAAGCCGCCGCGAGGCCTCGATCGCGGCAGGATCGGTCGACAGCCGGCCGTCCGGGTCATATCCGCCAACCACCGGGAGCGGCTGTTGCTTCGCGCGATACATCTGCAGCGCGCCCACCGAGAACTGCGACATGGCCATATCGAGGACCACATGCCCCTCGGCGCGCGGCACGGCGATGATGAGAGGATTGTTGCCGATGCGCGGTTCGCTCGCGCCCCAGGGCGGCACGTTCGCGAGCGTGTTGGTCCAGCAGACGCCAATGACGCCCGCGTCGGCGGCCTGCCACCCGTAGCTGCCGCCTCGCATCCAGTGGTTCGTGTTCGCGAGCGCCACGCAGCCCATGCCGTGCTCGCGTGCGAGATCGATGGCGCGCGACATGGACGCGTGCGCATTGAGATTTCCCGGGCCGCGGCGTCCGTCCCAGCGTTCGAGCACGCCATGAGAGGCGATCGGCGCAGGCCGGCCGTCAACGACGACCACCCCGTTGTCGATGTAGCGGATGAAGCGAGGAAACCGATTCAAGCCATGCGAGTAGACGCCATCCCGGTCCGTGTCCGCGAACAGGCGTGCGCAGAGGCCGGCCCGGGCCGCGTCAAATCCCTTGCCGACGAGCACGCGGCGCAACACGTCGAAGAGTTGCTGATACGGGATCCTCATTGGCACCAATCATAAGCGGCGCGGATGGATCTGAAATCCGGAGAGGCGAGCTATGATGAACGACCGATGATTCAAGCGGACCGACGCCGGACGCCGGCCGATCTCGTGCCAAAGATTACCCGCCTGTTCGAATTGTCCGCCGCCAAGATTCGATCGATCGAAACCACGTGGCACCCGGAAGACGGCGCGCCAGTCTTCACCGTGCAAGGGCGATATCAGACGCGCGGCTGGACGGAATGGACCCAGGGGTTCCAGTTCGGATCGGCACTGCTCCAGTTCGATGCGACCGGCGAGCGCGAGTTCCTGGAGTTGGGACGCCTGCGGACGGTCGAGCGCATGGCCCCGCACCTGACGCACATGGGCGTGCACGACCACGGCTTCAACAACGTCAGCACCTATGGAAATCTCTGGCGCCTGGCTATCGAGGAGAGATTCGAGGCCGGCCATTTCGAGCTGCGGTTCTACGAACTGGCGCTGCGCGTGAGCGGCGCCGTGCAGGCGCACCGCTGGACGCCGCTTCCCGACGGCGGGTTCATCTACTCGTTCAATGGCGCGCATTCGTTGTTCGTGGACACGATCCGCTCGCTGCGGGCGCTCGCCCTGGCGTTCATCCTTGGACAGAGGCTCACGGAGGAACAGGACGCGGAGGTCAACCTGCTCGTCAGGCTCGTGCAGCACGCCCACGCCACCGCGCGGTACAACGTGTATTACGGGAACGGTCGCGATCGCTACGACGTGCGCGGACGAACGGCCCACGAGAGCATGTTCAACGTCGCGAGCGGCACGTATCGAGGGCCAAGCACGCAACAGGGGTACTCGCCGTTTACGACGTGGACGCGCGGGCTCGCCTGGGCGGTGCTTGGGTTCGCGGAGGAGCTCGAGTTCCTCGACGTCGTGCCGTCTGCGGCGTTCGAGCCGTGCGGCGGCCGCGCCTCGGTGGAAGCCATGATGCTGGAAGCCGCGCGCGCGACCTGCGATCACTACATTGACATTGCCGCGACCGACGGCGTGCCCTATTGGGATGCCGGCGCTCCAGGTCTCGCGTCACTCCCCGACTGGAACCAGCGAGCGGCCGATCCGTTCAACCAGTACGAACCGGTCGATAGTTCCGCGGCCGCAATCGCAGCGCAGGGACTGTTGAGGCTGGCGCATTTCCTTGCGCGGCGCGGCGAGGACGTGTCGCGCTACGAGCAAGCAGGGTTGCGCATCCTCGACACGCTCTTCGACGACAGCGGCCCATATCTCAGCCTCGATCCGAATCACCAGGGGCTGCTGCTGCACTCGGTCTATCACTGGCCGAACGGGTGGGACTACGTGCCGCCCGGCGCGTCGACGCCGCGCGGCGAGTCGAGCCAGTGGGGGGACTATCACGCCCGCGAAGCGGCGTTGTATGTCAAGCGCCTCGCGGAGCACGAGCCGTATCTCACGTTCTTCGCCGCCGAGGAACTGGAGCCTGACGAGACAGAGGATCGATGAGCGCCGCAACCCATCCGACTGCGCTGATTACCGGCGGCACGCGTGGAATCGGCCTGGGCGTCGCGCGCGCGCTGGCGCGCGACGGCTGGGATCTCGCATTGTGCGGTGTGCGCTCGGAAACGGACGTCGCACCCGTGCTCGAATCACTGCGGGCAAGCGGCAGCGTCGTCCACTATGTCGCCGCGGATCTCGCCAGCCCGCGCGATCGCCAGCGGCTCGTGGACCAGGTGCACGTGCGCCTCGGCGCGATCAACGCGCTCGTCAACAACGCCGGCCGCGCTCCACGTGTCAGAGCAGACGTGCTCGAGGCGACCGAAGAAAGTTTCGAGGATCTCCTCCGCACGAACCTGCAGGGACCCTACTTCCTGACGCAGGCCATCGCACGAGATCAAATCGCCCACCATGCCCGCAACCCGGGGTTCCACGCATCGATCGTCTTCATCACGTCCGTGTCCGCCGAGATGGCGTCCACGAATCGGGGGGACTACTGCGTCAGCAAAGCGGGCCTGGCGATGACCGTGAAGCTGTTCGCCGCCCGCCTCGCGGAGCATGGCATACCGGTGTACGAAGTGCGACCCGGGATTGTCGCGACCGACATGACGGCGGCGGTGAAGCAGATCTACGATCAGCGGATTGCGGACGGCCTCGTGCCGGAGCGCCGCTGGGGCCAACCGGAAGATGTCGGCCGTGTCGTGACGGCACTCGTGCGCGGGGACCTGCCGTATGCCACCGGCAGCGTCATTCACGTCGACGGCGGGCTCTCAGTGCCGCGATTGTGAGCTGAACGGCGCCCAGCCGGGCAGCGAGACGTGCGCCCGGTAATTCGAGTCGTTGTAGCGCGGGTTGCGCAGCGGCTGGTAAATGCGCGCGCCTGTGAACGGGCGATCCTGGGTGTAAATCCACACTCGCGACTGGTCCCAGAGCACGATCTCGTCGCGCGCGTCCCCCGTCACGTCATGCACCGCCGAGGCCAGGTCGGGATGTCCGTCCTCCGGAAACATCACGACACGTCGCAACTCGCCATCGAGCATTCCCCCGTCACGCACGTTGCCGGAGAGCAATGCGAACTCGCGACCGTCGCCGCGCCAGTTGACCGGTTCGAGATGACTGGATCCCGGGATCATTTCCTGCTGCGCGAGAATGGTGCCGTCCGGATCGAGCAACGTCACGATGCCGGGATTGCGCCAGAATGTCGCGATCAGGATCTGCAGCCCGGGTAGATCCGATCGGTACTTGCCGACGCTCTGCGTCTGCGCGTGCCCGAGGCGCAGGTGAGTCGCGATGCGACCGTCCGCCTCGACGACGAGGAAGCCCTCGTCGGAGCCATCGATGTACGCGCGCACGCCTGCGGACGGACGGCCGGTGAAGTTGCCAACCGAGAGCCCGTCTGCGTGATCCTTGAGTTCCGTATCGTGGCTCCAGCGTGCTTTGCCGTCCGCGCCCCAGAGCGAGTATCCGATCAGGAATTCCTGCCGGCCGTCCCCATCCACGTCGAATGGAAATGGATAGTGTCCGGTCTGGCCACTGCCCTGCCACTGCAATTGCAAGTTGCTGTCGAAGACCCAGAAGTTTCGATAGCGATCCTTCACGACGATGTCGCGTGGCGCCCCGCGGCCGTGCAGATCCACGAACGTCAGCGAGTCGCCAATGTTCAGGGCATAAGGCGCGTCTTTCACGTCGGCCGGAACAGGGGGGAGCCAGGCGCTTCGAACCAGCCGGCCGCTGCGGCCATCGAGCACCTGAAGCTGGAAGTCGCGCGCCAGCACGACCTCCGCACGGCCGTCGCCGTCGAGATCGTGGATCTGGAACGGCGTGTCGTTGGTGAGCAGGGTGTTTTTCGGATTCGGACGTCCTTGCTGCCAGAGGACGCGCCCGTCGAGCGCCACGGCTGTCAGGCAGCTGATCTGATCGAACGCGTCGCCGCGGACCTTGGCGACGTTCTGTGCGAACAACATGTCGAGCTGTCCGTCGCCGTCGAGATCGCCGAAGCGCACGTTCCGTCCGGCACCGAAGTCCTTCAGGTCGAACTTCCGCCAGAGCGTCGGACGGGGGTTGTCAGCACGGAGCGCATCGAGCTCCTTGTCCCGCCGTGCGATCCGTTCACGAACGCCTGCGGCGGCCGCAGCGCTGGCCGATACACGAAACGCACGGAACCGCGCCGGCATGTTTGCCGTGACGCCAGCGATCCCCGATGTCAGCTCCGTGTCGCGGACATCTATGAGCGGCCGGCCGTCAATGGACGCGCGAAGGCGGTCGCCTTCGGCACTCGCGGCAAGCCGATACCAGGTCTTCGCGTTGTATGTAAAAGGAGCGCTCGCGATGTCCCGCCACGCCATCACGCGAAACTCACGGTCGATCGGCAGCCGCGCCGTCAAGCGCAGGCGTGTGCCATCTTCGAGCGCAAGCCGGTAGTAATGACGCGAGGTGCGATACCGGAAGACGAGCCCCGCTTCTTTCTTGAGCGACAGGGGCCGCACGCCCACTTCGACGCGATAATCGCGCCACTCTGGATCGCCGGTCACGAACAGCGGCGTCACGCGTTCAGGTTCCGGGTTGATCGTGTGCTGTTCGAGATAGGGGCCGTCGGCTTCGTCACCTGCCGCCCAGGAGTCGAGGTGCACGATGGGATTTCGCCAGGGATGCGTCGCGACGCCACGATGCTCGATGTAGTGATATTCCTGGATCGCGCCGTTCAACTGGCCAAGCGGCGCCGACAGCAGCCCCGGTGCAAAGCGCGAGAAATCCTCCTTGAACAGCTCGACTTCTTCATCAGTGTCCCCGGATGTCGGCCCACCGGTCCAGATGACCAGCACCGCGGCGAACAGGAGCGCGCACCTCATTGCTCCGTTCCCTCCTCTATCCGATACAGATGGCTGCGCGTGCGAAGGAACAGGGCGCGGCCATCCACCGCCGGCGACGCCATGAACCCATCGTCCAGGTAATTCTCGGCGAGCACCTTGAACGTGCGTCCGCCGTCAATGACCGTGGTCTTGCCCTCTTCGCTGAAAAAGTAGACGCGGCCGTCGGCAAAGATCGGCGACGCGGAGTAGTTGTCGTTCAATCGCGATCGCCAGACCTCTTCGCCCGTGTGCGCGTCAAGGCACGTGGCGATGCCGCCGTCGTTGACCATGAAAAGCAGGTCGCGAGCGAGGACCAGTGACGGCTTGTTGGGTGCGCCGCGCGTGACACGCCACACCACGTGCGTGGCGGTGACATCGCCGCGTCCGTCCGGGCGCACGGCAAGGACGTGCCCGGAATTGAACCCCGTGGGATAGAACACCAGGCCGTTGCCGGCAACCGGCCTGGTGCTGCCAGAGAAACTCGTTCGCTCCTCGACGCGCCAGAGTTCCTTGCCGGTCATCGGGTCGTAGCCGTAGGTCGCTTTTGAACCGATGCTGACGAGGACCGGCTTGCCGTTGGCCATGACGATGTGCGGCGTGGCGAACGCCTTGCGGAAATCCCCTTCGGCCGCGGGCTTCCCGTCGGGACCGATATCCTGGAAATCAATCGAGCGCGGCGTGCGCCAGACGGTCTTGCCCGTGCGCTTATCGAGCGCGACCACGTACTGGATGTCGCTCCCGTCGAAATGCATGATCAGCAGATCGCGGAAGATGATCGGCGACGAGCCGGCGCCGCGATAGTGATTGCATTCGAGATCGCGCCGTTCCCAGATCACCTTGCCCGTCCTGGTGTCGACCGCAGCCGTTCCGGGCGATCCGAACGTGACATAGATTCGGCCCGGCTCGATCACTGGCGTCGGGGACGCGTACGAGTTGAACGAGTGCTTGAATTGCGGATTCGCCACGTCGAACAGCTTGAGGTCGTGGATGATCTTTCCCGTGTCGCGGTCTACCGCCACCGCGAACAGTTCGCGGCCGTCCGGCGTTGCGGTTGACACCCACACCTGGTTGCCCAGGATCACAGGGGACGACCACGCTCGCCCATGAATGGCGGTCTTCCACCGCACGTTCTTCCCTTCTCCCCACGTCAGCGGAAGGCCGGTCGCATTCGAGGTGCCAAGCCCCTCCGGACCGCGGAACTGCGGCCACTGCAGGAGGAGCGCAGCAAGGAAAACAACCAGTGTTTTCATGGCATCAGTATTCGGTATTCAAAATTCGGCATTGTCTGCATTCGACATTCGTCATCGTCATTTGTCATTCGTCATTGACGCGCTCGCAGCTTTCAGGCGCTCTTCCGATTGCGCTTCGCACGTTGTGGCCGTCTTCGTTCTCGCCACTCGGAAGCGGCCAGTGCGCCGATGTGCTCCGCGATTTCGTTGAAACCGTACCACACGTGCTCGCGCATGGCGGCGTCCGCGACACCCGGATCGCCGGAGGTCAGCGCCTCCGCGAGCGACGCGTGGAAATGCGGTGGCAATGCCGTGCGGCGGCCGACGAGGTCGAAGAGCCAGTTGAGAATGAGGACGTGCTTGCGATCGATCATCTGTCGCACGAGGTTGGATGCCGCAAAATCCGCGATGCGCATGTGGAACTGCACGTGGGTGGTGTGGACCGAGAAGCGAAACGCAGGCGTGTCGCGCCCGCCGGTCAGGCGCCCGAACAACGTGTCCACTTCCCTGGCGAGACGGCGGATCTCCTCTCGCTGGGCGCGCGTCGCGCGTTCGGCGAACAGCCGCGCCGACTGTGACTCGAGCGCTTCACGCAGCTCGTACAGGTCGCGCACGTCGGTGTCGCTCGGGATGCGCACACGCGTCCCCGCGCGCGGCCGGCTCTCGACCAGTCCGTCCTCTTCGAGTCGGCGCAGTGCATCAGTCACCGGAATCACGCTCATGTGCAGATCGTCGGCGAGCCGCCGGCGTGACAGCGGCGTCCCGGGCTTGAGCTGACCGCGCAGGATCGCGTCCCGGACCGCATCGTATGCGGCGTCCGCAAGGCTCAGCCCCTTCTTCGGGGTCTTCTTCCTCACCGGGGCGAAGCGTGGCAAATGGAACCCACCAAGTCAAGCTGACGCAGGGTGCGAAGGGTGCGCAGGGTGCGATAGAGTTGCCCGCCATGAAAACCCTTATGGCGGCGACTTTCCTTGTCATCACCGCAGCCCAGGCGTCCGCGCAAACATCGTGGACCGTGACGTCTCCGGACGGCCATACGGTCATCACGCTCGCTCGACAGGACGGACGGATGGTCTGGCGGGTCACGCGCGACAACGAGCCGATTCTTGCGGACTCGCCGCTTGGCATGCGGCGCGCCGACCAGGCCTTCGACGAGGGCTTGACGTTTGTCAGCGCCGCACCAGGGAAGCGCATCGAAGATCGCTACACGCTGCCCCACGGCAAGCACCGCGAGCACCACGTGCAGGCGCGCGAGCGTACGTTCACGTTTGCCAATGCCTCGGGCGCGACGATCGAGATAGTGCTGCGCGCACACGACGACGGCGTCGCGTTCCGATACCGCTTTCCTGAAACCGATTCGACCGCCAGGACCGTTACCGAGGAGCGCACCGGATTCCACGTGCCGGACGGCTCGACGGGATGGCTGCTCCCGCACCAGGAAGTCAGCAAGTACGGCCCGGCGTACGAAGACCTTTTCGTGGAGATGAAGTCGGGGACGAAGGCGCCCCGGCCGGACGGCTGGTCGTTCCCGGCATTGTTCAAGACCCCTGGTGGCCGATGGATGCTGATCACCGAATCCGCGCTGGACGGAAACTACTGCGGGTCGCATCTTGCCGCGGATGTGCCCAACGGCATTTACAGCATCAAGTTTCCGGATCCAAAGGAGGGGCTCGGCGTTGGCGAGGTGAATCCCGTGTCAACGCTGCCGTGGACGCTTCCCTGGCGCGTGGTGATCGTCGGAGATGCTGCCGGGCGGATCCTCGAATCGGATCTCGTCAACGATCTCGCGCCATCGACCCGCCTGAAAGACACGTCGTGGATCAAGCCCGGACGCGCCGCGTGGAGCTGGTGGTCCGAGAGCGATAGCCCGAAGCATGCCGAAGCGCTCAACGCCTTCACGACGTTCGCCGCGGAGATGAAATGGGAATACGCGCTGGTCGATGCCAACTGGAACCTGATGCAGACCGGGAAGATTGAAGACGTCATCGCGCATGCGAAAGCAAGGAACGTGGGCCTCCTCTTCTGGTACAACTCCGGCGGCCCCCACAACGATGTGACCGAGGCGCCACGCGATCGGATGCACACGCGTGAAGCGCGCCGTGCCGAGTTCGCGCAGCTGCAGAAATGGGGCGTCAAGGGCGTGAAGGTGGACTTCTGGCACAGCGACAAGCAGGACCGAATTCAGCAGTACCGGGACGTCCTGGCGGACGCGGCGGATTTCCAGCTGCTCGTCAACTTCCACGGATGCACGATCCCACGCGGATGGTCGCGCGAGTTCCCGCATCTGATTGGCATGGAAGCGGTGTTCGGCGCCGAGCAATACAAGTTCCGCGAGTCGATGGCCGAGCGCGCCGCGTGGTTCAACACGGTACTGCCCTTCACGCGTAACGTCATTGGACCGATGGACTACACGCCCGTCACGTTCAGCGACGTGAAGTTCCCGCACAGGACGACGAACGCCCACGAGCTTGCGCTCTCGGTGGTATTCGAAACCGCCGTGCAGCACTTCGCGGACAGCACGACCGCGTACCGGTCGCTCCCGGACGCGGCGAAGGCGTTTCTCGAGCAGGTGCCGAGCGTATGGGACGAAACGCGCACGCTCTCGGGTGAGCCAGGGCGCTCCGTCGTGATCGCGCGGCGCAACGGCAACGTGTGGTACGTCGGCGGGATCAACGGCCGTTCCGAGGCGGAGACCGTCAACATGGATCTCGGTTTTCTCAAAGAGGGATCCTGGACCGCAGCGATCGTGCGCGACGGGGCACAGGACCGCGAGTTCGCGAGCGAAACGAAAACGGTGTCACCCACGGACAAGACGAACATCACGATGCGTCCGCGCGGCGGGTTCGTGATGCGCCTGGAGAGCAAGTCACCCAAGACCGGTCCAGCCCACCGCTGACTTGATCAATCGCAACGCCGGTTCGAATCGCCAATGCTTGTCACGTACGACCTCACGCGGAGCGCGCCGAGCCCGCAGAGAATTCAACTGGTTAGACCCCATAAATTGAGGCGACGACCTCTGCGTGAAGTGGTGTGTGACAGGTGAAAGACGTCCCGAGGCAACCATGAAGCGACGCGAATTCCTGAAGAACGCCGGGGCCGTGAGCACGCTCGCGCTCGTGCCTCGCGACATCGCAGGCGAGCAAGCCGCCGCGCCACAGACCAGCGAACGCGACCTGTGGGTCGGCGTGATGCGGCGGCTCGCGAACCCGGTGCTGACGAACCTGTCGAATGGCACCTTGAAGAGCCGGATGCCGGTCGAGCAGGCCGAAGGGGCCGACCGGCGGGCCGTCACTCACCTCGAGGCGTTCGGCCGGCTGCTCGCCGGCATCGCGCCGTGGCTCGAGCTCCAGGCCGATGACACGCCGGAAGGACAGCTGCGCGCGAAGTATCGGGGGCTCGCACACCAGGCACTGGCGCGCGCCGTCGACCCCGCATCGCCGGACTTCATGAACTTCACGCGCGAGCGGCAGCCACTGGTTGATGCCGCCTTTCTCGGGCAGGGGCTGCTTCGCGCGCCACGGGCGCTGACGGACGCACTCGACGCGACAACCAGGCGTCATCTGATCGCCGCGCTCGAATCGACGCGCGCGATCACGCCGGGCTTCAACAACTGGCTGCTTTTCAGCGCAACGGTGGAAGCGACACTCAAACGTCTCGGCGCGTGGTGGGATCGCCTGCGCGTGGACTATGCCGTGCGCCAGCACGAGCAGTGGTACAAGGGAGACGGCGCGTATGGCGACGGGCCGGAGTTCCACTGGGATTACTACAACAGCTTCGTAATCCACCCGATGCTGCTCGACGTGCTCGACGCCTGCGCTGACGACAACAACGCGTGGAAGCAGATGATGCCGCGCGTGGAGCAGCGCGCGCGGCGGTACGCGGCGGTGCAGGAACGCCTCATCGCGCCGGATGGATCGTTCCCGCCAATTGGGCGCTCGCTCGCCTACCGGTTCGGCGCCTTCCACCTGCTGGCGCAGATGGCGCTCCGTCGCGCACTGCCCGAGGGCGTGTCGCCGTCACAAGTGCGTGGCGCGCTGACCGCGGTGATCAAACGGACCATCGATGCGCCTGGAACGTTCGACGCGAACGGCTGGCTGCGGATTGGGTTCTGTGGCCACCAGCCCGCTATCGGCGAGACCTACATTTCGACTGGAAGTCTGTATCTGTGCTCGGTGGGCTTGCTGCCATTAGGGCTGCCGCCGACGGACCCGTTCTGGTCGGCGCCGGCGGAGCCCTGCACTTCCGCTCGCGCATGGTCAGGCGAGCGCTTCCCAATCGACCATGCGCTCAGTGCGACCTGAGAGGGTTCCCGAGGTTCTCGGGGTTCTCCAGGTTCCCGAG
>JBKOZS010000148.1:0-11186 GCA_046726015.1 Acidobacteriota bacterium
GTCCTGGTTGATCGTCCGCGTGAGATCGACTTCGTTCAGGCGTTCGCCGTCCACTGACAGGATGACGGCGCGCTCGTTCCAGTCCATTCGCCACACGTGAAAGGCGCTGGACCACGCGCGGTCGTTGAATGTCTCGATGGGCTTTCTCGAATCGGCCCAGATGGGTTCGAAGCGCTTCGCGCCGCCCCACGCAACATTCGCGAGCAACAGGCCGCGATAGAACTCCATGATGTCGATTTCGCCGTTGTGGGGCCATGTGCCGGCGACGCCGAGCGTCCAGAATGCCGGCCAGCAACCGAGCCGCGTATCGATCCGGCCGCGCATTTCGAAGCGCCCGTACTGCCAGCTGCGCAATCCGCGGGTCAGCAGGCTCGCAGACGTGTACTCAGCGACTTCACGACTACGCCGCCAGTCGCTGGAGTCTGCCTCGAATCGTGGATTCGCCACTCGTTCATGCCGGGCTTCGATCGTGAGGACACCGCCAGCTTCACGTGCGTTTCCAGGTTGATACCACTGCAATTCCTGATTGCGCACGAATCCGCGTTCGTGCGCCCAGTTCTTCGGATCGGGATCTCCAGTCCGATTGAACTCATCGGACCAGACCAGTGCATAACCGGGATAGTCTGTAGATGCACCCGGAGCCGGACTTTTCACCGTGGCGGGCGCCCTTGAGCCAGTCGCACAGTTCAGCGCCGACACCATGACCGCCGCAATGCAGACCACGCGACACACCGGACGCACGTCCGGCAACCAATCAGCCAGACTCATTTCGTGACGCATCATACCGCCGCGCCGCGCGGACGCGGCCGCCGCTTATGGGCGTACGCGATCGTTCTCACCGCGATCGCGGGTCTCGCTGCGTTTGTCTGGTCGCGACGAGCCCCAGGAGAGCCGCCGCCGCCGGGCGCGGACTGGATTGCGACCGCGACGGTTCTCGCCGGCGACGGCGTGACTGGTGCGAAAGACGGCCAGGCGAGCGAGGCACGGTTCTCGGATCCATTTGGCGTCGCCGTCGCACCGGATGGCACGGTGTACGTGACAGACGCCGGAGATGCGCAGCGCGTGCGGGCGATCTCATCCGACGGCATCGTGTCGACGATCGCCGGCGGCACGCGCGGCTTTGCGGATGGGAAAGGCCCCGAGGCGCGGTTCGATACACCGTCCGGGATTGCCATCGACGCTCGTGGAACGCTCTACGTTGCCGATACGGCGAACAACGCCGTCCGCCGTGTCACGCGCGACGGTGAAGTGTCGACGCTCGCCGGCAACACGGCGCCAGGCTCCCGTGACGGGCCGGCGCTCACTGCGCAATTCAACGGTCCCATCGGCATTGCGATCGATCGTGATGGCCGAATCATCGTGGCCGATACCTACAACGATCGCATCCGCGCGATCGAGCCGGATGGAACCGTTCGCACCCTTGCCGGAAGCGAACCGGGATTCGCCGATGGCGCAGGCGACAGCGCCAGGTTCAAGACGCCGTGCGGGGTCTTCATCGATTCCAGTGGGAACATCCACGTTGCCGACACCGGCAACGGCGCGATCAGGCTGCTCGATCCGGGTGGCCATGTCACCACTGTGCCGAACGCGGACAGCTCGATCTCTCCCATCAGCATCGTCGTCGCGCCGGATGGCAACCGTTACATCAGCGACGAGCGCGGCCGCATCCTCGAACTCTCCGTCGCCGGGCAACTGAGAACGCTCGCAGGCTCGACGCCTGGCTTTCAGAATGGTGAACGCAGCGACGCCAGATTTCGCCGCCCGGCTGGCCTTTCAATCGCCGCAGCCGGACGTTTGATCGTGGCGGATGCGGGCAATGCGTTAGTACGGCTGCTCGTCGCACGCGACCGTCTCGACCTTCGACCTCCAGGCTCGCCGTTCGTCGACCCGCACTTCGACCAGGAACGGTTCGCGTTGGCGCCACTGCTGTGGCCTATCGCACCGATGGAGGGCCCGTTCGAGGTGGCAGGCACCAGCGGTGAAGCTCGCGGCGCAGAAGGAGCGGAACGATTTCACGCCGGGATCGACGTGCGTGCAGATGAGACCACTCCGGTAGCCGCGGTCCGCGATGATGCGGTTGCCGGCGTAAGTGCGGTGAGCGGTTTCGCGACGTTGAATGAGTCCGTTCGCATTGGATCGCTCGCCTACGTTCACATTCGCGTCGGACGATCCAGGTGGAGCGAACTTTTCGCGGATACACGGTTCGCACCCATGCTGAGCGCGGACGGCACGCTCATCGGCATGCGCGTGAAGCGCGGCGCGCGATTCTCATCAGGCGAGGTCATTGGTACAGTCAACGGGTTCAATCACGTCCACCTGAATGTCGGCTGGCCGGGCGAGGAGTTCAACCCGCTCGCCTTCCGCCTCGTGCACTTCGAAGATCACGTGCCTCCGACAATTCACAGCGTCCGCCTGCAGGACGAGCGGGGACAGCCGCTCACGGTACGAAAGCGGGGCCGCACGATTGTCCCTCCCGGCAATATTCAGGTCATCGTCGACGCATGGGACACCGCTGACGCCAATAAACGGGGGCGCCGCCTCGGCGTCTATGATCTTGGATACCAGGTGCTCGACCGGGACGGCACGCCTGTGGCGGGATTCGAGCAACCGCATCACACATTGCGGTTCGATCGCATGTCGGCAGATCCGGCGATTGTCAGAATGGTCTATGCGCCGGGCAGCGGCATTCCCTTTTACGGCCAGCGTCGCACACGGTTCTTGTACATCGTGACCAATACGTTCCGGAACGGGGTGGCGTCACCTGGCTGGTGGGACACCACCTTCCTCGCACCCGGCGATTACATTCTGCGCATTTGGGCCGCAGACATTAAGGGGAACGTCGCAACCGCGAAGCGCGATGTGCCGCTGACCATTCCCGCCGCGAATGCGCTGACTCGATAGCCGCGTCGAGTTCGGCGCGATAACGGTGCAGCGTGGAAAGGGCCGGCTCAGGGGCCACGTACAACAATCGCAGCGCTCCCGCTCGCGCGGTACTCACCACCTTGGACCGGCTCGCGGCCGAGAGCATCGAGTGAAACGCGCCCGACTGAACGGCAGTTTTTGCAACACGCGAATTCGTATAATCCGGCTAAATACGACGCACCATGACTGCCTCCATGACAAGACGCGAGCTGATCGCCGGCGTGGCTGCGCTCGTGACCGCCGCTACTCGGGGACATGTCGTAACCCGCGCCCAGGATGCTGGCGCGATCCGCCGCGTCGAGACCGTCACGGGTCCACTTGCCGCGGACCGATTGGGCGTCACGCTGATGCACGAGCATGTTCTCGTGGATTTCATCGGCGCGGATCGCGTCGACCCCACGCGCTACGACGCGGAGCAGGCGTTCAAGTCGATCCTTCCGCACGTCGCGCGCGCCAGGGCTGACGGCTGCGAAACACTCGTCGAGTGCACGCCGGCATATCTCGGCCGCGACGTGCGACTACTGAGGCGCCTGTCCGAAGCATCAGGTGTGAACATCCTCACCAACACTGGCTACTACGGCGCCGCCAGGGACAAGCATCTGCCGCGACATGCGTTCACCGAGAGCGCTGACCAGCTTGCCGCGCGGTGGATACGTGAGTTCGAAAACGGCATTGATGGCACGACGGTCAAACCAGCCTTCATGAAGATCGGCGTGGACGAAGCGCCGCTTTCGGAGGTTGACGCAAAGCTCGTGCGGGCCGCCGCGCTCACGTCACGAAAGACCGGCCTTCCTGTCGCGTCGCACACGTCCACTGGAACCGCTGCACTCGCCGAGATCGAGCTGCTCGAAGCCGCTGGTGTCAGTCCTTCGGCGTTCATCTGGGTGCACGCTCACAACGAACGCGATTCATCCTTCCACACGCGGGCCGCGAAGTCCGGCGCCTGGGTTGAGTTCGACGGGGTTTCCGACGCAAGTATTGAACGCCATGTCGAACTGGTCCGTCACATGAAAGCAGAAGGTCTGCTCGGACGCGTCCTCGTGTCGCAGGATGCGGGGTGGTATCACGTCGGCGAAGCGGACGGCGGTCAGTTCCGGCCGTTCGACACGCTGTTCAGCCGATTCGTGCCCGCGCTTGCGCAGGCAGGTGTGGCAAAGCAGGAAGTTCGACAACTGCTGGTCGAGAATCCGCGGAAGGTCCTGGCGCGCGACGCGTAGCGCGGCGTTGGCTAGAATCAACGTTTCGACGGAGGTTGTGAAATGAGCCAGACTCAAGCTGAGGCACAAGAGAAGCGCGACACTCCGATGATGAACGCGAAACCGGAGAAGGAGCATCGCTGGCTGCAGAAGCTCGTGGGAAATTGGACATATGAGACCGATGCCTCGTCAGCACCCGGGATGCCGGCCTCGAAGGTGACCGGGACTGAACGCGTGCGATCGATCGGCGAGATCTGGGTCCAGGCTGAAGGCCAGGGAGAGATGCCGGGCGTTGGCCCTGCAACGAGTGTGATGACACTCGGCTACGACCCGCAGAACAAGAGGTTCGTTGGCACCTGGATTGGCTCGATGATGACGCACATGTGGGTGTACGACGGCGAACTCGACGCTTCCGAGCGAATTCTGAGGCTCAACGCGGAAGGGCCCAGCATGGCGGGCGACGGTACGATTGCGAAGTATCAGGACGTGATTGAATTCAAGGACAACGATCGCCGTACGCTCACGGGACACAGCCTCGAGCCGGACGGCAAGTGGAAGCCGTTCATGACGGTCGAGTACCGGCGCGTGAAGTAGACTCCAGACCGCTCAGACACGACAAGCGGGATGGTTCGATCGCCCAAGGGCGTCTCAATTCATTCGTGAGCCTGGCGTTGATGTGAGACGCCTTCCCATGCAAGCTGCCCCGCTATGTTCGTCATCGAACTGATATACAAGGTCCCGCTCGAGGACATCGACGCGCGAATGGCCGCACACGTGGTGTTCTTGAACAAGTATTACGCCGCCGGCAATTTCCTCGTGTCGGGCCGAAAGATCCCGCGCGATGGCGGCATCATCCTCGCCGTCGGCAAGAGCCGACAGCAGATCGAAGCCATCATCCGGGAAGATCCGTTCGTCAAGGACGGCCTCGCCGACTTCCGGATCATCGAGTTCCGCGCCAGCCAGCGTGCGGATGACATTCAGAAGCGAATCGAACGATGACTTCCGCGTGGCGCCGTTCACCGCCGCCAGCACTAGGCAATTGCCAGGTTCACGGGAGCGCCCAGGAACTGCTCGTAGCGATCGGCCGCCTCGCTGAGCGCGCGGCGCTCGGGGCCGGTCAGTTTTCGTAATGCGACCGCTTTGATCCGGACTGGCCGCGAGTCTCTCGTGGTCCTCCACGTTCCGGCCACGTGGCCGCCGATCACGAGCGCGTGCTGGAAGGTGGCTGTCACGCGAGAGGCGGACGTGACCACCGGCGGCCCGTGGGGGACCGCTTCGCGATCGCGGTAGGCAATGAGGTACTCGTCGTAAATCGGCAGCAGGTGCGCGCGATGGTCTCGCGTCGAACCCCGCGGCGTGGCGCCAATCGTCCAGAAGGTCTGACCACCCACCTCCTCGCGCCTGGCCTTGTTGATATCGAGCCCTCGTTTGGCGTCGGCCGCCGTCAGCCCGGACCACCACACGAAGTCGCGGGTGGTTGCGGGTCCATGGCTGGTGAAGTAACGCCGCGTCAGCGTCGCGAGTGCTTCATCACGTGACAACCGCCGGGCGTTGGGCGCACGCTCGGCTGCGAGCGCATAGGTGAACCGCTTCTCCCGGCGAGGGCCGCTGCAGATGACGTTTTCAAGTTCAGCGTGCATCACGATCCGGGCGAGTCGGACGCCGTCCAGCACCAGGCCTGCACGCTGCAGGCGTTCGGCGAGTTCGTTGCGCGTGAGATAGTTCCGATCCCGGAGCGCGCGCTCGATCAGCGCGGTTGCGCGAGTGAGCACGGCGGCGTCCAACCCCAGGGCACGATTGTAGTAAGACAGGATCCGGTTCACCCGCGATGCCGTGAGTTCCTGCATCCAGCGGATGTCTCGCGGCGTCACGAAGTGCCAGGTCGGACGCATGACATGCGTCCGCAGGATCCGGCCCTGCTCGAATGCCCGCTCGATCTCGGCGTCGACCGTCCCGTCCTGCATGCGCAGACCGAGAGCCCACTTCGCGGGCTCGTACTCCTGCGCCTGGACGGCGCCGAACCACTCGACAACGTCTGCCGGCCGGCGAAGGCCGGCTCGCGTCAGGAACTGATTGCGTAGCCGTCGTTCGACAATCGTCGCGTGCGTGAATGCGCTCGATAGTCGCCCAGTCACGATGGGTGCCTCACGCTCTTCTACGGAATAGCTTGATTGATGTAGCTTTTGAATACCTACCGGTTACGGTCTGTCGAGACTGGAGTTCGGCATTCGGCATTCGTCATTCAGCATTTGACAGGCAGGCTGTATTTTCCCAGCAGCCTGTCTTATTGATGACTCGTGCGGGACAGCCGAAACGCGGCCATCTCCTGGTCGTTGCGAACCAACAATACGTCGCGAACCAGCACCGGGTGGTTCCACGTCTTGCCCTCGATCGCAGGGGACTGCGCGATCTCGGTGAACTGGTCGGGCGTTGCTTTTACCAGCGCGAGCCCACCTTCCTCCGACAGCACCAGCAAAAGGTCCTGGTCGGCGAGCAGCAGCAGTTGACCGTTGCCATAACGTCCGCCTTTCCACTTGCGCTGGCCATCCTGCAGGTCGATGCACGAGAGGATGCTGCCGTCGAAGCCGTAGGCATGTCCGTTGTGCACCACGAAGTCGTTGAAGTACGGCTTCAGGCCGGTCGATGTCCAGCGCTCCGCGGCAGACCACGCTCCTCCGTTGTGCGCAATCGCGATGCGCCGAAGACCAGCGCCTCCATTCATGGAGACGGTATTCACAAGGATGTCGCCATCAGTGGTCAGAGCCGGCTGGACGATGGCGCCGCCGGGCCAGGCGTACTCCCAGAGGATCTTGCCCGTGGATGGCGACACACTCGCCGTCCCCTGCCCGCTCATGAACAGGACCTGCTTGACGCCGTCGATGGTGGCAAGATGCGGCGAGCTGTAGCTGAAGCCGCTCCCTGGGCCGGACCAGCGCGGTTTTCCGGTCGCCTCGTCGTAGCCCGCGAGCTTCCCGCCAACCGCAACGATCACCACGTCGTCCACGACAAGCGGCGAACTCGAGAAGCCCCAGATCGGTGTCTTCACCTTCACGTCTGCAGCCGCGTTGCGCGACCACACCACGGCGCCAGTGCCAGCGTCGAGCACATTAAGGATCGCTGTCGCGCCGAGTGTATAGACGCGTCCGTTGGTGAGGGTTGGCGTGCCGCGCGGGCCGGCGCCGGCATTCGATTCCCAGAACCGTGCCGCGTCGCGATGTCGCCAGACCGGCTGGCCGGTCGACATCCTGTAGCACGCGACGATCTCGTCGTCACCGCGCTGCTCCTGCGTATAAATAAGGTCGCCGCTCACCGCGAACGACGACCAGCCCGGCCCGACAGACCGGCGCCACATCTCAACCGGCGGCGACACCGACCAGTCCGTCGCGATCTGCACGCCATGAATAACGCTGTCGCGATCGGGTCCGCGAAAGCCAGGCCACTCCGCGCGTTTCACCGGGGTCACGGCGGCCGGTTCGCTCTTGGCGGATGGTGAGACCGGCGCGGAGGTAGGTTTCTCCGGGGCGACGTTGATCGGTTTGCTCTCGGGAACTGCGACTGGCGCTGACTTTGGGACCTCCACTGCGGCGGGCGCCGGCGGCGGCGCGGGCTCGTTCGGAACGTTGTTGACGGACTCATCGGCAGCCTGGGCCAGCAGACGTTCCTCGGGAGTCTTCGACCACCGCCAGTGGAAGTCTGAACGGCCTGCGGCGTCGATGCCGCCCGTTCGAAGGAGCATCCACGGCAAACATCCGAGTACGAGCGCGATGATGGCCGCGGCAGCGCGAGGTGTTGCGGCGAGGCGCCGGCTCACAGCCGCCCAGCCGACAAGCGCCACGCACAACGTCGGGATTGTGAGCGCGTAGCTCAAATTGCCCATCGCGCCCCCCGCGATCGACGGGTGCACGACGTACTTGCCGACGAACAACGCGACGATCATCAGAGCGATGGCCCCGAGGCGTTCGTACCAGCGTGCGCGACTGAACAAGAGCCACCACAGCAGGACAAGGAGCGCGCAGCCAACGGCCCCGATCATTCCTAACCCTGCATACTGTGGGCGGACGATGGGGACCACGTAGCCGACCAGCACGAGCAGCGCAGCCGCGAGCGCGCCGGGCCAGAGCCGAAGGGGTTTCCGAAGTGCCGGAGTGTCGCTGTGTGTTGTGGACATATCTATTCCGCTCTGAGCGCTTGTAAGACATCGACCCGCGCCGCTCGTGCGGCGGGGATCAGCGAGGCGAGGATCGCGGCCGTGGCGAGGACGGCTGACGCACCCGCGACCGGCCACGCGCCAGGGAGTTGCACATGCCCGAAGAGGATCGCCGCCACGCGCGCGAGCACGTAACCACCCGCGGCGCCGCCCGCGATCCCGAGCGCGGCAATCAGCATCCCTTCCGAAAGCACGCGGCCCAACAGGTGCTGCGGCGACGATCCAACCGCGAGTCGCACGCCGAACTCACGCGTCCGCGCGCTCACCGAAAAGGCCAGCACGCCGGCCACGCCGACGACCGCGATGAGCAACGCGATACCGGCGAACCCGGAAAACACGAACGCATTCAGCCGATCGGGGGACAGCACTTCCGCGCGCACGTCCTCGAGCGTGGCCGCGCGCTCCACCGGCTGGTCCGGAGCAATCGTGCGGATGACGCGAGTGACTGCTGGCACGAGTGCATACGGATCGCCCGACGCGTGCACGAACAGCCGGCCGCCCACGCCGATCTGCCACGCCGGTTGATAGATCGTCATCGCGGGCGACGGCACGACGTTCTCGTCGTCCACGTCGGCCACGACACCAACGATCCGCGCCGGCAATTGCCTTCCGTAGATCGAAAAGACCGGGTCCGTCCACGTGAGAGTCCGGTTCACGGCGTCCCCATTCGGGAACAGCCGCTGTGCGACGCTCTGGTTGACGATCACGACGCGCTCGGCTCCCCGACGGTCGTCGTCGGTGAAGTCGCGGCCGGCGAGGATCGGAACGCCAAGCACCGCGAAAAAGCGTGGCGCGACCATGCGCATCCGAGCGCGCGGATCTTCTTCTCCGTCCGCAGGCTTGTAGCCCTCAACCGTGAACTGGAAGCCGGGACCGAGACTGCCGGCATCTCGCCACGGCACGAAGCTTCCAACCGCGACGCCCTCGACGCCCGGCAGCTCACCGATGCGTCTGGTAGCCTCCTGATAGAAATTGATCGTCTTCGGATCGCCAAGGCCGGTCGCCGTCATGGGAATGTCGACTGCGAGCACGCGTCGCATGTCGTAGCCCGTGCGCGCCGATTGGAGCGCCACGAGCGTCGCCAGGAGCATGCCCGCGCCGGCGAGCAGCATGAACGAAAATGCGATCTGCGTTGTCGCGAAGACCTGCAGGCGACGGTTAGTCCCCGGCGTGATCCGAACACTACCGTTTGCCAGGCCGAGACCGGCGGCAGCGTTGGGCGATGGCAGGCGCGGAACGTACGCGAGCAGGACGGCCGCGGCCAGCGCGAGGCCGGCGCCGATCCAGAGCACGATCGAATCGACCGTGACGTCGAGCGCACGGACAGAAAACCGGCCCGCATAGCGCGCAACCGCAGCGACGAACGGTCGCGCGAGCAGGACGCCCAGTATCGCGCCTGCGCCGCAGAGGACCAGGCTCTCTGCCAGCAGGGTGCGCCGCAGCGCGCCCTGGCCAGCGCCCAGTGCCGCACGAATCGCGAGCTCACCTTCGCGCCGCACCGAACGCGCCAGGATCAGGTTCGCCACATTCGAGCAGGCAATAACGAACACCACCGCCGCGGCGGCAAGCAGCACGATGAGAATCGTCCGCGCCGGCGCCGCGATCTGATCGCGAAGCTTCGCAACCCGCAGCTGAACATCCCCCTTTGGCGAGTAGGCCTCGGGGTGTTCGCGCATCATCGCGTCGTGCACGGTCGACAATTCTGCGCGTGCCGCTTCGAGCGAAACGCCGGGCGCGAGATGGCCGAAAAGCTCTGTCATGCGATGCACACGGCTGGTGACCATCGTCGCGCTCAGGTGATGCGGGCTTGTCACCACGTTGGCGATGATTTCGGTGTCAGCTGGGTACGGCACTGAGGGTTCGAGGACGCCCACCACGGTTGCGGTCCGCGGTCCGAGGCGGATCGTCTTGCCGATCACCGTCGGGTCGCTGTTGAGCGACGTGGTCCAGAACCTGTACGTCAGGACGGCTGCCCCCGCCGCGTTCGGGCCATCGTCGTGCGGCGTCAGCAGCCGGCCGAGCACGGGTCGAAGACCCATCACATCGAAGAACGAGCCGCCGACGACGCCCGCTTTGACCATGCGTGGCTCGCCGCCGAGTCCGATCATTGCGAAGTCGACCGTAGAGAAGTCGCCAAAGGCGCTAATGGTGGTGACGCGCGACTTGAAGTCGTTGATCTCGGGCACGGAGAACGTCGTGTTCTCGGCGCCAATCCCGGGCGCGCTCTGGCGGATGTAGATCAGGCGATCTTCGTCGCGATTGACGAGAGGACGGAGCAGCACGCCGCGGACCACGCTGAAGATTGCGGCGTTGGCGCCGATACCGAGCGCGAGCGTCACGATGACCGTCGCGGCCAGGCCCTTGGCGCGCAGGAGCGAGCGCAGGCCGATTCGTATCTCCCGGCCGAGGGCCTCGGCGGCGTCAATCCAGCGGCTGTGCCACACACGCCGCATCGACTCGCGCGCGGCGGGAATGTAACCGAATTCTCTCAGCGCCGCCAGGCGGGCGGCCTCGGGACTTTCGCCGCGATCGATCCGTTCTTTGATGCTGAGCGCGAGGTGGCCGCGGATTTCCTCGTCGAGCTCGCGATCGTCAGGCCGCACGTCACTGCTCCTTGTCGGCGGGGGCCGGGTTCATGATCAGGCCGATGGCATGCACCAGCTGTGACCAGCGATCCCGCTCGCGCAACAGTTGCGCCTTTCCCGCAGCGGTCAGCTGGTAGTATTTCGCACGCTGGTTGGCCTCGCTGATGCCCCATTCGGTCTTCAGCCAGCCGCGCTTCACGAGACGGTGCAAGGCGGGGTAGAGCGAGCCCGTTTCCACCTTGAGGAGATCGTCGGACTGGGCGCGGATGGCCTGGC
>JBKOZS010000149.1:0-29343 GCA_046726015.1 Acidobacteriota bacterium
ATGTTCCACGCGATGTTGACGCGCGGCAACGCGAAGGGGGAGCGGTTGGACAGGATGCCGGCCGGCGCGCAATCCGTGTAGACGTAGCACACCCCATTGACCCGCTCGAACGTGCCCGGATCGAGGAAGGCACTCGCGTTGGGATTGTAGAGCGACGGATCGAAGAAGCCGCCCTGCCCGTTCAACTCCTGGTTGTTCGTCCAGTACCCAAAGCGAACGCCGTACTCGAGCGTGAGATTGGTCCTGAGTTTCCAGCTGTCCTGCGCGAACGCGTCGATGTTCCAGTACTCGAACTCGCCGTACGGTTGACCGGCCGCTGGCCGGCCGTTCTTCTGGCTGATGACTTTCGTCGCCGTGCCTTGCGTCAACGAACCAATCCGGCCAGTGAGCATGTCGGCCGCCGAGTTGCCCGTGCCGGTGGTGTTGTCAGTCCCGAACCACAGCTGGCCGGACTCGTTGTTCTGGAAGTTCTGCTGCTTGTGTCCGCGCTCGATTGACACGCCGAACTTCATTCCATGCGAGCCAGCCAGCTTGGTCAGCTTGTCGCTGAACTGCAGCGCGTCGTTGTGCGCGAAGACGTCGTTGGCCTTCGCCCAGAGGTTACCGACCTGGCCGCTGCTGCCCCACCCGTGAAGCAGATCGGTGGGAAGATACGGGCTTCCCGAACCCCCAGGGAACTGAATGCCCTGGAACGTCAGACCGTTGTGGCCCTGCAGCAGGATGCTCGGATCCTTGAACCGGTTGTCGAGCGTCAGCCGGCTGTAGCTCACCAGCGCTTCGTTCGTCATCGTCGGGCTGAGCACCGTGACGATGTTGCCGGCGTACGAACGGCCGACGTTCTCGCCGATGTTTGGCGTTGGAAGCGCAACGACATCACCCGGCGCCCACCACACGCCGCGCGGGCTCTCCACCGTTTCGGTTTCGTGCGCGACTCGCACGTACGCCTTGGTGTTGTTGCTGATGTTCCAGTCAAATCGCGACTTGAAGTCGATACGGTTTGTCGGTTCGAGCTGGCTGTAGACGTAATTGAACAGATTGTCAGGATCGTTGAAGTTCGGGAGCGGATACAGGCTCGCGAAATACTGACCCAGCGGCGTCACATACGGCCGCATGTCGTTGTTGGGCGCCGGCTCGCCCGCGTTCGGGAACCCCTGAGGGATCCGCAGCTGCGGGATGCTGTTCAGATTCGAGCCGCGGTTTGCGAGCAGCTCGCTGAAGTCGCCGTTGCGCATCGCCTGCGAGAACGTTCGCGTGAAGTGCGATCCGGAGTCGACCTGCTGCCGCTGGCCCTCCAACGCGACGAAGAAAAACAGCTTGTCGCGGTTCTTCGTGTAGCTGTCGCCGAAGGTGATCGGACCGCCGATGTTGCCACCGGGATAGTTGTACGTGCTCTTTGGCTTTTCGGTTCCCGCAATCGAGTTCGACCGATCGTTCGCCGCGAGCTGGTGGCCGCGCCAGTAGTCGTACACCTCGCCGTGGAAGGTCGACGTGCCCGACTTGGTCACGCCGCTGACGTTCATTCCGCCCGTTCCGTACTCGGCGGCGAAGTTCGAGCTCTGGACCTTGACCTCCTGAACCATGTCGTTATTCAGGGAGACGATGACACCGTTGTTGCTGCCGATGTCGATGAGGGACGAGCCGTCGAGCGCGACCGTGTTGCTCGAGGAGCGGATGCCGTTGACGGTGTAGTTCTGCGTGGCGTTACCACCGCCGCCGAAGCTCACCGACTCACCCTGGTTGAATTCCGTCACTACACCCGGAAGTATCCGCAGGAGCTCGAGGGCGCTGCGGCCGACAACCGAAAGGTTGTCGATCTGCTTGGCATTCAAGACGCCTTCGCGCGCGCCGGTCTCGGTCTGCACGTACTCCTGCTGTCCGACGACGGTGACGGTTTCGGTCTGCTGGCCGACCTCGAGACGGACGTCGAAGCCCCGGTTGTCGTTTGGGCTGAGCGTAATTCCTTTCCGCTCGTACGTCTTGAACCCCGAGAGTTCAACCTTCAGATCGTAGGTGCCCGGGAAGAGGGCGGCAAAGAGATACTGCCCGCGGTCATCCGCGACCGTGGTCTGTATTCCTTTGTTCCCTTCATTTGTGATCGTGACGGTCGCGCCCGGCAGCACGCCGCCACTGGTATCCTGGATGCTGCCTCTGACTGAGGCCGTGGTGGAACTCTGACCGAAGGCGGTCGTGCTTGTCACCAGCAACAGGCACACGGTTGCGGTGAAGCACGCCGCGACCCAGGCCACGTTTCTCGAACGCGCCTGCGAGACACAGGTCAACATGCTCTCTTCTCCTCCCCCGAACGAGAACCAGACCTACTCGACGCGCAATACTAGCCTGAAAAGACTATTGACAGATGAGGATCAGGTCAACGTGCGTAAGACGTGACACTGAATATGTCGAAAGACATATCGCAGACTATGTCTGAAGTTGGACTATGCCACGCTGCAGCGCGACCGTGACCGCTTCGGTGCGGTCCGCGACGCCCAGCTTCCCCAGGATGCTGCTGACGTGCAGTTTGACGGTGCCCTCGGTGATATCGAGCGTCGCGGCGATTTCCCGGTTCCGCCGTCCTCCGACGAGGAGCCTGAGCACCTCGATCTCCCGGGCCGACAGCTCGGAACGGGTTACCCGATCGGCAAGCCGCGCGGCCACTTCCGCCGGGATGTGGCGCTGCCCCAGGGCTGCCTTGCGGATCGCCTTCATTAATTCTTCCCGCTGGACCGACTTGACCAGATACGCCATCGCGCCCGCCTGCAGCGCGCCGTAGATCTCCTCGTCGCACACGTAGGTCGAGAGCATCACGATGCGCGCGTCCGGGAACTCGCGCCGTATCGCCTGGATCGTTTCCGCGCCGTTCATTCCGGGCAGGCGCAAATCCATCAGCGTCACGTCCGGCCGGTGCGTTCGGAACAACGCCTGCGCCTGTTCGCCGGACGAGGCCTCCGCGCACACGACCATGTCCGGTTCGAGGCCGATGATGCTGGCGAGCCCCATGCGCACCAGGTAGTGATCGTCGACGAGCATGATTTTCAGTTTGTCCGCCATGACTCCACCACCTGGGAAGGAACCGCCGCGTCAGCGTGACGCCCGGTCGGAACGGTGACCGACAGCCGGGTTCCGCCGCCGGCTGCGGTATCGATGTGCAGGACGCCGCCGACCTTGTCGACGCGCTCTCGAATGCCTTGCATCCCGAAATGAAATCCAGGCAGGTCCTGCACGGCACGTTCAAGACCGCAGCCGTCGTCCGTGATGCTGAGCGTGATCGCGTCCGGCTGGAAGCGCACCACGATGTCCACATGCTTCGCGCCCGAGTGTTTCAGCGCGTTCGCGAGCGCCTCGAGTCCAATCCGCAGCAGGTGGTGCTCGTGCGCCGCGTCAAGGCGCTGCGGCGAACCTTCCATGCGCACCGTCGCCTCGACGGACGTGCCCATCGTCATCTGGCGCACGAGATCCGAGAGCGCGCCGGCAAGGTCGCGGGTCTCCAGCGCCTGCGAGCGGAGGTCCATGACGGACCGTCGCGTTTCCTCGATGCTGTATCGCAACATCTGCCGCGCCACTTCGAGCGACTGCTGCGCGGCCTCTGGCGAGGCCTGCAACGTGGCCGAGACCGCTTCGAGTTGCAGCGCGATGCCGGTGAGGCCTTGCTCCAGCGTGTCGTGCAGCTCACGGCCGACGCGCGTGCGCTCGGTGAGCACCGCTTGATACTGCTGCCGCTTTCTGTTGGCCGTTGCCTTGACCCAGATGCCCGCCCCGCCAGCGCCAAGGGTGAGCAGCACGAGCATCACGGCGGTGTGGCCCATCGTCCACCACGGCGCGGCTGATACGAGCACGACGTCGCCCGGTGTTCGCAGGAACAGTCGAAACGAAGGGGGCGGTCCCCAGCGATACGAGTACACGCCAGTGACGGCGACCACGCTGCCGGGCCGAATCTTTTCGAGCGCGCCAATGCCTCCGACGTCAGGCAGGTCCGCTTCGAACACGGTCTCGCCGACCTTGAGCACGAGGATGCGCGCGGTCGGATTCGTCAGCAGGCTGAGGAAATTCCCCTGCATGCGCACGAGCGCAGCATCGTTCTCGGGCGTCATTACCCCTGCGCCGCTGACAGGCATCGGCGCAGGCGGCGTTGACGCCTGCCCGGCCACTTTGAACACGGCGTTCGTCACGATCGGCTTGCCTGGCGTGACGGCAGGGAAGCCAACCACTTCGACGATGGCGCCAGGGGGCACGCGCTGCGGCTGCTCTGTTTCGATCCGTGCGCCGCCGGTGCCGTCGTCGACATACATGACGTGCTGGATGTGACGGAACTTCGTGGTGCTGGTGAAGTCGCTCACTTCCACCGGGTGGCCCGGCACGTAGCAGGTGACGACACCGCGCACGCGAATGCGGCGATTGGCTTCGCCGTCCGCGGAATAGTTGTAAAGGCTGCGCAGGGTGCGGGTCGGCAGCGAGAACGGGTCTGGCGGCGGCTCCAGCAGCGCGATATCACGCGCGTGCCCGACGAACAGCGAGACGCCGCGCAGCTGCTCGGTCGGCCCGAAAAGCGTCCCGACATTGCCGCGCAGGCGGACACGCGCGTCGATGAACCGCGACAGATCTTCGGGCGCGAAGTCCCAGAACGTGGCGCGAACGATGCCTTCCTGGTAGGCGACATCCACGAACAGCGTGTGATTGGTCGGATCGGACGAGAGCCACGCACGCTGCACGACGCCCACGATCTCGACGTAGTCGCAGTCGTGCCGCCCCGTGAGCATCGCGGCGTAGGGGATGTGCTTCGGTTTTGGGAGCGGCGCGTGGCGCAGCCGCCGGATGGCCGTGGGCTGCACGTTCGGCGCGAACCCGCCCCGCACGGTGCGTCCCTCGATTTCGATGTAATCGCCACGCTGGAGTTCGATCCACGCCGGGACCTTTTTCGGGTCGGCCGGGGCGACGACGAACTGCCCGAAGTGGCCGTCGTGAATCATGAGCCCGACGTCCGCGACTTCGTCGACGTGGGTGACGATGGCGCGGACACGGACGGGGTAGCCGCGCGCCCCTTGATCCTGCGAAAGCGCGCGGATTTCCTGAACATTCGTCAGGAGGGGCAGGGCTCGAACGGTCGTGGACTGGGCTCGCGCGGTAGGTGCTGTGAGCAGGCCAGCCGCCAACGCGAACGCGCCGACTCGCAGGTGCCAGGCACGCACAGTGTCGGCATACTAGCGCGACGTTTGTGTAACGTCCAGCGGGCACAAGGGGCGGCGCGGCGTTGCCAACCCGCGTTTCCTTGGGTAATCTTGCCCGCGACACCATGTCTGCCGATGTTCGCCGGACATCGAAACACGGCAGCCACGACGGGGGTGCGCGGCACCCGACGCACCTGCGAGGTCTGAACATCGATCGCGTGCTGTCGATCGCGATCGACCGCCCCGGCACGTTCACCCGGGCGGAGCTGATCGAAGCGTCCGGCCTTTCCGCGCCCACTATTGGCAGCCTGACGTCACACCTCATAAGAACCGGTGTGATTACCGACCTCGGGACCGCGCCGTCGCGCGGCGGCCGTCGGCCGTCGCTGATGGAGTTCAACGCGCGGCACGCCTTCGTCGGTGCGATTGACATCGGTCCGACCCGAACCCGTCTCGTGGTCGCGGACCTCCGCGGCGCGCGGCTGGGGCACGAGATTGTCGACACCCCGGCGTCGCTTCCGCCCCCGCAAATGCTCTTGCGCCTGGCCGACGCGTTCAAGGCGCTGCTGCGTTCGGCGAGAGTGCCGGCCAGCCGCGTCATCACCGTTGCGGTGGGGGTGCCCGGCATCGTGAGCCCGCACGACGGCATCGTCACGTTCGCGCCCAACCTGAGTGGCTGGCACAATGTGCCGATCCGCGACGCGTTGATGCGAGAGCTGCGCGCGACCGTGCTGATTGAAAACGACGTGAACCTGGCGCTCCTGGGGGAGCACTGGCAAGGGGCAGCGCAAGGACACGAGACCTGCGCGTTCGTGTTCGTCGGCACCGGCATTGGCGCGGCGATCCTGATCGATGGCGCGCTTCACCGGGGGCATCACGACATGGCAGGGGAAATTGCGGTCATGTGCATGGGGCCGCAATACATCGGTCGCGACTTCGGCACGCACGGGTGCCTCGAAGCGCTCGCGGGACTTGATGCGCTGAAGGCCCGCTGGCCTCAGCCGGTTCCGCAGAATCCCGAGCACTGGATCCCGGCGCTGCTCGAGGCGGCAGTTGAGGGTGATCAGGATGCGCAACAGGCCGTCACCGAGACGGCGCGGTTCATTGCCATGGCAACGGCGAACGTCGGCGCCGTGGTCGATCCGTCGCTGGTGGTCCTCGGTGGCTCGATGTTCGCGCAGGCCGAGCCCTTCGTCGCCGAAGTCCGCCGCATCGTCCATCAACTCTCACGCACGCCGTTCGAGGTTGTGTCCGCGGCGCTTGGCAAGGAGGCGCCCGCCGCCGGCTGCCTGCTCGTCGCGACTGCGGAGGCGCGGCGTCAGCTGCGACAGCGCATCAAGGTGGCGTCCGCATGAGAGCGGTCCCCCCTCAGCGCGCAGGTATTTGCGCTAGATACGCATCCAGGAGCGCCGCCGCCTGACCGTTCTGCGGCGCCAGCGCCACCGCCTGCCGCATGGCGGCAATCGCCGCGGGCATGTTGCCGGTCTCCCGCTCGAGTTCCCCGAGGTAGACATAGGCAAGCGCGATCCGAGGATGTGCGCCGGCAAAGCTGCGAGCGTGCGCCAGTGCCCCTTTGACGTTCCCTGCAACGTACTCGCGCACAATTGCGTGGAGATCGGCATCGAGGTTAATCAAGCGCTTCGGATCGTCGGCAGCAGTGTATGTGGGCCGGGATCGCTGTTCGCCGCTGACTGCGCTGTCGCTTGCGGCGACCGGGACGGCATTCGCGTAAGGACGCAGCACGGCATGCATATCGTTGACGCGGTGCGCGTCCGTGGCGGCCAGGTTGTGCTCCTCTGTCGGATCCGTGCTGACGTTGTACAACTCCGGAATCGGAAGATCGATGTACTTCATCTCGCCGCGCAGCACGCCGGTGACTGGCGCCCACCCACGATTCAGCGCTCCGGAAAGGGCTTCGAAGTAGGTCACGACGACGGCATCGTCGGTTTCGCCACGTGCGGCCGGCATCAGGCTGCGTCCACGCAGGCCGCTCGGGAGCACCACGTCGAGCGCATCCAGCACCGTTGGCAGCACATCAACGTGGCCGGCCGGTATCGTGACGACCCGTGGCGCCAGCATCGATGGTGCATAAAGAATGAGCGGCACGCGCAGCGTGGCCTCATATGCGAACAGCCCGTGCGTCGCTTCTCCGTGTTCGCCGAGCGCCTCGCCGTGATCGCTCGTCAAGAGGACGAGCGTGTCCCCGTCGCGTCCTCGCGACACGATCGGTTCCAGCAACGGCTGTAGTGCGTCATCCGCCGCCGCGACCTCGCCGTCGTACGGAGCACCTCGAAAACGTGACGCGAACGGCTCCGGCGGCGCATACGGAAAATGGGGTTCGGCGATGTGCACCCAGCAGAACGTGGGCTGCCCGTGCTGCCGATCCAGCCACGCTCGCGCACGAGCGACGGTTTCGGCGCCCGGACGTTCCTGCTCGAGAAACGCCGGGCGCGGCGCAGCGTTCGCGAATCGGTCGTCGTACTCGTCGAAGCCACGCGCGAGACCGAATCGTGCGTTGAGCGGCGCCGCGCTGACGAACGCGCCGGTGCGATAGCCGTGGCGTCGGAGAATCGTTGCGATCGTCTCGACCGACCGCGGAAACCGCAATCCTGCGTTGTCGCGCACGCCGTGATCGGTCGGGAGCACGCCCGAGAGGACATTGGCATGCGACGGCAACGAGACGACGTTGTGCGCGTGTGCGCGGCCGAAGCGAACGCCGTCACGTGCAAGACGATCAATCGTTGGCGTCGCGCTGGGTGCTTTGCCGTACGCGCCAACAGCATCCGCCCTGAGGCTGTCGACCGTGATCAACAACACGTTCAACGGGTGTCGCGGTTGCGGCTGAGGGTGGGCGCCGGAGCACCGGATCAGAAGGATTGCGCCAACGATCGAGACCCAGGCCAGTCGAAGGATCGATCCCATGGTGACGAGATGCAATCGTACACGCCGCTGGAGCATTGCGTCCCGGGCCGCGGCCTTTCCGCGCGCGCCGTTTTTCGGTATCCTCAGCTTTTCCAACGCAGGCGGGAGCTCATCCTTCGATGGCGACCTTCCGGATTTCATGACTGCGCTGCGGCGTATCGCCGCCTTCCTGATCCTTCATGTGGCCTCGGTGACGCTTCTCAGGGGAGCGCCCGGCATTCCCGTCTCGTTCGCGGACATGACCGCGGCCTCCGGGATCGCGTTCCGTCACGTGAACGGCGCGTTCGGGAAGAAGTACCTGCCCGAAACCGTCGGCTCGGGCTGTGCGTTTCTCGATTTCGATAACGACGGCTGGCAGGACGTGCTCCTCGTCAACTCGATGGCCTGGCCGGGACACGGCGGCGCGCCGTCGTATCCGGCGCTCTACCGGAACAACCGCAACGGCACGTTCACCGATGTCACGCGGCAGGCCGGGCTCGCCGTGCAGATGTATGGCTTGGGCGCCGCCATCGCCGATTACGACAACGACGGCAACGTCGACATCTACATCACGGCGCTTGGGCCGAACCACCTGTTCCGCAACCTCGGTGGCGGCAAGTTCAAGGACGTGACGGGGAGCGCCGGCGTGGGCGATCCCGGGTTCTCCACGAGCGCCATGTGGTTCGACTACGACCGCGACGGCCGTCTCGACCTGTTCGTGGCCAATTACGTGCAGTGGTCCGTGGAGACCGACTTGTACTGCACGCTCGACGGCAAGAAGAAGTCGTACTGCACGCCGGAGTCGTACAAGGGCCAGAGTGCGACGCTCTATCACGCTCGCCGCGACGGCACGTTCGAGAACGTCACCCGGAAGGCCGGCCTCTATGATCCGTCGAGCAAGGCGCTGGGCGTCGCATTGATCGATGTCGAGAACGACGGCTGGCCCGACATCTTCGTGGCCAACGACACGCAGCCGAACAAGCTTTATCGAAACCGCCGCGACGGCACCTTCGTGGACCAGGGGATGACGGCAGGAGTCGCGTTCAACGATGCCGGCGTTGCGCGAGCCGGCATGGGTGTCGACACCGCCGATATCGACGGATCGGGACGGCAATCGGTTGTCATCGGCAATTTCTCGAACGAGATGATCGCGCTCTACGCCAACGACGGGAACGGGCTGTTCATCGACGAGGCGCCCTCGGGCACCATTGGCCAGTCATCGCTGCTGACCCTGACGTTTGCCTGTTTCTTCTTCGACGCGGATCTCGACGGCCTGGTCGACATTTTTGCGGCCAACGGCCACGTCTCGGACGACATCAACAGCGTGCAGCCCAAGATCACGTACGCACAGCCAGCGCACCTGTTCAGGAATCTCGGGGCGAGGAAGTTCGAGGACGTGTCGAAGAAATCGGGCGCGGCGCTCCAGCAGCGGGCCGTCGCGCGCGGTGCGGCGTATGGAGACGTCGATAACGATGGCGATCTCGATTTGCTGATCACCACGAATAACGGCCCGGCGCGGCTGCTGCGGAACGACGGGGCCAATCGCAATCACATGCTGCGGGTGAAGACCATCGGGACGGAGTCGAACCGCGACGGCATTGGCGCCAGGATACGCGTGACGGTGGAGGGTGGTCCCGCGCGCCAGGCATTCGTGAAGACCGGATCCAGTTATTGTTCGCAGAGCGAGTTGCCGGTCACCTTCGGCCTCGGGACCTCCACGAGCGTCAAATCGATCGAGATCACCTGGCCAAATGGCAAAGTGGAACGGCTCCCGGGTACTGGCGGTGACCAGTTGCTGACCGTGCAGGAAGGCAAAGGCGTCATCCGCACGGAGCCGATTCGGCGCACGTCATGAAGAAGCGCGCCGCGTTCGTGACGGGCTTACTCGTAGCGGTCACGTGCGCCATCGCCTTCCTCACCGCGCACACCCAGCAGCCGTCCGCCGACCGCACCGAGAACGCATATCGCGCGAGTAACCGCGGCGTCGCCAGGCTCGAACAGTTCGACTACGAGGCTGCCGCGGAGGCATTCCGCGAAGCGCTGAAGATCGATCCGGCGCTGGCCGCCGCGCGCGTGAACCTCGCGATCGCGCTCTACTACGCCGGGCAGATCGACGCGGCTCAAAAAGAGGCGCACGCCGCGGCCGCCGCGCTTCCGAAGGCGGCGCAGGCGTCATACGTCCTCGGCCTCATTGCCAAGGGGCAGAACAAGTCCGACGAAGCGGTCGCGGCGTTCAAGCGCGTGCTCGAGATCGATCCAGAGGACGTGGGGGCGCGCGTGAACCTGGGCCAGGTTTACCTGCAGGAGCGCAACACCAAGGACGCGCTGCCGCTCTTTCGCGAGGCGCTGGCCCGTGAACCGTTCAACGTGACCGCGTCCTACGGTCTTGCGACGACCTTGCTGCGTGCAGGCGAGGCGGATGCCGGCCGCGAGGCCATGCAGCAGTTTCAAAAGCTGCGCGACAGCGCGTACGGCGTCACGTATGCGCCGGGCTATCTCCAGCAGGGGCGCTACGCCGAAGCGATCGTCTCGACGGGCGCGGAGGCCGAGCTCGTGAACGAGGAAACGCCGCGGGTCACGTTCGTCGATGCAACGCCGCAGGCGTTGACGCCGTCAGCCCCGCGCGAGTCCGAACGCGGTGCTCTGACGTTGTTCGACGAGGACGGCGACGGCGACCAGGACCTGCTGACGCTCGACGGCGCGTCACTGCACCTGTATCGCAACGACGCTGGACGTTTCACCGATGTGACCGCGTCGAAGAAGCTCGACGCGATCGTCTCTGGCAACCTCCAGGGGCGCGGGCATGGCCTCGGCGTCATCGCCGGCGATTACGACAACGACGGCAAGGCCGACCTGTTCGTGCTGAATGAAGAGGACTCGCGCCTGCTTCACCAGCGCTCCGACGGCACCTACGAAGACGTCACCGGAGTGGCGCACGCGGGCGGCCGCGCCTCCGCCTCGCGCGCTGCCGCATTTGTCGACGTCGATCATGACGGGGATCTCGACATCGCGATCGCCGGCATGGGAGCTCCCGGGCGTCTTCTGCGCAACAACGGTAACGGCACCTTTACCGATATTGCCTCGACGGCCGGCTTCAGCGGACCTTCCGCGAAGGGCCTCGCGATCGTGCCGACCGACTTCGATAATCGCCGCGACATCGACCTCCTCGTGCTGAACGAGGACCGCGCGCCGGCGCTGTTTCAGAACATGCGCGACGGGACGTTCCGCGACGCCGCCCGGGACGTCGGGCTTGCGGCGGTCGGCGCCGCTGGTGCCATCGCCGCCAGTGACGTGAACAAAGACGGCTTCACGGATTTCTTCATCGCGCGGATCGGCCAGGCGTCCGCGTTCGCGATGAGTGACGGGCGCGGCCGGTTCGCGTTGAGCGAGGCGCCGCCGGTCACGAACGGCGCGACGGTGGCGCAATTCGTCGACTACGACAACGATGGCCTGCTGGATTTGATCGTATCGACGCCGGGTGGGCTGCGGCTGTTGCGCAACGTCGGGACGCGGTGGGTTGACGTTTCAGGCGCAGCGCTGGCGGCGTCGCCAGGGCCAGTACTACAACTAGCGATCGCTGACATCGACGGGGACGGCGATAGCGACGTCATCACACGCACGCAGAAGGGGGAACTGAAGATCTGGCGCAACGACGGCGGCAACCGGAATCCCGCCGTTCGCGTCCAGCTTGCCGCCCGCGTGAGCAATCGCAGCGCCGCCGGCACCAAGGTGGAGGTGCGCGCGGGTGCGCTCAGGGAGAAGCTCGAGACATCCTCCGCCACGCCAGCCGCTGCTCCGGCGGATCTCCTGTTCGGCCTCGGCCGCCGCGCCACCGCCGACATCGTCCGCGTCCTCTGGCCGTCGGGGATCCTGCAGACGGAAATCGTCCCGGCGGGCGGTGCCCCGGCCGCGGGACCGGTCTCGATCAAGGTCGAAGAACTCGATCGCAAACCCTCATCGTGTCCATTCCTGTTTACCTGGAACGGCAGCCGTTTTGAATTCGTGACCGATTTCCTCGGTGGCGGTGAGATGGGAAGCTGGGTCGCGCCGGCGGTGTTCAATCACCCGGATCCCGACGAGTACGTACGCATTCGAGGCGACCAGCTGCGGCCCCGCGATGGACGCTACGAGCTGCGTATCACCAACGAACTTGAAGAAGCGATGTTCCTCGATCGCGCACAGCTTGTCGCGATCGATCATCCCGAGGACGTGGACGTCTACCCGAACGAGGGGCTGCGGTCGCCGCCGCGCGCGCCATTCCGGCTTCTTGGCACGCGTGATGCGCGTCCGCCGGCACGCGCGACCGACGAGCACGGCCACGACGTGCGTTCGAAAATCCGGTCGCTCGATCGAACAGCGCCGGACGATTTCGGCCTCGCGCGCATCAGCGGCTATGCCGATCGCCACGAGCTGACGCTCGATCTCGGCGCCGTGTCGAATCGTGTCGTGTTGCTGCTGACCGGATGGACGGAGTACGCATTCTCGAACGATAACGTTGCTGCGCAACAGGCGGGCCTGACGATGGAGCCGCCGCGCGTCGAGATCAAAGACGATCGGGGCGTGTGGCGAACCGCGATTGATGATCTGGGTTTCCCGGTCGGCCGGCCGCAAACCATTGCCGTCGATCTCTCGGGGAAGTTTCCGGGCGCCTCGCGCGACGTGCGGATCGTGACCAACATGCGCGTCTACTGGGACCAGGTGCTTGTCGCCCTGCCGGACGATCGTGCGAACGTCACCACAACGCGCGTGAATCCCGCGGTGGCCGCGCTTCGTTCGCGCGGGTTTTCGGCTGAGACCAGCCCGGACGGCCGCGCCCCGTTCGGCTACGACTACGCCAGCGTGACGGCAGCGTCACCCTGGAAGGTTCCGGCGGGACGCTACACCAGGTACGGCGATGTGAGGCGGCTGTTGCTGGCGAGCGACGACATGTTCGCCATTGCCGCACCCGGCGACGAGATCTCGTTGACGTTCGACGCCTCGTCGCTCCCGCCGCTCCGGCGCGGGTTCACGCGCACGTTCCTGCTGTACGCCGACGGGTTCAGCAAGGAGATGAACATCCGGTCCGCAACGCCCGATGCGGTGGCGCCGCTGCCATTCCACGCGATGCGCACGTATCCATATGGAGCGGGAGAGTCGTATCCGGACACGCCTGCGCATCGTGACTACGTGGCCCGCTACAACACGCGCGTGATGACGTCGCCAGTCCCTTCACTGGACCTCAGCGCGGCGCTCGCGCTCGATCCTTCGCGGCAATGACCATCCGCTACTCGGCGGCCGCCTGCCAGACAGACTTTCCGAACCCGATCGATCGGCGTCAGATGGCCGCGAACACGGATCGCATGCTGTCGATGATCGATGCGGCGGTCGCCGGCGCCGCGCCGTTTCTACCGGTCCGTCTCGTCGTGTTCCCGGAGTTTGCGCACGCCGCGCCGGTGTTCCCAACCGTCGCGGAACTGCGCGACAAGCTCGCGGTGCCGATTCCGAACGAGCACACCGAGCGGCTGCAGGCGAAGGCGCGCGAGCTGGACGTCTACGTACAGAGCGGCTCGATGATCGAGACCGACTCGCGCTGGCCGCGCGCGGTGTTCAACACGACGTGTCTCATTGGTCCCGGCGGCATTCTCTACAAGTACCGCAAGATCAATCCGTGGATCCCGTACGAGGTCCACTCGAGCCCGCACGATCTCGACGGCTACGACGAGCCGTTGTTTCCGGTGGCGGACACGCCAATCGGCCGCATCGGCTGCGCCATCTGCTACGACTGGCTGTTCCCCGAAGCGATCCGTCAATTGGCGGCGAACGGCGCCGAAGTCCTTGTGCGCGTATCCGCGTACATGGATCCATGGGGCGCAACCGAGCCGATGAACTGGTGGACGATCGTGAACCGCTGCCGTGCGCTCGAGAACACGGCGTTCGTCGTCGCGGCCAATCAGGGCGCCAGTCTCCGTCACTATCCGCCGTACTCCTGGCCTGGCGGCAGCCAGGTCGTCGATTTCGATGGCCGCGTGCTTGCGGAGGCGAGCCCCGGTCCCGGCGAGCGCATCGTCGTTGCGCCCATTGACATCAGCGCGCTTCGCCACGAACGCACGCAACGCCGCGGGCATCACATGCTTGCGCACCTCAGAACCGAGGCGTACCCGGTGTATTCCGCGCCTCGATACCCGCCGCTCCGATCCGCGGACCTGTCGTACGAGCGCAACCTGGAGCTGATCGAGCTCGCCAAGGCGCAGATCTCGGATCCGGCGAAATCTTCCCGCTAAAGGGCATTTGTGGCTTCCGCCTTCAGGGAAGGGAACCCTTGACATTTCCTACGTTCCGCGTAATATTACGCCGCAAGTAATACGCGAGACGTAATACATGAGGAAACAGGACGAGGAACTGGATGATTTCGGCCGGTTCGCCGAGCCGGCGCTGATGGTGCTCATCAGCCTGGCCGAGGCGCCCAAGCACGGCTACGCGATGACCGACGATATCGAGCGGATCTCCGGTGTCCGCTTTGGTCCCGGAACGCTCTACGGCGCAATCACGCGGCTGGAATCACGCGGACTGATCGAGCGCCTCGAGAGCGATGACCGCCGCAATCCTTACCGCTTGACGGGGCTGGGCGCGCGCGCGCTCCGGGCGCGGCTTGCGAGCCTGCAGGCGGTTGCGCGCGTCGGGCAGCGGAGGCTTGCCAGCGCATGACGTGGCTGCTGAAGCTCTATCCGCGCCCCTGGCGGCGTCGATACGGCGACGAAGTGGCAGCCATCGTCGCCGAGCAGCCGTTCTCGATCGCGCTCGTGATCGACCTGATTGCCGGTGCCCTCGATGTCTGGCTGCATCCCGACGTCACGATGGCGGCGGCAACCACGTCGGCAGCCGGACACAACGCGAAAACAACAGGAGGACGTATGTTGACGCAAGTACTGAGGCTCGACTGCGCCGCCGGGTTCAGCAAACGGGAACTCTGGCTCTCCACGATCGCAACTATTGGCGGGACGATCCTGCTGACGCTCGCCTGGATGTGGCTCCACCTGCGGATTGGCGACAACCCATACACTGATTCGTTCAGCGTCCTGGCGTTCATCCTGCCCATGCTGCTCGGGATGCGCTTCACGTACCTCAAAGACAAGCCGTTCAGCGTCTACATCGCGTTCGTCGTGACAATGAGTGCGCTGGTCGCGGCTGTGCTGGCGATGGCAGCATGGATATCGTCTCTGTTGTAGGGCGGAGCCTGCCGCGCCGAAGCCGCGGCTCTAATTACCCCGTGGCGGGTCTTTAGACCCGCCGTTCCCGGCGGTAGTATGTGATCAATGGTGCGCAAAATCCCGGTCCTGGTCCTCCTCGTTGCCGCGTTCGTTGCAATCCCACACGCACAGTCGGAAAAACTCGATTACGGCGCCATCGGGCAGATTCGTGACGAAGGACTCAATCGATCCCAGGTCATGGACACGCTGTTCTGGGTGACGGATCGGTACGGCCCGCGCCTGACTGGTTCACCGCAGATCCTCGCGGCGAGCGATTGGGCGATGAGGAAGATGACGGAGTGGGGTCTCTCGAACGTCCATCGTGAGGAATGGGACTTCGGGACGGGCTGGTCGCTCGTCCGGTTTAGCGCGCATCTCGTCGAGCCGGAGATCCAGCCGCTGATCGGATTCCCGAAAGCGTGGTCGGTCGGCACTGACGGCCCGGTGACCGCCGACGTCGTGCGCGTCACGATCCAGACCGACATGGACTTTGCGAAGTATCGCGGACAACTCAAAGGCAAGATCGTCCTGGGTCAGCCGGCGCGCGCGGTCCGCATGCTCGAGGGGCCGCTCATTCTGACGATGGATGATGAGATGACGAAGGAGGCGGAGACCACGCCGATCCCCGCCGATCGCCGCCGCGATGCGGATGATGACCTGCCGGCGACCCAGGCGGCTGCGCGGCAGTTCCAGCTCCGCTTGCAGCAGTTCTACAAGGACGAAGGGGTCGTGGCCGTGTTCGACCGCGGCAGCGACAGCGACATGTCGGCCGGTGGCAGTAACCTGTCGTGGCATCAACAGCGGACAGATGGCGGCACGGTGTTTCCCGGAACCGCCAATCGCAGCGCGGCTCCCGCGGGCGTGCCGCAGGTCACGCTGGCGGTCGAGCACTACAACCGCATGGTTCGCCTGATCGAGCACAACATACCGGTCAGGGCAGAACTGGATCTCCGCGTGCAGTTTCACGAAAACGCCAGAGGGTTCAATACGATTGCCGAGATTCCGGGAAGCGATCTCGCCAGCGAAGTCGTGATTCTCGGCGGGCATTTCGATTCGGTTGCCGCAGCAACCGGCGCCACCGACAATGCCACCGGCAGCGCCGCGATGATGGAGGCGCTTCGAATCATCAAGAGGCTTGGACTCAAGCCGCGCCGTACGATTCGCGTCGCGCTGTGGGGCGGCGAAGAAGAAGGGCTTCTCGGATCGAAAGCGTATGTCGCCGCGCACTTCGGCGATCCCGAGACCATGCAGTTGAAGCCGGAGCACCCAAGACTTGCGGCGTACTTCAACCTCGATAACGGGACCGGAAAGATCCGCGGCGTCTGGATGCAGGCCAACCTGGCCGTCCGCCCGATCTTCGAGCAGTGGACTGCGCCGCTGGCAGACCTCGGCGTCACGATCCTCGGTCCGCGGTCGGTGTCGCAGACGGATCACGTGTCGTTCGACAACCTGGGTTTGCCGGCCTTCCAGTTCGTGCAGGAGCGGCTCGAATACAATTCGCGCACGCACCACTCGAACATGGATGTCTACGACCGCGTGCAGCGTGACGACCTGGTTCAGCAGGCCACGGTCGCGGCAATCTTCGCCTACAACGCGGCCATGCGCGATGAAAAGCTGCCGCGCAAGGCGCTGCCCAAGCCTGTTGCCCGTACGCGCTGACCCATGATTATTCTTTCGTTCGATCGTCTCTCGAAGCGGTACGGGCAGACGATCGCGCTCAGCGACGTCTCGTTCGACGTGCCTAACGCCGAGATCTTCGGATTGCTCGGGCCGAACGGCGCCGGCAAGAGCACCCTGATCCGGATCCTGATGGACATCATCCGCGCGGACGCCGGCGAGGTTCGCGTGTTCGGTGAGCCGCGGCGGCGCGAGCATCTCGATCGCCTCGGGTACCTTCCGGAAGAGCGCGGGCTCTACACGAAGCAAACCGTCATCGACGTGATGATGTACTTCGGCTCGCTGAAGGGGCTTGGGCGTGCCGAGGCACGGAAGCGCGCGATCCAGTGGCTCGAGAAAGTGGAGCTGCCGCAGGTGGCCTCGTGGAAGATCGATCGCCTGAGCAAGGGGATGGGGCAGAAGGTGCAAATCGCGTCCGTCCTGCTCAGCGACCCCGAACTGTGCGTCCTCGACGAGCCAACCACCGGTCTCGATCCGGTAAACGTGCGGCTCGTGCAGGAGCTGCTCATCGAGCGCCGATCGCGCGGACGCACGACGATACTCTCGACGCACCACATGAACCAGGTCGAGACGCTCTGCGATCGCGTCGCGCTCATCAACAAGGGACGGCTGATGGTCTACGGTGAGGTGGGGGAGGTCCGGCGCCGCTACTCGCTTCCCGAGGTGGTCGTGCGCGCGCGCGGACCGCTGCCGGCCGTGCCGCTCGTGTCCAGCGCAACGGAATCGGGTGATGGCACCTGGCGCCTCCGCCTCGCCGACAGCGCGCCGCCGTCAGACGTGTTGACGGCGCTGGTTGCACGGGGCGCCGTCATCGATCGATTCGAGCCCGCGCTCGCACCCATGGAAGACATCTTCCTCCGCGTGGTCAGGGAGGCCGAGGCATGATCCGCTGGACGAAGATCAAGGCAATCGCCACGTTCGAGTTTCTCGTCGCGGTCAAGCGCCCGGGTTACCTGATCACGACCTTCGGCATGCCCGTGTTCATGGCAGCCTATGGCGCCATCGTCGCGCTGCCGGTTTACTTCGCGCAGAAAGCCGAGGACAAGCCGTCGCTCTACGGGCTCGTCGACCGATCTGGTGTCGCCGCGCTGACGGGAGACGCCGAGCCGACAGTGGATCGCCTGCCGCCTGAACTTCAGCGCGCGCTCGACGCTGCCGGCCAGCGGGCCGCGGCGGCGCGTGCGATCGCAAGTGAGCACTTCGTGTTCAGGCCATTTCCGTCCGACGAGGCTGCGCGAAAGGCGCTGCTGGATCGAGACATCAAGGGCTATTTCGTGCTGCCGGACGACTACATGAGGTCGGGAACGATCGAGAGCTACCAGCCGGATTCGGTCACGCTGTCGACCGGCGATGCACGCCGCGCGCTCGCGAGCCTGCTGCGCGAGCGGGTCGTCGGCGGTCGTATCGAAGGCGTGACGGCCGCGCGCATCCTGAATCCAATTGCCGAGACGCGATCGTTTGCGATCAGCCGTGCCGGTGAAGTTCGTGATGGCAGCCGCGCCGCGTCTGCGGTGCGGATTGTCGTCCCGCTAGCGTTCATGTTCCTGTTCCTCATATCGGTGTTGATGACGTCGGGCTACCTGATTCAGGGCACGGCGACCGAGAAGGAAAACAAGGTGGTCGAAGTGCTGCTCGCCTCGGCAAATCCAGACGAGATCCTGGCCGGGAAGCTGTTCGGCCTCGGTGCGGCGGGACTGCTGCAGATCGGCGTGTGGCTGTTGATCCTGACGGCCGGCGGGCTCGGCATCGTGCCGATGATCCTGTCGTCGGGGATCGAGTTCCCCTGGATATCGCTGGCGCTCGCGATTCCGTTGTTCGTGCTCGGCTTCTTGTTCTTCGGCAGCCTCATGCTTGGCACCGGATCGCTGGGCTCGAACATGCGCGAGTCCCAGCAGCTGGCCATGGCCTGGTCGCTCACCGCCGCACTGCCGATGATCATGATGGCGGTCCTCATTCGCGAGCCGCATGGCATCGTGGCGCGGGTGATGACCTGGATTCCGCTGACGGCGGCGCCGCTCGTGATGCTCCGCTCGAGCCTCGATCCCGCATCGCTGCCCTGGTGGGAAGTCGCCGGCGCTCTCATCGTCCTCGCCCTTTCGAGCTGGATTGCGCTGCGGCTCGGCGGCCGACTGTTTCGTATCGGTCTGCTCAGTTCCGGCTCGCGGCCGAGCCTCCGCGAGGTCCTTCGACAGGCACGGCTCTCCGCATGACAGCGAAATCCATCGTCGTGCAGAAGTACGGCGGCACCAGCGTTGCGGACGTCGATCGCATCCGCAAGGTTGCTGAGCGCATCATGAGGACCAGGGCGGCCGGCCACGACGTTGCCGTGGTCGTGTCGGCCATGGGCGACACGACCGACGAACTGCTGTCGCTCGCCAAGCGCGTGTCGCCAAACCCCGATCGTCGCGAACTGGACATGCTGCTCTCGGCGGGGGAGCGCATCTCCATGGCGCTCCTGTCGATGGCCATTCGCGAGCTGGGCGGTGACGCGATCAGCTTTACCGGGAGCCAGTCCGGCATCATCACCAACGATCGCCACGTCGACGCCCGGATCATCGAAGTCCGGCCGTTCCGGGTGCAGGACGAGCTCGCACGCGGGCGTGTCGTGGTGATCGCGGGCTACCAGGGCGTCTCATATCGGCGCGAGGTGACGACGCTGGGCCGCGGAGGGAGCGATACGACGGCAGTCGCGATGGCGGCGGCGCTCGGCGCGGCGTATTGCGAGATCTGCTCGGACGTGGATGGCGTCTACACCGCCGATCCCCGCGTGGTGCCCGGTGCACGTCGCATCGGCACACTGTCCTACGAAGAGACGCAGGAGCTGGCAGAGGCGGGGGCCAAGGTCCTTAACGCGCAGGCGGTGGAGTTCGCGAAGGAAAAGGGCATTGCGATCTACGCTCGCGCCACCGCGTCCGCGTTGCCAGGCGCCGATCCGTCCGCCGACGGCACCGTCGTCCGGCGTGACGCGCCGCGGACGCCCGGCACGGTCGCGGGCGTTGCGAGCGAACGGGACCTGCTCGTTCTGCAGGCGCGCGGCCCGAGCGCTACGCTCCAATCGTTGTTCGCGTTTCTCGACCAGCGCGGCAGCGCGGGGAAGCAGTTGCACATCGCGTCGTTTGGCAAGGGCTGCGACGGGATGACGGTGCTGATCTCGCGTGAAAACCTGCACGACGAGGAACATCTTCGCCGCGATCTCGTTCAGCGGTTCGCGAACAGCGCATCACTGGTCGATGGCCTCGGCGCGGTGAGCGTGATCGGCGCCGGCATCAACGCGAGTTACGCGAACGTCCGCCGCGGAACAACAATTCTCGAGGAGGCGGGCATCGACCCACGCGGGCTTGCGACCTCGTCGTTCCGGATCTCATGGTTGATCGCGTCCGCCTGCATCGACGAAGCAGTCAGGCGCCTGCACCAGGGATTCATCGAGCAGAATCAGCCGCCGGTACCGTGACTGGATTTTCCATCGTTTTCTTCGTTGCTCCGTTTCGTGAATCCGTTCTCTTCGTCCACCTCCGTTCACTCGCTTCTCAGCACTGCGACGGGATCCACTCGCTGCGCGCGACGCGCCGGGAGCCAGCTCGCCAGCATCGCAATCGCGAGCACGAGTGCCGACAGCACGACGTACGTGAGCGGGTCGGTTGGTTTCACTTCGTAGAGGAGGGTCGCGGCGAAGCGGCCAAGCCCGTAGGCGCCGCCGAGACCGGCGGCGATGCCCGCCAGCGCGAGTCCAGCGCCGTTGAAGATGATGAGCCGCCGGATGTCACTGCGTTGCGCGCCCAATGCCACGCGGACACCGATCTCGTAGCTTCGCTGCGCCGTGGAGTACGACACGACCGCGTACACACCGATGGTCATCAGGAGGAGCGCCATTAGCGCGAACGCCCCGAACAGCAGTGTGATTGCGCGATGCAAGGCGAGGTTGCCGTCGACGATCTCGGCAAACGGTCGCACGCGTCCGACTGGCAGGTCGAGATCGACGCTGGCGATTTGCGTACGGATGGCCGGTTCCGTCGCTGACTGATTGGTCGTGGACACCAGCAGCGTCATGCGGTTCGCCGGCTCCTGGTCCGCGGACAGGTAGAACTCCGGTACTGGCGCCTCGCTAAGCGCGTGGTTGCGGCTGTCACTCACGATTCCCACGATCGCTATCGGGGGACTCAACAGCACAGTGAACCTGCGGCCGAGTGGGTCCTCCGTCGGCCAGTACGCTCGTGCCATCGACTCGTTGATGACGGCAGTTGGAATCGGCTGTGGCTCGTGGAAGCGCGGCGGCAGCGGCTGCTGCGGGTACCATCGGATCAGCGGGACTGCCACGCGTGCATCCTGGGCGGTGAACCCGCGGCCGCGCAGGATGGGGATGTTCAGCGCACGGAAGTAGTCGGGCGTGACGGTGCGATAGTGGGCGTATGCCTCCTGCCCCGGTGGAGGTGTCGGGCGCGACCGTGTTGCGAGGATTTTCCGCGCTCCGGCGCTCCCAGACCATTACCAGTCGCTCGGGTTGCCTGAACGGGAAAGGCTGCAGCAGCACCGCGTCGACAACGGCGAACACGGCGGTTGTGCTGCCGATGCTGAGCGCCATCAGCAGCGTCACCAGCGCGGTCAGTAGCGGTGCGCGGGTGAGAACACGCCAGGCCTGCCGGATGTCGTAGCCGAGATCGCCCATCGCCATGCTCCTTGGAACAAAAGGCGCCGCCGGATCGCCGCGCCGGCCGAAGCGCTCCTCGAACGCCGACCGTGCAACATCGGTCAGCACGGCGAGCCAGAAATAGGTCAAGCCGAGCGGCGTGTTCGAGGCTGCGCGCCGGCGCACGCGAAACAGATCGAGCATCTCCGGCTCGAATCGCGCGCGGAACTCGCCAGGGTAGAGCCGTAGCAGGCGCCGGTAGACCCACTCGTCGCGCCGAATCATGGCGTTTTCAACACACGGCGTCGTCTCGCCACCGTCAACACGGACGCCATGTCCGCGGTCTCGGCCGCCAGCGCCTTTCGTCCCTTCGGCGTGATCCGGTAATACCGGCGCCGCGGGTCGTCTTTTTTGAAGGCGGGGTCCGCTGATGGTTGGCCGAGATCCTCGACCATGCCGGCGTCGAGCAGCCGCTTGATGGTGCCGTACAGCGTGCCTGGACCGAATTCGAGCCGCCCGTTCGTGAATTCCTTCACGTCGGCCGCGATGCCCAGGCCGTGGCGATCTTCGGATGCGAGTGACAACAGAATATGGAGAACGGCAGGTGTCATGATTTATCCGTAACAGATATATCCGTTACGGATAAATGTCAACCGGGGTTGCAATGACCGGATCCGCGAAGCGCTGATCGGGAAGGCGCATTCAGCCGGCGGAAAGGCTCGTGTTGAAACCACGGGGCCATGGGGCCCCGTGGCCATCCAGGACGCTCAGTGCACGCGAGCGGCAACCCTGCGGCGAGTGCAGGGCCACTCGTCCGCCGTGATCGACCAGAGCACCTGATCAAGGTACTCCCCGTTCTTCAAGAATGACTTTCGCAGGACAGCCTCACGCAGCGCTCCGACCTTCTGCAAGGCACCGTTGCCGCGGCCGTTCTGCAGCGCCGAACGCGCCTCGAGCCGGCGCACCTGCAGCGTCTCGATCGCGAAGTCTACGACCGCTGGCGCTGCCGCCTCGAACACCCCCGTGCCCCAGAACGGCCGGCCCAGCGCGAAGCCCCACTCCGCGATATCGAACGTCTCTCCGAGTTGCCGAACCTGGAACAGCCCGACCGCGCGGTCGAAACCGTCCGGGACGACGGCAAAGCACACGTAACGCCCGGCGCGACGCTCGTGGTCCGTCCATTCGATGAACCGTTCAAATCCTGCCACCGTGTTCGGGGGCGGCGAGATGAAGCGGCTCACTTCTTCCGTCGTCAGCATCTGGTGCAGTGAGCTGGCGTCTGAGATCCGGAGCTCGCGCAGGGTCACGCCGCCGGCGTGCAGCGTCGGAAGCTGCGCTCGCCAGTCGGATTGGACCACCATGCGGTCGAGCGATACCGAAGCGTTGTTTGCCGTGACAGCAGCAGTGCGGATCACAGGACACCTCCCACCAGCCCAAGACTCGTCACCTTGTTTGAGGTGCCCCAGACGATGTTTTCGTCGTCGAGTGTCCCCCAGACTATGTTGTCGCCATCGAGCAGCGTGCCCCAGACGATGTTCTCGCCATCGAACGATCCGAGGAGACACGCTCCCCAGATGATGTTCTCGCCCCAGCCGGACATCGCGGTGCCCCAGACGATGTTGTCGCCCTCGAGGATGCTGCCGGCCCACACCACGTCGGTCGATACGAGCGCGGTGCCCCAGACGATGTTCTCTCCGTCGGCGATCGTGCCCCAGACGATGTTGTCGAACTCGCCGGCGCCCCACACCGTGGAGGGCTGCCAGGCGCTTTGATTCACCTCCATGAGCCCGGTGCCGCTCACCAGCGCTGTGCCCCAGACGATGTTCTGCGCCCACGTCTCGACTGTGTCGCCGAACTGCGTCACAGGTGTCACCGCCGGCATCCAGACGGATCCAGCGGGCTGGGACGTGTCGGCCATATACGCGAGCGTCAATGCGCCGAGGCCGTCGACTTCTCCCGCGCCCTGCGTCAGGGCGTCGAGGCGTGCACCGTTATCGTCGCGCAATGGCGTTGCCGAATACTGCAGCATCGCCTTGATTGCATTCGGAGTCAGCGCTGGCGGCGCGACATACGCATTGGTCTTCTTGTAAGATCCGGACGATTGATAGCGCTGATACGCGGCGTAATCGTGCGCTTCGAACATCAGCGCGACGAGGCCGCTCACAACGCCGGTCGCCATGCTCGAGCCGCTCAGCTTCATCAACTTGCCGTTCGTGCTCGACACCACGAGCGCCGGATAGAGCTCCGACAAATAGCTGCCGTCGGCTTCATCCGACAGCAGACCGGTGCCAGGCGCGACGACGTCCGGCTTTGCCAGGCCGTCGAACCACGACGGACCCCGAGAACTGAATGGCGCGACCCGATCGTCACCGCGTGCGACGGTATTGCTTGTCGTCGACGCGCCGACGGTGATGGCGGACGGTGAGTTGCCCGGCGACGCGATGCCTGCGTACCCCGGCACGCCCGTGTTCGGATTGATGCCCTGGTTCCCGGCGGCCACGACCACGACGATGCCGGCACGCACGGCGGCTTCAACCGCCTGCACGAGCGGATCGGTCACCGCGGACTCGTAGATCGGATGGCCGAGCGAGAGGTTGACGATCCGGATCTTGAGCCGGTCCCTGTTCGCGACCGCGAACTGCAGGGCGGCAATGACGTCGCTGGTCTTGCCGGCGCCGTTCTTGTCGAGGACGCGCAGGGAGAGGAAGTTGATTCCCGGAGCGATACCCGCGTAGACGCCACTCGAAACCGCGCCGCTCGCGCCAATGAGCCCGGCGACGTGCGTGCCGTGGCCGTACTCGTCCGAGGCCGCGATCGGCGTGCCGCTCTGGTTGTTCGTGAAGTCGTAGGTGCCCAGGATGCGGCCGGTGAAATCCGCGTTGGGCGCGAGCCCGGAGTCGATGACGGCAATCGTCACGCTCGATCCGGTGAGCCAGTTGCCGAGGGCGAGCTCCTGCTTGAGCGAGCTCACGATCGACGAGTAGGAAGTGGACGTCGACGTCGTCGTCGAGGTGGAGGAGGTCTTGCTGTTTCCACCTGACGCGCTCGGCGCAACGTCGGCATTGATCGAGATGTGCTCGACATCCGGATCGCTCGCGAGCGCCGCAAGGCCGTCGCCATCCACGCGCATGCTGAGCGCGTTGATGAGGGTGTGGTCCTTGTGAATCCGTGCGCCGTGCGCTCGAGCGCGGCGTCCGACGCTCTCCTTCGTGCCGGCTTTCATCGTGACGATCACGCTCTGCGTATCGCCCGACGAGCCGCCGCGCGCGAGAGCAGAGTCGAGCTTGCCCGACGCATGCCCGCCGCCTCCCCCTCGTTCCAGGGCGGTCGCTGGACTCCACAGGACCAGCAGCAGCGCGGCGCCCCAGACCGCCTTTCCGAAATCCTTTGGCACGGTACCCTCCCTGACTCGCATTGCCCCGCTGATAGGCAACCAGCCGGCCATGCACGAAACCGTTCGCAGAGACGTAAGTACCGGCCTTACAATGGTTTCTGAGATTTCGGAACCGTACCGAGGTACACGAGTGTGCTGTCCTTGCACCACTTCGGGACATGCCCTCCGCCGGAACAGCGCGTTATCTCCCGGCGACACAGGGCTTTAGGTCACGTTGTTCCAAGTCGGAACGGAGGATCGGCACAAATGTTCAGGATTGAAGCAGTCGCGGGTTTCAAAATCGTGCGTACAAATGAAAAGCCACGGGACTGTCCCGTGGCTTTTCAGATCCAGGCCGGTTCGCAGGGACCGGCGCCAACCGCGAGCTTACTTCGATCCGTTCATTGACCCCAGGAACTCGCTGTTGTTCTTGGTCTTTGCCATCTTGGAGAGCAGCAGTTCCATGCCTTCCTGCGGCGACAGCGGGTTGAGCACCTTGCGGAGGACCCACACGCGGTTCAGGTCTTCCTTCGGGATGAGCAGTTCTTCCTTGCGGGTCCCGCTCTTCTGGATGTCGATCGCGGGGAACACCCGGCGATCCGCCAGCTTGCGATCCAGGTGGATCTCGAGGTTGCCGGTGCCCTTGAACTCCTCGAAGATCACTTCGTCCATGCGCGAGCCGGTGTCGATGAGCGCGGTCGCCATGATCGTCAGCGAGCCACCCTCCTCGATGTTGCGCGCCGCGCCGAAGAAGCGCTTCGGCCGCTGCAGGGCGTTGCTGTCCACGCCGCCCGACAGCACCTTGCCCGACGCCGGCACAATCGTGTTGTAGGCACGGGCCAGGCGCGTGATCGAGTCGAGCAGGATCACGACGTCCTTCTTGTGCTCGACCAGGCGCTTCGCCTTTTCGATGACCATCTCGGCCACCTGCACGTGACGCTGCGCCGGCTCGTCGAACGTCGACGAGATGACTTCCCCCTTGACCGACCGCTGCATGTCGGTGACTTCTTCCGGCCGCTCGTCGATGAGCAGCACGATGAGGTACACCTCGGGATGGTTCGCCGTGATGCTGTTGGCGATGTTCTGCAGCAGCATCGTCTTGCCGGTGCGCGGCGGCGCGACGATCAGGCCGCGCTGACCCTTGCCGATCGGCACCATCAGATCCATGACGCGCGCCGACAGGTTGTCGGACGCCGTTTCGAGCTTCAGGCGCTGCTGCGGATACAGCGGCGTGAGATTCTCGAAGAAGATCTTTTCGCGCGTGCGATCGGGCGGCTCGAAGTTGACCGCTTCAACCTTGATCAGCGCGAAGTACCGTTCGCCCTCTTTCGGCTGCCGGATCTGGCCGCTGACGGTGTCCCCGGTGTGCAGGTCGAACTTCCTGATCTGTGACGGCGACACGTAGATGTCGTCCGGACCCGGGAGGTAGTTGTAGCTCGGTGCGCGGAGAAAGCCGAAGCCGTCCGGCAGCGTCTCGAGCACCCCCTCGGAGAAGAGGTTGCCGCTCTTCTCGGCACGCGACTTCAGGATCTCGAAAATGAGCTCCTGCTTGCGCATGCCGGTCGCGCCCGGTACATCCAGAGTCTTCGCGACCTTCGTCAACTCCGTGATGCTCATTTCCTTGAGCGACGCGAGGTCGACGTTGTTTGCCGGCGCCGGCGGCGCCGGTGCCGCTACCGTTCCCTGCTCAGTCTTGCTATCAGTGTCCACAGATCATCCAGTCCTTCGCCCTTCGCTGCCGAGATCGGCAGTGGGGCGGTTCCGAGTTGCCGTTCGAGTGCCTTGAGGTTCGTCGCGCGCTCGCTGCGCGACAGCTTGTCGATCTTCGTTGCGAGCACCGTCCGTCTGACGCCGAGCGTATCCAGCCACGCTGCAGCCTCGCGATCCGCGTCGAGTCCTGGATGCCGCGAGTCCACCAGGTGCAGCGCGCCGACGATGCGATCGATGGAAAAATAGCTCTCCGCGACCCGCGTCAGCTCCGCCACCGATGCCTGGCCGCCGCGCGCATAGCCGTATCCTGGCAAATCCGCCAGATACACGTGCCAGTGTCCCGGTCCTCCGGGCCCGCCATCGGCGTGCAGGCGATACAGGTTCGCCAGGCGCGTTTTCCCAGGCGCCGCGCTGGTCCGCGCGAGCTTCCTGCCCGTGAGCGCGTTGATCAGCGAAGACTTCCCGACGTTGGATCGTCCGACCAGCGCGATGTGCGGGATGCCGTCTCGTGGCACGCCGCGGGCGTCTGCCGCGCTGGTGACGAATTGGGCTTCTAAGAGCTTCAAAAAGGGCTCAGGGCTCGGGCTTCGGGCTCATGGCACCTGACGGCCTGAGCCCTGAGTCTTGAGCCGTGAGTCGGTTCAGTGCGAAACCGTGGCCGTGTCGCCCGTGATACCCGTGGCAGGCGGCGTGGCCGTCATGCCGGCAATAGGCTCGGCAAGCGCGATCTTCAGCACTTCATCCATCGACTCGACCATGTAGAGATTCAACGCGTCGAGCACGTTCTTCGGGATGTCCGCCAGGTCCTTCTCGTTGTCCTTGGGAACGATGATCGTCTTCAGGCCCGAGCGGTGCGCGGCGAGCACCTTTTCCTTCACGCCGCCGATCGGCAGCACCTTGCCGCGCAGCGTGATTTCTCCTGTCATCGCGACGTCCTTGCGGACCGGCGTGCGCGCCAGCGCGCTGACCAGCGCGGTCGCGAGCGTGATCCCCGCCGACGGGCCGTCCTTTGGAATCGCTCCCTCCGGAATGTGCACGTGCACATCCGTCGTCCGATTGAAGTTCTTTGCGATGCGGAACTCGTCGGCCTTCGACCGAACGTAGCTCATGGCCGCTTGCGCCGACTCCTGCATGACGTCACCCAGCTTGCCGGTGAGCGTGAGCCGTCCCTTGCCGGGCATGAGCGTCGCTTCGATCACGAGAATCTCGCCGCCAACCTCGGTCCATGCGAGACCGGTCGCCACGCCGACTTCGTTTTTCTCTTCCGCGAGCGTCGGACGGAAGCGCGGTACGCCGAGGTACTCGGTGACTTTTGCCGCCGTGATCTCCTCGCCGAACTCCTTGCCCTCGACGACGACCTTGCGCGCGATCTTGCGGCAGATGGAGGCAATCTCGCGTTCGAGGTTCCGGACGCCCGCCTCGCGCGTGTAGCGCTGGATGATCGTCGAGAACGCCTCGTCGAGGAACGTGATGTTCTCCTTCGTGAGACCCGCCCCCTCGATTGCCTTCGGCGCGAGGAACTTCCTCGCGATCTCGACCTTCTCCTGCTCGGTGTAGCCGGCGAGCTGGAGGACCTCCATGCGGTCGCGCAGCGCCTGCGGAATCGTATGCAGCACGTTCGCCGTGCAGATGAACATCACGTTCGACAGGTCGTACTCGACGTCGAGGTAGTGATCGAGGAACGCGCTGTTCTGTTCCGGGTCGAGCACCTCGAGCAGCGCGGCCGACGGATCGCCGCGGAAGTCCATCGACATCTTGTCGACTTCGTCGAGCAGGAACACCGGGTTCATGGTTCCGGCCTTTTTCATCATCTGGATGATCTGGCCGGGAAAGGCGCCGATGTAGGTGCGGCGATGCCCGCGGATTTCCGCTTCATCGCGCACGCCGCCGAGCGACAGGCGGACGAACTTGCGGTTCATCGCGCGCGCGATCGACTTGGCGAGCGATGTCTTGCCCACGCCCGGAGGGCCGGAGAACGTGAGGATCGTTGCCTTCGGCTTCTTCACCAGGGCGCGGACGGCAAGGAACTCGAGGATGCGATCCTTGATCTTCTCGAGCCCGTAGTGGTCCTCGTTGAGGACTTCCTCGGCGCGCTTCAGATCGCGGCTCTCCTTCGTCCTCTTGTGCCAGGGCACCGCGATCAGCCAATCGAGATAGTTGCGGGAGACGGTGGCTTCCGCGGACATCGGCGGCATCGCTTCGAGCCGCTTCAATTCCTGGACCGCCTTCTCCTCGACCTCCTCAGGCATCTTGGACTGGTCGATCTTCTTCTTCAGCTCTTCGATCTCGTTGCCCTTTTCGTCCTTGCGTCCCAGCTCCTTCTGGATCGCCTTCATCTTCTCGTTGAGGTAGTACTCCTTCTGCGCCTTCTCCATCTGCTTCTTCACGCGAGACTGGATGCGGCGATCGACCTGGAGCTTGTCCACCTCGGCCTCGAGAAGTCCGGCAATGCGATTGAGACGCTCGATCGGCGAGATGATCTCGAGCAGGTTCTGCTTCTCGTCAACCCCGACGACGAGATGCGCGGCAATCGTGTCGGCCAGCTTGCCGGGATCATCCACGCGCACGGCGGCAATCATGGCGTCGTAGTGCAGGTTGTTCGAGAGCTTCACGTACTGCTCGAACAGCGACACCGCCTTGCTCATCGTACTTTCCGCGTCGACGCTGGTC
>JBKOZS010000150.1:0-14106 GCA_046726015.1 Acidobacteriota bacterium
ATTCGATCGCGCGTATACGCAATTTCCGCTGTGCAGTCCCAGCCGTGTCTCGCTCCTGACAGGCTTGCGGCCCGACACGACCCGCGTACATGACCTGCAGACAGACTTCCGGACAATCCTTCCAGACGTCGTGACGCTGCCGCAGATGTTCAGGCGCAACGGCTACTTTGCGGCGCGAATCGGCAAAATCTATCACTACGGCAACCCTGACCAGATTGGCACGAGCGGTCTGGACGATCCGGCTTCGTGGGACCTCGCCATCAATCCTCGCGGGATCGACAAAGATGAGGAAGGGCAGCTCACGAATCTCACGCCGACGCGCGGGCTTGGCAGCGCGCTCGCGTACTACGCGTCGCCGGCGCCTGACGAGGAACACACCGACGGCAAGGTCGCGAGCGAGACCATTGCGCTTCTGGAGAAAAACAAGGACCGCCCGTTTTTCATCGGCGCAGGGTTCTACCGGCCACACTGCCCGTTCATCGCGCCACGAAAGTACTTCGATTTGTATCCGCTCGACGGAATTTCCGCGCCGGCTCGATTGCGAGACTCTGGCGCACCGGCCGCCGCGTGGTTCACCACGCCGCCGCATTGGGGCGTCGGCGAGCAGGGCCAAACGGAGATCATCAGGGCGTACTACGCATCAATCAGTTTTCTCGACGCGAACGTCGGTCGGATCCTCGACGCCCTCGAGCGGCTGCGCCTGACCGACAACACGATCGTGATCTTCATCAGCGATCACGGATATCACCTGGGCGAGAAGGGCCAGTGGATGAAGCAGACGTTGTTCGAGCGTTCCGCGCGGGCGCCGCTCATGTTTGCCGGCCCCGGGGTACCGGCGGGCCGCTCGACGTCGAGGGTCGTGGAGTTTCTCGACGTCTACCCGACGGTTGCCGATCTGACGCGGCTTCGCGCACCGGCGAATCTTCACGGACGCTCGCTGACCCCACTGCTGAAGGATCCGCAAACGAAGTGGGACCATCCCGCTCTCACACAGGTTCGCAGAGGTTCCGGAGCGAGCTCGTACATGGGCTACAGCATCCGTACCGAGAAGTGGCGATATACGGAGTGGGACGATGGCAAACGCGGGGTCGAACTCTATAACGAACCAGACGATCCGGACGAAGCGACGAATCTGGCCGCCGATCGGGCGTACCCGACGGTTGTGCATGACATGGCACGCCTGCTTCGAAGAGTGAGGGGGCAGTGAGCCGCAGCGCAACGGTTGCGCTGGTCACGATTCTCAGCCTGGTCGCTGGCGCGACCAAGCCCACGGTGCAGGCACACCCGCCCGGGACAGCCAGACCCAACATCATCTGGATTTCAAACGAAGACATGAGCCCTCGGCTCGGTGCCTACGGTGATCCGATCGCGCGCACGCCCGTGCTCGATCGGTTCGCTCGTGAGTCCGTCCGCTACACCCACGCGTTCACGACCGCTCCCGTCTGTGCGCCGAGCCGCGCGGCCATCATCACCGGGATGTATCAAACCACCATCGGCGCCCAGCATATGCGCACGACGGAAGATCGCGTGCCCGAGCTTCCGGGGCCGTACCTGGCGGTGCCGCCGTTTTATGTCAAGGCGTTCCCGGAGTACCTGCGCGCAGCCGGCTACTTCACGAGTAACCGTGCCAAGACCGATTATCAGTTTGGCGTCCCGTTCACCATCTGGGACGATCTCGGACCGAACGCGCACTGGCGCAATCGCGTGGACAAGAGCCAGCCGTTCTTCTCGGTGTTCAACATCGAGGTGACGCACGAAAGCCAGATCTTCCCTTCGAGTCCGGCGCGAAAGGGCAAGACGCTCGTCACTGACCCGGCCAGGCTCCAGGTCCCGCCGTACTACCCGGACACGCCGGTCGTGCGTGAGGAGCTCGCGCGGATGTACGACAACATCGCCGACATGGATGGCCAGGTCGGCAAGATTCTCCAGCAACTGGATGAAGACGGGCTGGCGGACAACACCATTGTTTTCTATTGGAGCGATCACGGTGACGGGGTGCCTCGAGCCAAGCGATCGCTGTACGACTCTGGTCTCCGGGTGCCGTTGATGATCCGCTGGCCGAAAGCGCTCGGCTCAACGGTCACGCCGGGATCCGTCAGCGACGAGCTCGTCAGCTTCATCGATCTTGCGCCGACGGTTCTCGCGCTCGCCGGCATCGAGATTCCGACCCATCTCCAGGGACGCGTGCTCGTCGGTCCCCGAGCCGCCCCGCCACCGGAGTTCGTCTTCGCGGCACGCGACCGGATGGACATCGAATACGACATGATGCGCTCGGCACGCGACGCGCGGTTTCTGTACATCCGCAACTTCGAGCCAGAGCTGCCCTACGCCGGCCACATCATCTATCGCAATCAGAGCGCGATCATGCAGGAGTGGTTCAGGCTCCAGGCCGAACGCAAGCTGACCGGACTACCGGCGCTCTGGATGCGAACGCAGCGTCCGGCGGAGGAGCTGTACGACACGAAGGTCGATCCTCACCAGATCCACGATCTGTCCATGGATCTTGCGCATCGCGCAATGCTCGTGCGGATGCGCAACGCCGTGACGGAATGGATGGCGCGCGCCGGCGACCAGGGCCTGGTGAACGAACCAGAGATGTTTCAGCGGATGTGGCCGGCGGGCGTCCAACCGGAAACGGCTCAACCCTACATCGTCCTGCGACGGACGACCGATGCTCCGGCGAGGCAGGCGTCGGTCAACATCGAGGGACCGACCGAGGTCGTGATCTACGTACCGACGCAGGGCGCCTCGATCGGATACACGACCGAGGAGGGACCAGCACCGAAGTGGCGGCTCTACACGGGACCGATCCTCGTTGATCGATCGATGACGCTGCGCGCCAAAGCGATCCGCTATGGATACAAGGAAAGCGCGGAAACACGCGTGACCTTCACGCGGTTCTGACAAACGCAGCGGCTATCCCGTGATTCGTCGCGACATTCGTCAACGGCAAATTTTTTCACGAATGTGACGCATCGCTCGGTGCTGTCACACACTGAAGGTAAGCGACCGCGCTTATCATTCGTGAACGTGAGTCGCCCCACGAGTCTTGCGGCAGTAGCCCGCAACGATGTCACACAACTCATCAAAGTCGGTAGGTTTAGGAAGGCAATCGACGGCGCCCGAACGTAGCGCCTCAACGACCATCTCATGCCCGGCGGCCGACACGCAGATCACCGGTACTCGTTCCGCGGCGGGAACGCGGCGCCGCTCCCGCAGGAACGTCAGGCCGTCCATTACCGGCATCATCAAATCCAGCAAAATGGCGCACGGACGCTTCTGCTGCAAATGCGCGAGCGCCTCCGCGCCGTTACCCACGGTGACGACCTTGAAGCCGTTGGTCTCCAGCGCCAGACGTTCTAACTCCCGCATATCAAGATCATCTTCAACGATGAGCACTGTGGCCATGCAGTCGTACTGTATCTAAAATCGCAATGAGTCCGTCTGATATTTGCCGATGAGCTACGTTCCGGACCTCTTCAGTGCTGCTGGTCCTCGCGCTCGCAACCCGAACGGTGCGGACTCATGGCGCGCAGCATGCGGAGGGCGTCATCAATGTTGACACGTGCAGTCTCTGCATTTGGCAACGATGAGCGTGAAGTCGTCACGCTGCTCGTGCGGGCTGAACTGGCGCACTTCACTGAAGATTGCGGAGATGACCTCCTTCGGACTCAGCGTGCGATGTCGCCGCAGGGCGTCGATCAGGCGCTCTTCTCCGAATTCCTCCTCTTGATCGTTGAACGACTCGGTAATGCCGTCGGTGTAGATCGCGAAAATATCGCCCGGAAGCAGTTGATGTTCCGCAGTTGGACACGCCCAGTCGGCGAAAAGTCCCACCGCCGGCGCTGTCGAGGCGAGATGCTCCACGCTGCCGTCCGTGTGGAGAACTAAACAGGGAAGATGTCCACAGTTCGCGTAGCGCAGGCGCGTCGTCTTGTCGTCGAAGTCTGAATAAAACAACGTGGCGTACGCGTTCTCGGCCGTGTTCTCGTAAAACAGCCGGTTGACCGATTGCAGCAGCTGTTCCGGCTTGTCGACAGCGATAGCGCACTGGCTGCGCAGATTGGCCTGAAGATTGGCCATCAAGAGTGCGGCGGCGATTCCCTTGCCGGCGATATCGCCAATGATGAGCGCGAGCCGCTGCTGACCCAGATCGAGGAAATCGTAGTAATCCCCACCCACCTGGCGCGTTTGCACACACGCGCCTGCATACTCCAGCGACCGCAGCGGCGGCAGTGTCTGCGGAAAGAGCCGCGCCTGCACCTGTGTCGCAATTTCCAGTTCGTGGCGCGCACGACGTTCAGCCTCCCGCTGCTCAGCGGCCGCGCGGCGTTGTGTTTCGATAGAGTGGCTGATTTCATCAAGGCTCACCAGCTCGAAGCAATTCCGGTCGATGTCCTCGAAGCGCGTGAACACGCCTCCCCACACAGGCGCCTGGCCGTCGGACGTGTCGGCCGGGCCGGTCGAATTGCGTTGCGAGGGCGGAACCTGGTGATACACGACGCGTCGAAGGCGCGGCGTTTTCCGGAAGCGCACCCCACGCCCAAGCCACTCGCGATATCGGCCTAAAACATCGTCGGTCACGAAGACGACGTGCATGGAGCGGCCGATGAGCTGATATTGCGGAGAACCGGGGTCGGGCTGAATCAACGCGAGAACGGCGGTACCGTCGGGCGGAGTTACCGCGACCAGGCGCTCGCCTGATTCCCGGTGGCCGTCGAACGCGATCTGGAAGCCAAGTTTATCGATGTAGAACTCGAGACTTCGCTCCTGATCTCTGACGTAAACGTTGATCGCGTGAACGCCGAGGTACGCCGCGTCTGGGTTTGCGGAGGGAAAAAGGGTCGTCATGGTCCCACGCCGAGACTACGGTTTGGTCGCTCTGAACTGAATCTGATTGAGGATCTCCGTCTGACGCGGGAGATCCGTTGTGCCGGCCGGGAATTCATTGACGCTCAGGATGTACGCCAGGACGTCGGCGGTTTGCTGACGGCTGAGCGTCGCCGGATTGTCCAGCGGCATCGAGACGCGCATGCGCTCGACCATGTCGCCCAGGGCCACACCGTTCCAGTTCCCCTTGAAGGTCGGCCCCGTGAGAGGTCCCGCACCATCCGTGCCTCCTGTCAGCGTGGGACCGTGACACCGGACGCAGCGCTCCAGATAGATCTGCTCGCCGCGCTTCGCCTGCACTTCTGTGTACACACCGTCCCACACGGTGCGCGTCGCCTGCGGGTCCTGCGCTCCGATTGCTGCAACGCCGCCAATCAGCATCACCGCCAGCGCGACTGTCATCGCTGAATAATCACGCGCTCGACATCGACCATTGGTCATTGATTGTTCGGCAGCGCGAACGAGATGTACTCGCCCGAATACGGCCCGCCGCTTACCGCCACGACGATGTACTGCTTGCCATTGGCGAGGTAGGTCATCGGCGATCCACTCTGCGGCGCGGGTAGGTAAATGGCTCCGACCTGTCGGCCGGTCTCCTTGTCATACGCCCGCAGCATCGCCCCCCGGGGGTGTTCATCGGTCGTCGTGAACTGCGAATCGCCGAGAATGACGAGCGTCTTCGTGATGACGAGACCGACGCTGCCGTTCTGGCCCGTCTTCGGGATTGTGAGTCCCTTGAGAAGCGGATGATTGCGGATGGCATCCGGCGTATCGCCGTGCGGTACCCTCCACTTGATGCTGCCGCGGTCCAGATCGATCGCCGCGAGCACGCCGTACGGCGGCTTGACGATGGGCAGGCCCTGGACGGTCAACCCGCCAGTTTCGCCGCCACCGCGCCCCGTCTCACGACCCTGCGCTGAGCTCGTCGAAGCGCCGCGGCCTGCGCCTGTCGAAGGTCTCGAGGTCTCCGTCCCACGTGCAGGCTCAGGACGACCGCGCTGCGGCTGCGCGTCGGCATATGTTCCGGTTCCGGCCGCGAGCCGCTCCCGGAACTCCTGTCCGACGACCCCTGCCTGATACGGAAGATCGGAGAATCCCTCGGGCGGGGGCGCGACGGATTCTGCGGCAATCGACGACGTACTTGCCTGCACGAACACCGTATGCGTCTCAGGATCGTAGCCACCACCCGGCCAGTTGGTGCCGCCGTTCGCAGCGCCCATCGTAATTGCGCCGAGCAGCCCCTTGACGTCTCCAATCATCGGCGGGTTGTAAACGACGTCCTGATACCACCGGTAGCGCTCGAGCTGCTTGAGCGCCTGCGCGCGCAGCTCCGGCGTGAAGTCGATCAGATCGTCAGGGATGTGCACGGAGTTGTGGCCGTACATCAACGACGCGGGCGGATGCGGCTGCGTCGGCGCATACCATTCGCCGGGCACGTCGCCTTTCGGGACGGGTTTTTCCTCAATCGGCCAGATCGGCTCGCCGGTAATGCGATCGAACACGAACAGCCATGCCTGTTTGCTCGGAACCGCCACGACCTTGCGCGCGCGTCCGTTGACCGTCACGTCTGCGACGAGCGGAGCGGACGACAGATCGTGATCCCACAGCGGGTGATGCACGAACTGGAAGTACCACTTGCGCTTTCCAGACCGCAGATCCACGCACACCAGACTCTCGCCAAACAGATTGTTGCCGGGCCGTTTGCCGCCGTAATAGTCCGATGTCGGCGATTCCACCGGCAGGTAGACGAGGCCGAGATCCTCGTCGACGGTGATCTGCGTCCACACACCGGTGTTGCCGTTGATCGCCCACGAGTTGTTCAGCCATGTGTCGCCGCCTTCCTCGCCGGGCTTTGGGATCGTATGAAAGGTCCAGATCAGTTTGCCGGTGCGTGCGTCGTACGCGCGCGCGAGACCCTTGGTGTTGTTGTGGGTGCGGACCGTCATCCCTTCCTTCATCGCGGATCCGATGAGGATGATGTCGTTCACGACCGTCGGCGTGGAATGAACTCCGATCTCACCCGTTTCGAGATCGATTTGTTGTCCGCTGCCGACGACCACTCCGACCTTCAGGTCGACCACGCCGTCCTTCCCGAACGTCGGGATCGGTTGACCGGTCTTCGCATTGAGCGCGATCAGGCGGTACCCGGGTGTGACGTAGAGAATGCGCCGATCCGATCTGCCATCTGTCCAGTACGCGAGCCCACGTCCCGAGAGCTGCCGCGGCGCATTCGCGCCGCGCGCACCTTCCGGATACCGGTGGACCCACAGCAGCTCGCCGCTGGCAGCGTCGAGCGCGATGACGGATCGACGCGTGCCGGCCGTCGCGTAGAGCACGCCGTTGACGACGATTGGCGTGCCTTCGAGCTTGTACTCGGGGCGCGTTCCGAGGTTGTCGGTCTTGAACCGCCATGCGACCTCGAGATCGTTGAAGTTGGCGGCGTTGATCTGATCGAGGGGCGAATACCTCGTGCCTCTGGCATCGCCCGTATAACCGGGCCAGTCGCCGGTCTTCGTCGAGGCCACGAACGGGACGCCCGGTCCGGACTGGCCGGCGAGGCGCAGGCCCGTCCAGAGAAGAGCCCCGAGCATCAGAAGGGACACCGACGCGGAGCGAGACGCTGTGCGTGACATCGCGTGACCCCCGTCTGGTAGGGCCGGTTCAGCCCCCGGCGGGTCTGAAGACCCGCCCGACAACCCTTCTAGTCGGCCGGTTCTTTAGACCCGGCACTGCGGTCGCCTAGTCTACTGCAGGCTTTCGTCTCTTCCTGCGCGCGACCGTGATAACCATCCACATCGCGCCCGCGATCGCCACGAGAAGCATCAGCCACCGGACGAAGCCGGCAAGAAGCAGCACGTCGAGGGGCGGCCATTCGAATTGCCGCAATCGCTCACACCGCTCGGTGGTCCAGTGCCAGGCGGTATGGGCAAGGAACGCGGACAGCACGATGGTGCCAAGGCGTTCGTCGACGAGTCGGAACGCAACCTGGAGCGCCGGCACGAGCGCTGCGAGCACGAGCAGTTGTCCGAGCTCGACTCCGAGGTTGAACGAGAGCAGCGACGCAATGAGGTGCGAACCGGCAAACTGCAGCGTCTCGCGCAGCGCGAACGAGAAGCCAAAACCGTGGACGAGGCCGAAGACAAACGCGATCATCCATCGCCGCTGAACGTTGGCGATACCGAAGATGTTCTCGACCGCCATGTAGAGAATCGACATCGCAATCAGCGTCTCGATGAGCGGCTGGAACCACAAGCCGTTCGGGGCGAGATCGAGCGTGGACGCGATGAGCGTGATCGAGTGCGCCACCGTAAACGACGTCACGATCACGACGAGCGCCCGGAATCGCCGGAAGGGAATCACGAGACACAGCAGAAACAGCAGATGGTCGGTGCCGCCCAGAATGTGCGAGAACCCGAGCGCGACGAAGTTCCGTGCGGCCTGTTGCCACCGGGGATCGAGTCGGACCAGCCCTGGATCGCCGGGATACTCGAACGCACGCACGCCGCCCGCCGGAGGAAGGTAGCGCAACACCGTCACAACCCTGACGCCGAGGCGGGCGAACGCGGGACGGATAGAGAACTCGGAGCGCTCCGACCGGATGCGATAGTCGAACAGGACGTCGAGCATCGCCTGCTTCCAGTAGACCGTCGTCGCGTCGGGGAGACGCGGACCGATGACGTGAGCGAGCGCCTCGTCGTAGGTGAGGAATGATCGGTCGGACGGCAGCGACACACGCGCGTCCACGATGGTCGGCAGATCGAGCAGCGTCGCTTCCTCGTACATGTCCACGTTCCGCGCGATCCACAGTGTGGCGGCGTCGCGGAGCGATCGGTCGGCGCGAGCGAGATCGAGCAGCCCTTCACCTCGGACTGGGAACTCCACGTCGCGCATCGCTTCGAGCGGCACGCGGACGAGGAGGTGAAGGCGCTCACCGTGGGGCTTCACAAACGCGTGCACGATGACGGATGCCGGGATGTCGTGCGCGACGATTCGCGCCGGCGCCACGAAAAGTAGCGCCAGCGCGAGCAGGCCGATGTGCTTCCGCCTGGTCAGCCGGAAGATCTGCCGCCCACCCAGGCGATCGCTCCGCATTTCGCCGGGAGTGTATACTGCGGCCCGCTCGAAAGGAATGCTGCGACGCGACATGAAGCGCACGCTCCTGGTTGCCGTCATCGTCGGTTCCGCTGCGGTCGAGCCGGCGCTCATGCGCCAGCAGGCTCCTTCGTTCCAGGTCGACCCGTTCTGGCCAAAACCTCTCCCGAATCACTGGCTGCTCGGATCCGTCACCGGCGTGGCGGTGGACTCGCAGGATCACGTCTGGGTCGTGCATCGCGGCTACGATTCCATGACGGCGCGTACTGAGATTGGCGCTGCAACCACTCCAAAGACGGCGGAGGAATGTTGTGTGCCCGCGCCCCCGGTGCTCGAGTTCGATCCGGGCGGCAATCTCGTAGGCCACTGGGGCGGTCCCGGCCAGAACTACGATTGGCCGGTTTCCCCTGGAGGCATTGCGATCGATCCGAAAGGCGCTGTCTGGATTGCGGCGGCTGGGCCGCCAGAAATCCCAGGCTCCGGCAACGCGCCGAGCCGTTCGCGGACCTCCACTCCTTCGACGTCTTCGACTTCTTCGACCTCGACGTCTTCGACCTCTTCAACTCCTTCGACCCCTTCGCGCCCGCAGGACGCGCACGTCCTCAAGTTCTCGACCCGCGGTGATGTCCTGCTCCAGATCGGCAAGCCAGGGACCCCCGCGGGCAGCGACAGCACCACCGGCCTCAACAGGCCCGCGAGCGTCGAGGTGGATCCGGCCGCGAACGAGCTGTACGTCGCCGACGGCTTCGGAAACCATCGCGTGGTCGTCTTCGACGCAGGCAGCGGCGCCTACAAGCGCCACTGGGGTGGTTCCGGCGAGAAGCCCGATGACGCAATACAGTCTCCGTACGATCCCGAGGGCGCGCCGGCAACGCAATTCAGGACCGTGGGCTGCGTGCGAGTCGCGAAGGATGGGAAGGTGTACGTCTGCGACCGCGGCAACAACCGGATCCAGGTCTTCGACAGGACAGGCAAGTACCTCACTCAAGCGGTGATTTCGAAAGCGACGAGGGGCACAGGATCGGTATGGGACATAGCGCTCTCACGCGATCCGCAGCAGCGGTTCCTCTACGTCGCGGACGGGCACGATCAGAAGGTGTTCATCCTTCGGCGCGACACGCTCGAGATCGCCGGCAGCTTTGGCGATGGAGGGCGCTACCCGGGGAGGTTCTACAGCGTGGGGAGCGTGGCCGTGGATTCGAACGGAAACGTGTACACGGGGGAAACGCTGGAAGGCAAGCGCGTGCAGAAATTCATCCCGAAGACGACCGGCCGATGACGCGCAATCTCGTCGTTGTCTCGAGTTTTGTTACGGCGCTGTGCGCGCTGAGCGTCGTCGAGCGCGCGCTCGAGCGATCGGCATCAGCGCAATCCCGCGTCATCGCGCCGCGGTTCGACGTGGATCCGTTCTGGCCGAAGCCGCTGCCAAACCACTGGGTGCTCGGCCAGGTCATCGGCGCGGCGGTCGACGATCGGGATCACGTCTGGATCGTGCATCGCGACAACCTCCTCGGCGCGAACGAGGCGGCCGCCAGTCAAAATCCTCCGACTGCGTCGTGCTGCGTGAAGGCGCCGCCCGTTCTCGAGTTCGATCCCTCGGGCAATGTCGTCGGCCACTGGGGCGGACCAGCCGAAGGCTACGACTGGCCGGCGTCGAACCACGGGATCACGGTCGATTACAAGGGAAACGTCTGGATCGGCGCCAACGAGGGTTCGGACGCCCACGTCCTGAAGTTCACGAAGGCCGGAAAGTTCCTGATGCAGATTGGCAAGCCCGGTCAGAGCAAAGGCAGCAACGACACCGAGAACTTCGGACGCGCCGCCAAGATCTTCGTGGACGCGAAAACGAACGAAGCCTACATCGCGGACGGCTACGGCAACCGGCGCGTCGTCGTCATCGACGCCGACACCGGCAAGTTCAAGCGGTACTGGGGAGCATACGGACATAAGCCGGATGACACCAGCCTCGGCAACTACGATCCCAGTGCGCCGCCCGCACAGCAGTTCAGAACACCCGTGCACTGCGCGGATCTGTCGAATGACGGACTGCTGTACGTCTGCGATCGGCCAAACGATCGCATCCAGGTGTTCAAGGCCGACGGCACGTTTGTGAAGGAAGCGTTCATCGCGAAGACGACCCTCGGAGACGGGTCGGTGTGGGACATCGCCTTCTCGAAGGATCCGCAGCAGAAGTATCTGTTCCTCGCGGACGGCAAAAACGAGAAGGTTTACGTCATGCAACGCGACACGCTGGAGATTCTCACCAGCTTTGGCGATGGAGGGCGTCAGCCGGGGCAATTCTTTGCCGTCCACAGCATAGCGATCGACTCGAAGGGAAACATCTACACCACCGAGACGTACGAGGGGCGACGACTGCAGAAGTTCGTGTACAAAGGCATTGGTCCGGTTCCGCGCGAGCAGGGCACCGTGTGGCCGGCACGGTAGCATCGAGCCGGCGCGAACTTCTTCAGGCCTTGCTGGCAGTGGCGCTGGCCAGCTTCGCGCCGCGCGCGGTCACCGCACAATCGCGCGATCCGTTTGCCGGCGGGACCCTGGCTGGCACGCGACCGCTCTACGGCCGCGGCAACGACAACCCGCTCGAGACCATGATCGGAAGCGGGCTGGATGCGCGACTGATCACCGATATTTCGACGCTGACCCCAGACACCCTGATCACGTCGAACGAGCGCTTCTGCGTTCGGACAAGCTACCCGGACCTGCTCGATCTCTCACGGCCGTGGACCCTGAGTCTCGGCGGAGCCGTGAGACGGCCCGTGACGTTGACGCTCGATGAGCTCACGGCGAACGTCGCAGAGATGGGTACTCATCTCCTCGAGTGCGCAGGCAACAACAATCCGCGGAACTTCGGCATGATGAGCGCGGCGCGCTGGGCCGGTGTGCCGATCGCGCGCGTGCTCGAGCACGTGCAGGCGACCGATCGCGGCGGACGCGTCCTCGTGTCCGGCGTCGATCGGCATTCACGCCCATCACGGACGTCGACACCCGGGGCGAGCTGGATCTTCGGCCCCGGCGAGCTCGAGCGCGCGGGCGCCTTCCTCGCCACTCACATGAATGGCGTCCCGCTTCCCAAGGATCACGGGCTCCCGCTCCGGCTGATTGTTCCGCGGTGGTACGGATGCGCGTGGATCAAATGGGTCAACGCGATCGACATCGTTGCCGACGATGCGGCTGCAACGTCGCAGATGAACGAATTCGCGGCACGGACGTTCCAGTCGGGCCGGCCGGAACTCGCACGCGACTATAAGCCGGCGGCCATCGAGCACGCGGCGATGCCGATCCGCGTCGAGCAGTGGATCGTGGACGGCCGCATTCTCTACCGAGTGGTCGGCATTCTCTGGGGCGGCGAACAGCCGACCGACGCTCTGGCAATCCGCTTCAAGTCGGGCGAACCGTACGTCCGCGTGGACGCCTGCGCCAGGCCAGCGACCACCGCGACATGGACACTCTGGTGGCACGCGTGGCGGCCGCCATCGCCCGGCCGCTACGACATCGTCCTGAAAATTGACGATCCGGCCATCAGATCGACGAGGCTCGACCTGTACTACTACACGCGATCTGTCGACATTGAGGAGATTTGACGACCGAACAACAACCGCCTGCCAAAACCAAACGGACGATCGGCCGGAGATTTTCCGGCAACTGCGCTGGTCAGACCAATCGAAAAGTGGTATGAAGAGGCCGCATAATCGCCGGCGCTGCCAAAATCGCGGGCTCGTTCCGACATCGCCCTTTTCATATGGGAACCAATCGTCAAGTTCTTTCAAGTGCGTTGCCACCGATCAGTGAGGGTTTAACCACAGCGGAGGCATCAGGATGGCGAGGAAATGTGCGGTTTGTGCGACGGTGTCCTTGCTGCTCTCGCTCGCTGCAGCGAGTGCAGGCGCCCAGCAATTCACAGGCGGTGTACGCGGGATAGTGCGCGACGTCAACGGCGTGATTCCAGGCGTCGCGCTTACCCTGACCAATGAAGCGACCAATATTTCCCGCGACGTCACCACGAACGACGTGGGCCAGTACAGCTTCCCGGCGGTTCCACCTGGGAGGTATAGACTAAAGGCCCAGATCCCCGGCTACAAGACCTTCGAATCGACAGGTTTGACGGTCGGCACGCAGCAGTTCATCACGCTCGACGTGACGCTCGAGCTCGGCAAACTCGAGGAGAACGTCACGGTCACCGGGCAGTCACCGCTGATTGATACAGCGACCGCGTCCACCGCCGCGTCGCTCGATCGCGAGACCCTCCAAACGCTCCCGGCTGCGGGGCGCAACGCGTTCCTGATTGCCGTAACGGTCCCGACGGTCATGCCAGTAGGAGACCCGCAATTCAACCGGCAGCAGGATCAAACCAATGCGTCGCGCATCTCGCTCGGTGGCGGCGGGATCCGCGCGAACAACTACCTGATCGACGGCGTGCCGGTCACCGAGCTGCGAGGCCGCTCGGTGGTCAATCCGACGATCGAAGCGCTCGAAGAAGTCAAGGTCCAGGTGCACACCTACGATGCCGAGATGGGCCGGACCGGCGGGGGCGTGTTCAACGTCACGGCGAAGTCGGGCGGCAATCAATGGCGTGGCTCGGCTTTCTATCAGACCCGTCCGGTCTGGGGTCAAAATCTGAATTTCTTCGACGCGGTCGCCAACAAGACCAAGGAAGAGACCGGGCTGGCGGACGCGTATTACCGGCTGTACGGCGGCGCGATTGGCGGGCCGGTCGTCAAGAGCCGCACGTTTTTCTGGGTGGCGGCCGAAGGCTACCGTTCGGGGACGACCCGAAACCTGGCAGAGATCTGGCCAACGCTGAACCAAAAGAACGGCGATTTCTCGCACACGACGGTCAGCGGCGAGCCGGTGAGACTGTTCAATCCATGGTGCCGCGACGGGGTGGCCAACACGAGATGTCCGGCAACCGGCACCGGATCGATCGCGACCAACGGAGAGTTCACGAACGCGTTGATTCCGACGAACCATCCGGCAGTCAGCCAGACCGGCCTGAATATCCTGAAGACGTGGCCGACCGAGACGATCAACGGGCCGATGTCGACCAATGAGGACGGAAATCCAAACGCGATCGGGACCGGGTTTCTCGTCGACAAGGCTCAGATGTAC
>JBKOZS010000151.1:0-11701 GCA_046726015.1 Acidobacteriota bacterium
AGAACCCACTGAGCTGCGCGGGAGTCTTGTACTTCGTGTCTGGGGGGTTGACGCGAACCGTCAGGACGTTGTGCGAGTCGAACCCGGTGTCGACGTTGCGCAGCGTCATCAGGCTGCGAATCATCACGGCAGCCGTCATCAACAGCACCAGCGACAATGCCACTTCGCAGACGATGAGGACGCGGCGCGTACGGATACCGACGGCGCTCTCGTGGCGCCCTCCTTCTTTCAGCGCCTCATTGAGATCGGCGCGCCCCGCGCGCAGCGCCGGAACGGCGCCCGCGAGAATGCCGGTCAGGATCGATGCGCCGACGACGAATAACAGCACGCGCACGTCGATTGAGATTTCATCCGCGCGGGGCACCTGGTCGTTGAGCAGCGTGGCGGCCATCGACAGCGCCGTGCGGGCGAGCAGCAGGCCGGCAATCCCACCCGCACCGGCCAGGACCAGTGACTCGATCAGCAGCTGTTGAAAGACGCGGGCACGCCCTGCACCCAGCGCCGAACGAATCGCCAGTTCCTTCCGCCGCGCCAGCGCACGCGCGAAGAGCAGGTTGCCAACGTTCGCGCACGCAATCAGCAAGACCAGGCCAACGGCGGCAAGCAGCATCACGAGCGTCATCCGAATGTCGCCGACGATGAGCTCCTGCAGCGGCACGACGGTCGCTCCCCAGCCGGCATTCGCCTGCGGGTAGGCCTCCTCGAGCCGCTTCGAGATCACGTCCATCTCCGATTGCACCTGCGTGGTACTGACGCCCGGCTTGAGCCGCGCGACAACCTGTGCGTTGTGGTTCTCGCGAACCGCACGCTGCTCGTTCGTATATGCGAGCGGGACCCACAGGTCGCGCGCGGTGGCCCCCCACGACGCGACAGAAAAGTCTGGAGGCATCACGCCGACGACCGTGTACGTTTCACCGTCAAGCGTGAGCGTGCGGCCAATCACGTCCGGCGCGCGGCCCAGATGACGCTTCCAGAACCCATCGCTCAGGATCACGACACGCGAGCGAGCCGGCGTGTCTTCCTCCGGGAGAAACACGCGTCCCAGCGCCGGCGTCGCGTGTACCAGCTCGAAGAAGTCGGCTCCTACGGCGCCGGCGACGATCGCCTCGGCGTTTCCGCCACCGGTCAGCGTGAATTGACGGAACCGGTAGATAGCCATGCCCTCGAACAGTTTCGCGTCGCGCTTCCAGTCGTAGAAATTCGCCGGCGAGACCGAAAAGCGAGGGATGCCTGGGAACGTTGCTTGCGGCGGAACATGAAAGAGCCGGACGAGCCGGTCCGGTTCGTTGAACGGCAGCGGCCGCAGCAGCACCGTGTTGACGATACTGAAGATCGCCGTGTTGGCGCCGATGCCAAGCGCAAGCACCGCGATCACGGCGATTGCGAACGACGGTGCGTGGAAGAGGACCCGGAAGGCATAGCGCAGATCGGCAACCAGCGTACGGAACATGGAATCTCCCCGTGAAACCGGCGAATGCGGGATTGGCAAATCCGGACGGACGCGCGGCGGGCTCGCGAGGCAGCGAAGCGTTTGCCGCCAGTACCAGTTGCGCGCGCGCGTGGGTGATACCGCCGCGCGGGCGCGGTACTCCTCCTCCAGGTCGCCGAGGACGAAGTCGCGCCATTCCGCCGGCACCCGGCGCGCGAGCAGCCAGCCGGCCAGCCGCGGCAGATCGGATCTCACTTCGTCTCCAAACGACCTTCGAGCCCGTCGGCCATCGCGGTGAACGCGTGATACGCGCGACGCAGCGCCGTCACCCCTGCCGGACGCAATGCGTAGAACTTGCGCCGGCGTCCTCCGCGCTGCGGTGTTGGATCGCCAACCCACGATCGGAGCAGTCCCTTGCTCTCGAGCCGGTCCAGCGTCGTATACACGGCGTTGATCGAGACATCGCGTCCCGACCGTGCGTGGATCTCCTGTCGAATGGCGGCGCCATACGCATCGGCCTCGAGCCGCAGAACGCCGAACAGGACGAGCTGCTCGAAATCACCGAGCACCTGAGCCTTTGATTTAAACCACATTGTGGGTGATATTACGCCAACAGGAGCTTAGACGAGAAGGCTCGGCCAGAGGTTTAAAGAGAGATGGCAGATGAGGCGGACCGGAAGGCCCGCCGATGCCGATAAAGAATGGTCCGTGTCCGTCCGTGCCCGTCAATGGTCGGCTATGTGGTTGCGCTCTTCCACAGACCGAGCGTCGCCCCGGTCGGATCGACGATGATGCTGAACCACCCCATCCCGGGGATTTCGGTGACCTCTTTCAGCACTCGCGCGCCGAGCGACTTTGCCTTCTCGGTCGCCGCGTTGATATCGTCGACGATCACGTAGGCGAGCCATGAAGAAGGGGCGCCGGGGATCATTTGTTTCATCAGCCCGCCTCCGGTGCCCTCGCCAGGCTGGATCATCGTATAGGTCGTCCCCGGCCCCATCTCCATGTCGTCGAGCTTCCAGGTGAACAGCTTGCCGTAAAACGCCTTGGCCTTTTCGGGATCGGTCGTGTTCAGTTCGACGTGCACGAACGGATTCGCCATTGGTGTGCTCCTTGTCGCCGGTTGTGGAAAAAAGGACGTGACCCTGTCGATTTCGGTGCTGACCGTGCGACGACGGTAGAGAGACGTTTGAAATCGGAAGGAGAAAGAACGATGCGATTCATGGTGCTGGTCAAGGCCAGCAAGGACTCAGAGGCGGGCGTACTGCCCGACGAAAAACTTCTCTCCGACATGACGAAGTTCAACGAGGAGCTGATCAAGGCGGGCGTGATGCTCGCAGGAGAGGGACTGCACCCGAGCTCCAAGGGGGCGCGCGTCAGGTTCTCGGGAGACAGGCGCACGGTCATCGACGGACCCTTCGCTGAAACCAAGGAGCTGATTGCCGGCTTCTGGATCTTCCAGGTCAAGTCGAAAGAGGAGGCGATTGAATGGGTCAAGCGCGCTCCCAATCCCATGCCGGGCACCGAGTCTGAGATCGAGATTCGACAGATCTTCGAGGCGGAGGACTTCGGCCCCGCGCTCACGCCGGAGCTCAAGGCACAGGAAGAACGCCAGCGCGCGCAGATGGCTTCGAAAAAGTGAGGTGACGTGCCGTCCGAGTCGCGGGTGACCCGGGCGGCGCGTTCCATGTTCCCGGCGCCGACCATACCGTCGCCGCTTCTCATTCCCGGCTACTCTGAACGCAAGGCTTGAATGACGTCGACGCGTGACGCGCGCGCCGCGGGCATGAGGGACGCCAGGACCGCCGCCGCGATGAGAATCGTCCCCGCTCCTGCGATCGGCAGCGCACCCGGAATGCGAATACCAGCAATGTAGCTGCCGGCGAAGCGGGCGAGCAACAGCCCGCCCACTGCCCCAGCAATGATGCCGGCCGCCGCAATCACCGCCCCTTCTCCGAGAACCCGCGTCAGCAGGTGTCGTGGGGCCGATCCGATCGCCAGCCTGATACCGAACTCGCGCGTCCGTGCGCTGACCGAAAATGCCAGCACCCCCGCGACGCCAACAACGGCAATCATCAGGGCCACGCCCGCGAATCCGCCGAAGACGAGCGCGTTCAACCGGTCAGGCGCGAGCACCTCGGCGCGCACGTCCTCCAGCGTCGCAGCACGTTCAACAGGTTGTTCCGCGGACAGCTCGCGAATGATCCGCGTGATCGCCGGCACGAGCGCATAGGGATCCGTGCGGGCGTGCACGAACAGCCGTCCGCCTCCGATCTCCTGTTCGAACGGGTGATAAACGCTGAGTGCCGGTCCCGGCACGACGTTCTCGTCGTCAATATCCGCGGCAATGCCAACAATGCGCCGCGGCTTGGTGCTGACGTCGATGAACTGCATCACGGGATCCGTCCACATGAACTGTCGATTCACCGCGTCCTGGTTGGGAAACATCCGCCGCGCAAGGCTCTGGCTGACGATGACGACCTGTTCCGAGCCGCTTCGATCGGCCTCGGTAAAGTCGCGGCCGGCGATGATGGGTACACCGAGCGCCGCGAAGAATCCAGGCGACACCGTGCGGAACCGTGCGCGCGGATCTTCCTCGCCGTTGTCCTTCGAGTAACCCTGCACGGTGAACTGGAAACCCGGACCAAAGGCGCCAGCGTCTCGCCACGGCACGATCGTGCCCACGGCGACACGTTCGACACCGGGCAGTTCCGAGATGCGGCGCATCGCGTCCTTGTAGAACACGGCAATCTGGGACGGCGCGCGCTGGTAGGAGATGATCGGCACGTTCAACGCGAGCACGTTGGTCATGTTGAACCCGGTGTGCGTCCGCTGAAGCGCGAGCAACGTGGTCAGGAGCATTCCGGCGCCGGCAAGGAGGACGAATGACGCCGCAATCTGAGTGATCGCGAAGAGCCGCAGCCTGCGGTTGGTGCCCGACGTGATTCGCACGCTTCCGCTGGACAGGCCGAATCCGTTTGCCGCGTCCGTGGACGGCAGCCGTGGCACGAACGCCAGGAGCACGGATGCGGCAACGGCGAGCCCCGCACCAACCCAGAGCGGGGACGCGTCGACAGTCAGATCCAGTGCGCGTACTGAAAACCGCGCGGCATACCGCGCAAGGATCGCCACCATCGGCCTGGCGATGAGCACACCGAGGATGGCACCCGCACCGCACAGCAGCAGGCTTTCGGCCAGCAGCGTTCGGCGAAGCGCGCCGGTGCTCGCGCCGAGCGCGGCACGAATCGCCAGCTCGCCTTCGCGTCGCACGGAGCGCGCGAGGATCAGGTTGGCCACGTTCGAACAGGCGATGATGAAGACCAGCCCGGACGCGGCAAGCAGCACTAACAGCACCGTCCGCGCGGACGAAGTGATCTGATCGCGCAGCCCTACGGCGTCGATCTGAAAATCTGCGTTCTTCGGATATGCCTCGGGATGCGCGTTGACCATCGCGGCGTGGACGACGTGCAGCTCGGCGCGCGCGGCGTTCAGATCCGCGCCAGGCGCGAGACGGCCGAACAGCTCCGTCATCCGGTGCACGCGGCCGGTCACCATCGTCGCGGAGAGGTGGTGTGGGCTCGTCACGACGTTCGCGATGATCTCGGTCTCCGACGGATACGGAACCGAGGGCTCGAGCACGCCAACGATCGTGGCCGAGCGATCGCCGAGTCTTACGGTCTTGCCGATGACGCTCGGATCGCTGCCCAGGGACGTGGTCCAGAAGCGATACGTCAGGACCGCCGCGCCCGCCGCCTGCGGCCCATCGTCGCTCCCGTCGAGCAAGCGGCCCACGACGGGGCGAAGTCCCATGACGTCGAAATACGATCCGCCCACGACTCCGGCGCGAACGACGCGGGGTTCGCCAAGGCCGACCATCGTAAAGTTAATGGTCGAGAAGTCGCCGAAGGCGGTCAGCGTCTTGATACTCGACCGAAGATCCTGGATCTCAGGCACCGAGAAGTTGGCGTTGTCGGCACCGATCCCCCTGGCGCTCTGCTGGATGTAGATCAAACGATCCTCATCGCGGTTCGCGAGCGGTCGCAGCAGGACGCCGCGAACGACACTGAAGATCGCCGCATTAGCGCCAATCCCGAGGGCGAGGGTCGCAATGACCGTGAACGCCAGCCCCTTCACCCGGCCGAGGGAGCGGAGCGCAAATCGAAAGTCGGTGAGAAGGCTCATATCTGTTCTATTACGTGTTTGGTGAAAAGTTCAGTCGCGCCTACCTATAGTCGAATGACGGCGGCCTGGATCGACAGACCCACTCTTGCACAGCCTGATTGAAGATGGTGTGATTGGGCGATTGTGCCGGCCCAGCCCGTTCACGAGACCGTAAGTGCCCTTTATAGTTCGGAATCGCGCCGGGTGCTGGCGACGCTCATCCGCCTGCTCGGCGATTTCGACCTGGCCGAGGAAGCCCTGCAGGATGCTTTCAGAGCGGCACTCGAACAGTGGCCGCGAGAGGGCATCCCCGGCAATCCGCGCGCGTGGCTGGTCTCGGCCGGGCGCTTCAAGGCCATCGATGGCATGCGTCGCCGCAAGCGGTTCGACGCGTTGGACGATGTCGGCGGCCGGGCTGATGTGGCGGTCATCGACACCGAGGCGTGGGCGGACGAAGAGAGCGTCGAAGACGACCGGCTTCGCCTGATTTTCACGTGCTGCCACCCTGCCCTGTCACCTGACGCACAGGTCGCGCTGACGTTACGCGAGGTGTGTGGGTTGACCACGGAGGAAATCGCGCGGGCGTTTCTGACACCCGCGCCCACGCTTGCGCAGCGAATCGTGCGCGCGAAGGCGAAGATCCGCGACGCCCGGATCCCGTACCAAGTGCCGACTCCCGCCGAGCTGCCGGGTCGCCTCGACGCGGTGCTGCGCGTCATTTATTTAGTGTTCAACGAGGGTTACACCGCCTCGTCAGGCGCCTTCCTGACCCGCCACGACGTGTCGGGAGAGGCCATTCGCCTGGGGCGGCTGCTCGTCGACTTGCTGCCCGAACCGGAAGCGCGTGGGCTGCTGGCGCTGATGCTGTTGCACGAATCGCGGCGGCTGGCGCGGACCTCGCCGTCAGGTGAGCTGATCCTCCTCGACGATCAGGACCGTTCGCTCTGGAACCGCGATCAAATCGCCGAAGGCGTTCGGCTCGTCGAGCAGGCGCTGGCGTCGCGGCGGGCGGGACCATACGCCATCCAGGCAGCGATCGCGGCTTTGCATGCGGAGGCGCCCAGCGCGACGGCCACGGACTGGGCGGAGATCGTCGCCCTCTACGACGTCTTGTTACGGATGGATCCATCGCCGGTGATCGAGCTGAATCGCGCGGTGGCCGTGGCGATGCGCGACGGCCCGTCCACAGGTGTCGGTCTCGTCAACGCGATCCTCGACCGGGGAGATCTCGTCGATTACCGGTTCGCCCACGGCGCGCGCGCCGAGCTCTATCGTCGGCTGGGGAACTCCGCCGAGGCGCGGGCCTCGTACGAGCGCGCACTTGCACTCACGCGACAGGAACCGGAGCGGCGTTTTCTCGAACGCCGAATCGCCGAGCTCTCAAAATAAATGTGACGTACGAGATCACCGTGTCGATTCGCGCCTTGCGCGTCCGACCATCTGTAGGCCGGGTCTTCAGACCCGGCGACCAGGTCATGGAGCCCCGATGAAGTACTTGTGCCTCGTTTACCTCGAAGAACAGAAGCTGCATGCGGTGCCGGACCGCGAGTGCGCCGCCTGTGGCAACGGCCTGCGAGAACGCGGGATTCTGCTGGCCGCCGAGCCGCTGGAGCCCGTTGAAACGGCGACGACCGTGCGCGTCCGGAACGGGAAGGTCTCGGTGACCGACGGACCGTTCGCCGAGACCAAAGAACAACTCGCCGGCTTCTACCTGATCGAAGCGAGGGACTTGAACGACGCGATCCAGGTGGCCGCGAAGATCCCGCCGGCGCGCGAGGGAAGCATCGAGGTTCGGCCGGTGCGGGAACTGAGTCCCTAGAGGGGCTTGTAAGGAATCACCCCGTCGCTGGACTACCGATCATGAGGACACTCATGATCGACGTCAGCCACGTGGGCAAGGCGTTCGGCGCGGTGCGCGCCGTCACGGACGCCTCGTTTACGGCCCCGGACGGCACCATCACCGGCATTCTTGGAGAAAACGGCGCGGGGAAGACCACGACGCTGGCGATGATTTGCGGCCTCGTGCAGCCCGACGCAGGGTCGATCCGGGTTGGTCCGGCGGAGAGTACGCCGCTGGAGCGCCGCCGGTGTCTCGGGGCACTCCTGGATCACAAGGGACTGTACGGGCGTCTGACCGCTCGGGAAAACATTACGTATTTCGGCGAACTGCACGGGATGTGCGGCGCCAGGCTCGCGCAGCAGGTGCAGGAGGTTCTGAGCCAGCTAGGCCTGGAGGAGATCGCCGATCGCCGAGCCGCCGGGTTCTCTCAAGGAGAACGCATGAAGGTCGCGCTCGCTCGTGCGATCGTTCACTCGCCGGCCCATCTGCTGCTCGATGAGCCCACGAATGGCCTCGACATTCCTACAGTGCACGGGCTCCGCGACCTGCTGCGCCGCTTTCGAGACCGCGGCACCTGCGTCGTCTTCTCGAGCCATGTGCTCGAAGAAGTGCGGGAGGCCGCCAGCTACGCGCGCGCTCCAGGAGAGCGCGAGAATATCCTGCAGGAAATCGCACTGGCAATTTGGAGCGCATTGCCCCGCTTCCGCGGCGAGTGCTCCGAACGCACGTTCCTGTTTCGTATTGCGCATAACCGCGCGATCACATATCTCGCACGTCGCCGTCTGACCACGATCGACGCTGACGAGAACGTGGAGATCGAGGATTCCTCGCTCAACCCTGAAACGGCGCTCTCGAGCGAACAACAGGGTCAGCGGCTTCTCGACGCCATCCATCGTCTCCCCGTCGGGCATGCGCAAGTCGTCACGCTCACGCTCGAGGGCATGCGCTACGCGGACATCGCCGAGGTGCTCGGCATCAGTGAAGCCAACGTTGGCGCGCGCCTGACGCGCGCGCGACAGATGCTCCGCAAGCTCCTGGGGAATGCACATGGAACGTGACGCCGAGCTCGAAGCCTGGCGCGGTTACTGGCAGAATGCGTCAACCGTCCCGGCCGACCTGCAGCAGCGCGTTGAACGCGAGACGCGCCTGATGCGGAGATTCGTCTGGCTGGAAATCGCAGTGACGCTGGTCTTCGGTGCAGGCAGCATTGCATGGGCAGCGCTGTCACGCCGGACAGACGTATTGGTTCTCGCGATCGGCATCTGGGCGTTCATCGCGATCGCCTGGACGATCGCGATGTTGTTGCGGCGAGGCGCCTGGACGCCGGTGACCGCCACCACGAGCGCCTTTCTCGAATTGTCAATCCTTCGATGCTGCCGCCGGCGCGAGGCGCTCATCGCGCAAGTCGTGCTCTACGTACTGATTCTGGCGTTCGATCTTGCCTGGATCTATTTCGAGAGAAATCAGCGTGCGCCGGTCGACCCGGTAACGTTTCTGACCAGCGGCGGCGTGTTGTGGGTCTGGGTGATCACAGCGGCACTCGCCGTCATCGCGGTACGGCACCAGCGGAAGCTGGATCGAGAGCTCGAGAATCTGATGAGTCTGCAACAGCAGGTCGAAGGACGAGCCTCACGGGGCTGAACGAGACGTTCGAATCCGTGCACTGGCTCTGTCCGCGCGCTCCCGCAGGACGTCCATCACTCCAAGCTTCCGCATGATCGAACCATCAGAGCCGGTGAAGATCTCGCGGAGCACGAGGAGCGGACGCACGGGACCAGGCGTGACAAGAACTTCACGCGCCCCTGCGATGACTTTGAACACGGCATTGATGACTTTCGCCGGCGACACTTCCCGCATCAGGGCTGGTGCGCGAACGCCGGTATCGGACCACATCCCTGTCTCGGCGACAAATCCCGGGCAGACGGTACCGACATGCACGCCGCTCCCCTCCAACTCGAATCGCAGAGCGGCCGTGAATCCATTCAGGCCAAACTTCGCTGCGGTGTAGACGGCGTTGTAAGGCGTCGGAACCTTGCCGGACATCGACGACACGTTCACGACAACGCCGCTGCGCCTGGCGATCATGGCGGGCAGGACCAGCCGTGTCAGCTCGATTGGCGCCAGCAGGTTCGTCGCGATCTGCGCCTCGACGTTCTCGCGCGTCTGGTCCGTCAGTCTCGTAGTGGTCTCCACACCAGCGTTGTTGATCAGCACGTCCACGTTCCCGGCGGTCTGAACGAGACGCTCACGGTCAGCGGCAGAGGAAACGTCGGTGGCCACGATCGTGACGGATGCTCCGGCGCCGGTGCACGCGGCGGCGACAGTCTCCAGTCTTCGAGTATTGCGTGCCGCCAGGACGAGACGGGGACGCTCCTTCGCCAGGCGGAGAGCCAGCACGGCGCCGATCCCCCTGGAAGCTCCTGTCAGAAGAACCGTCCGCCCGTTGAGTTCCATGCGTGCTCCTATTGTCCGGCGAGTTGCGCGAGGAAATGTGTCATGAACTCGTTCCGCTTCGGCTCGAGGCAGACCGTCACCGGCTTGCCGTTCGCAGCATCGACGCGCGTATACCCTTCGTCGTCCACCCGTATCGGAATCGGAGCGCAACTGCCAAAAAACCGACCGGGGTGCTGCGCTTCGGCAAGTGCCAGCTGATCGTGCAGTGTCATACGACTCGCCGGACCACTGGTCCACAGCCGGAGCAGCGCCTCGAGCGCGATCGCCAGTGGCGTCCCCGCCTTCCGCAACGTCTCACGCTCCTGGTCCTCGAGTCGCACGTATGACGTCGAGTCGAGCGGCACGATCGTAATCGGCCAGCCAGCGGAGTAGACGGCTTGCGCTTCGGGAATCGCGAGCTTCACGTTCCACTCCGGAACAGGCACCGGGCTGAACGCGTTTCGTCCGATCGACCCGCTCATGAGCACGACGCGCTTGACCAGCGGCACGATGTCGGAATGCTGGCGGACGAGATCTCCGATGTTCTGCAGTGGACCGACGGCAATGAGCGTGATCTGACCGGGATTCCGCCGGATCGTCTCGGCCAGGAACGCCACGGCCGATGCCGCGATCGGCTTGTATCCCTGGAAATCCTCGGCCCATGTGAACTGGTAGTCCACGCGATTGGGAGGAACGGCCGCTGTCTGTCGTCCGACGGCCACCGGCACGTCAGTGCGGCCGATCCGGTGGAGCAGCTTGCATGCGAGCCGCGCGCGTTGCGGCGTATCAGCGTCGCTGACTGTCACGCCAAGCAGTGCGAACGTGGGGCTTTTCAGCGCATACCCCAGCGCCCACGCATCGTCGATGTCGGTGCCGATATCGGTATCGAGCACGACCTTCATGCGCGCCTGCTGCGCGGCAACAGGTGTCCACACCGCCAGCAGCGTAACGAGCGCCAATGCGATCCGCGTTCGGTGAGGCATCATCCAGATCACAATCGTATGGTGCATTTCAAATTGGTAAACGCGCGTCGATAGGCGCCGCGCTTTGTCCTGTTTTTGGCAGCGCACAGGTCTTGCACCCGGCTCTCGTCCGATGAAGGCCAGGTTCGTCGTCGCCGTCTGCATCGCCGCCGCCGCCTGCGGAGGGTCGAAATCTACACCAACGGCTCCGGACGCGCCGCAAGTACTCCAGGGGCAAACCGTCAGCGCCATCGATGGGAGCGCAATGGTCGTGACCGTCCAGGTTGGCGACCGCCCCTCGATCGAAAGCGACGTACAGGGCAACTTTCAAGTGGATGTCGGCGGACGCGGATCATTTCCCACGATCGTCAAGGGCAGTCCGGCCGTCGAGCGTCATACGAACATCATCGGACCGAGCGCCGACCGCATGAAGCTTTCCCTGATTCCTGCGGCATTCGATCTCGACGCCTTCAATGAAATGTTCCGTGGCTCTAACAACCGGCTGCAGCGCTGGACGACGCCGCCGTCGCTGGTTGTCGTGGCGACGGTGATGAAATACAGCGCCTCTAACACGGACCGGTACGAGGCGAGTGCCGACCGTCTCACCGACACCGAAGTGACCGCGCTCGTTTCACATCTCAAAGAGGGCCTGGCGCTGTTGACCGCCGGCGCGTACTCGGATTTTGCCTCAGTCGACATCGAGCACCCGGGGCCAGGCGAGATGGTGAACGTGCAGCGCGTGGGCAAAGTCGTCGTCGGCCGCTACCTGGGGATTCGATCGGACGCGAAGACCATCGGATACGGAACCTGGGCTGAGCAAGCCAACGGCGCGGTCGTCGGCGGGACGATATGGCTCGATCGCGACTTCGACAAGGA
>JBKOZS010000152.1:0-29204 GCA_046726015.1 Acidobacteriota bacterium
GTGTTCACCTTCTCGCACGAAGAGGGCACCCGGGCGTTTGCGATGAAAGACGATGTGCCCGCGGCAACGAAGCGAAAGCGGCGCGAACGGATCATGTCACGCCAGCAGCGCATCGTTGCGGAAACGCAGGAGTCTCGAATCGGTACAGAGGCGGCGGTTCTCATCGATGGCCCTGCGTCAGAGCACGAGCTCGTGGTGCAGGGTCGTCTCGAAGGGCAGGCGCCCGATATCGATCCAGTGGTCTACCTGACCGATTGCGACCCGTCGAGCTTGATGACCGGCAGCCTGATCCACGCCAGAATTGTTGGGGCGGAGGGCTACGACCTGCTGGCAACCCCTTCCTCGCTGTAGAGCTTGCACGACGCCCCCACCAAGGGCGGGGCGACCGCCGCACGTTCAGCGAAGGCGAAGCGCGCACGGCGCGTGGAGTCAGACGAGACGTACGCTATAATGTTTGGTGCCGTTTGCGAGGTTTTTCCTAGTGGGCCGGTGCCCACTTTTTGTTTTTCAGGGGTAATCGTTACGGCACGACCGGAGCAGTTCGTCAAGCTGCGCGATGCGGCCGAGCGCGTGGCCCGGAGCCACGGGCTCGAGATCTTCGACGTGCAGTTGCGGCGCGAGCCGATCGGCATGGTCCTGCGCGTCGTCATCGACCGCCCCTCGACGGGCGCGGTCGAAGCCCCCGAAGACAGTGTCGGCATTGAAGACTGCCAGCGGGTCAGCCAGGACTTGAGTGCGCTGCTCGATGTCGAGGACGAGTTTGGGCAGCAGGATCTCGGGGAAACGTACACCCTTGAAGTGTCGTCACCCGGCCTGGATCGTCCGCTGCGGCACGAAGCGGACTATCGGCGGTTCGAGGGGCGGCTTGCGAAGCTCGTGACGTCCGAGCCCATCGCGCGGCAATCCGCCTTCGCCGGGCGGATCAAGGGCATCGAGGAGGGGAACGTGCTCCTCGAAGAAGGACGCAAGACGCACAAGGTGCCGCTCACGAAGATCAAACGCGCGCACCTGGATGTTGAGTTTTAGTTGCGGCAAAGAGAAAGCAAAATGCAGAACCCGCTTTTACAGCAGATCGACGCGATCGCCAAGGAAAAGGGCGTCGAAACCGAGGTCATCATCGGCGCCGTGCAGGACGCCATCGAGGCGGCCGCGCGCAAGCGTTACAAGAACGAGACGCTGCGCGCCCGCTTCAATACCGAGACCGGCCAGATCGAATTGTGCGCGGTAAAGCGCATCGTGGCCGACGTGACCGACCCGGCCAACCAGATCTCGCTGACCGAAGCGCAGCAGCTGTATGGCGACGAAGCGGAAGTCGACATGGAGATCGAATTCCCGCGGCCGACCGAGGATCTCGGGCGGATCGCCGCGCAGACGGCCAAGCAGGTGATCTTCCAGAAGGTCCGCGAGGCGGAACGCGAGAACGTGTACGCGGAGTACAGCAACCGCGTGGGCGAGGTCGTCAACGGCGTTGTGAAGCGGTTCGAGAACGGCGACATCATCATGGAGCTCGGGCGCATCGAGGCGCAGCTCCCGCGCAAGGAGCAGTCCCGCGCGGAGAACTACGCCGTCGGCGACCGTGTGCGCGCCGTCATTCGCGGCGTGAACCGCAGCGCCAAGGGGCCGCAGATCGTCCTCTCGCGCACCGATCCCGCCCTGCTGATCAAGCTGTTCGAACAGGAAGTGCCGGAGATCTACGACGGCACCGTGATGATCCGCGGCGCGGTCCGCGAGGCGGGCGACCGTGCGAAGGTGGCCGTCTACTCGCGCGAGCGGGACGTCGATCCGGTGGGCGCCTGCGTCGGCATGAAGGGCACGCGGGTCCAGTCGATCATCCGTGAGCTGCGCGGTGAAAAGATCGACATCGTCGAGTGGTCCGAGGATCCGGTGGTCTTCGTCACCAACGCGATCAGCCCGGCGAAGGTCCAGCGGGTGTCGATCGTCGACGATGCCGAGAAGGTGATGGAAGTCATCGTCGAAGATAAACAGTTGTCACTCGCAATTGGTAAGAAGGGACAGAACGTCCGGCTCGCAGCCAAGCTCACCGGCTGGAAGATCGACATCAAGAGCGAGGAAGAGAAGCGTCGCGAGGTCGAGAAGCAGTTCGGCGATCTCGAGATGGGCAGCGCCGCCGCCGCTGAGGCAACGGCGGAAGGTGAAGGTGCGGTGACGGCGGAAGGCGAAGGCGCCGAAGCGCAGGCGGCAACGGCAGCGATCGCCGAGGCGGCGGAACCACGAGACGCCGAGCCGGTCGCGACGGAGACAGAGACAGCAAAGACCAAGTAGCGAAGCGTGGCTTTCGCCATGAGGCGAAAGGACCAGTAACCAAGAGGTATTTTTGGCAACAGTCCGGATCTACAAAGTCGCGGAGCTGCTCAACACCACGAGCCAGGAAGTGATTGCGTTGTTGAAGCGCGATCACGGCATCGAGGTGAAGAGCGCGTCGAGCACGATCGAAGAAGTCGTTGCGCGGGAGTTCGTCGGCCGCCTGGCGCGGCAGCGCGGCATCAAAGTGCCGTCGAACGCGTCGTTTGCCGACGCGCCGGCCCCGTCACGCGGCGGAGCGAAGAAGACCGCCGGCCGCGCGCCGGAGCCGCCGAAACCGGCCGCCCCGGCGATGCCGGCGCCACGCCTCATCAAGACCGCCAAACCGGCAGCGCCTCCCGTCGTGGAACAGCCGCCGACGCCCGCGCCCGCGCCGGTCACGCCGGAGCCGATCGCGCCGCCGCCGATTGCCGTTGAACCGGAACCGCTGCCCCCGCCACCGGTCGCCGAACCGGAAGCTGTTGTCGCTCCGGCCGCCGAAGCACGCCCGCTGGAACCGCCGATGCCGGCGCCTCTTGTGGCACCACCGCCTGCACCGGAAATTCCTGCGGCGGCGAGCGTCGAGCCGCCGGTTGAATTACCGGCCGCACCGGCGTCGGCGAGTGCCCCGCCGCCGGTTGCGCGGCCGGTGACGCCGGCGTCGACCGGGCGCATGGTGCCGCCGACGATCCGTCTGCGCGTTGAAGATCCAAGGACCGGACAGGCACCGCCGGCGCCACCGCGGCGACCGGTCCTCGTGCGGCCGCCGCAACCCACGACGCCACCGCCGCCGGCGACTGGTAACTTGAGCCGTCCGGCGGGCGCAAAGCCTGGCCCTGGTCCCGGCGCACCTGCGCGTCCGCAAGGGCCGCGTCCGGGTGGACCGCTTCCGTCGCGACCGCAGGCGCCGATGGGTGGACCGCGTCCGCTGCCTTCGCAGCCGGTGCGTCCGAACCAGCCGCCACGTCCTCCGATGCCCGGCTATCGTCCGCCGCCGCCGCGTCCCGCGGGTCCAAGGCCCGCCGGACCGCGCCGCGACCAGGTCGTGCGACCGCCGATGGTACCTGCGGCTGCAAGCGCGCCGCCACCGATTACACGCACTATTACGCTGGCTGAAGGCATGACTGTTTCGGATCTCGCGACGAAGCTCGACGTCAAGGCGAAAGACGTGCTGAAGAAGTTGATGGACAAGCGAATGATGATGACCATCAACAGCACGGTCGACACGGAGACCGCATCGATGATCGCGCGCGAGTTCGGCGCGGACGTCAAGATGCAGTCGTTCGAAGAAGAACTGCTGCAGGTCGAGGCCGAGGACTCACGGCCGGAAGACCTGGTGACGCGCGGCCCGGTCGTGACGGTCATGGGCCACGTCGATCACGGCAAGACGACGCTGCTCGACGCGATTCGCGAGACCCGCGTCGCCGAGCGCGAAGCCGGCGGCATCACGCAGCACATCGGCGCGTATGCCGTGCAGGTCGGCGATCGGAACGTCGTGTTCCTCGATACGCCCGGTCACGAGGCGTTCACGATGATGCGCGCGCGCGGCGCACGCGTCACCGACGTCGTCGTTCTCGTCGTCGCGGCCGACGATGGCGTCATGCCGCAGACCAAGGAAGCCATCGATCACGCGCGCGCCGCGGGCGTGCCGATCCTGGTAGCGATCAACAAGATCGACAAGCCGAACGCGAATCCGGATCGCGTAAAGAAGGAGTTGTCGGATCTCGGCCTGGTGCCGGAGGACTGGGGCGGCCAGACCGTCACGGTGCCGGTATCGGCGAAGAAGCGCGAGAACATCCCGGCGCTCCTCGAGATGGTGCTCCTGGTCACGGAAATGAGCGAGCTCAAGGCGAACCCGAAGCGCAATGCGTCGGGCACCGTCCTCGAGGCCAAGCTCGATAAGGGCCGCGGTCCCGTGGCGACGATCCTCGTGCAGGACGGCACGCTGCGGGTTGGCGATACGTTCATTGCCGGCACGATTGTCGGCAAGGTCCGCGCGCTCATCGACGACCGCGGCAAGTCGATCAAGGCCGCGCCGCCGGCAACGCCGGTGGAAGTGCTGGGTCTCGGCGGGCTGCCGCAGCCGGGCGACGCGTTCCAGGCGCTCGCGGACGCGGCGAAGGCGCGGCAGATTGCGCTCTACCGCCAGACGCAGGCGAAGGACAAGGCGCTGGGCGCGAAGGGCGGCCGTCTGACGCTGGAGTCGCTGCAGCAGCAGATTTCCGAAGGCGGCATCAAGGAACTGCCGATCATCATCAAGGCGGACGTGCAGGGGTCCGCCGAGGTGCTGGCGGACACGCTGACGAAGCTGAGCGACGAGCGCGTGAAGATGCGCATCATCCACAGCGGCGTCGGCGCCATCAACGAGTCGGACGTGCTGCTCGCGGCCGCGTCGAACGCGATCGTCATCGGGTTCAACGTGCGACCCGATCGCAACGCCGGCGACGTCGCCGAGCGTGACAAGGTCGACATCCGGCTCCACTCCGTCATCTACAACGTCGTCGACGAGATGAAGAAGGCGATGACGGGCCTGCTCGAACCCACGCTGCGCGAAGTCCGGATCGGCAGCGCCGAAGTCCGCGAAACGTTCAAGGTGCCGAAGTTCGGTACGATCGCCGGCTGCATGGTCACCGACGGGCGGATCACGCGCTCAGGCGAGACCCAGGCACGCCTCCTCCGCGACAACGTCGTGGTGCACGAAGGCAAGATCGGCTCGCTGCGCCGCTTCAAGGACGACGTGTCCGAGGTCAAGGCGGGCTTCGAGTGCGGCATCGGCTTCGAGAAGTACAACGACATCAAGGTCGGCGACGTCATCGAAGCTTTCGTCGTGGAGCGCGTCGCCGCCACGGTGTGACGCGTGTCGATGCACTTATGGCAGGCAGCCGTCCAGATCGCGTCGGCGATCAGATCCGCAGTGAGCTCGCGCAGCTGATTGCTCGCGAGGTGCACGATCCCGGCGTCGGCTTCCTGACTCTGACCCGCGTGAAGGTTACTCCCGACCTGCAGCTCGCGCGCGTCTACTACACGTCGCTCGGCGACGACCAGGCGCAGCGCGAGACGGCACGCGCGCTGCGACGCGCGGCGCCGTTCCTGCGCCGTCAGCTCGGCCAGCGAATCCGCCTGCGGCGCGTGCCGGAGCTGGAGTTCTTCTACGACGAGTCGATCGCGCACAACGATCGCATCGAGCAGATTCTGCAGGATCTGAAGGCAGAGCGGCATGAACCGATCGGAGACGATGACCCCGGCGACCAGTAGGCCGGTGGTCGACGAGATCTGCGACGCGATCCACGCGCGCCGGCGGTTCCTGATCACCTCGCACGCCCGCCCCGACGGCGATTCAATCGGCTCGCAGCTGGCGATGGCGTACGCGCTGCTCGCGCTCGGCAAGGACGTGCGGATCGTCAACGCGGATCCGGCGCCCGAGCACTACATGGAATTCCCGGGCGTGGACCATATCGAGATCACCCGCGAAGTGGTGGAAAACGACGCCGAGGCCCTGATCGTGATGGAGTCCGGCGACCTCGCGCGCACCGGGGTCCGTGGCCTCGAAGGGCGCTTCACGATCAACATCGATCATCACCAGGGGAACACCAGCTACGGCACGCTGAACTGGCTGGACGAATCCGCCGCGGCGTGCGGCGAGCTGGTGTTCGAACTCGTTCGCAAGCTCGGGATCCCGCTCACGGAGGAAATCGCCACGCACATCTACCTGGCGATCCTCACCGACACGGGTTCGTTTCACCACTCCAACATCACGCCACGGACGTTCGACATCTGCCGACAGACCGTCGAGGCGGGCGTGAATCCCGCAGCGATGGCCCGCCGCGTGTTCGACAGCAACAGCTTCGGCAAACTGAAGTTGATTGGCGCGCTGCTCGACGAGATGGATCTGCGCGACGAGGGACGACTCGCGGTGTTGTATCTCAACGACGACATCCTGAACGCGACCGGCACGACCTACAACGACACCGAAGGCCTCATCAACCTGCCCTTGACGGCGCGCGAGATCCAGGCGGTGGCGTTCTTCAAAGTCGGCGCAGACGGCGACATCCGCATCAGCCTGCGATCGAAGTACGACGTCGACGTCCGCTCGGTCGCGAGCCGTCACGGCGGCGGCGGGCACAAGAACGCCGCCGGCTTCACCGTGAAGGGACCGCTCGAAGCGGTGCGTGAACCGATCCTCCAGGAGATCATCGAGGCGGTCGAGATCGGGGTTCGCACGCGTCCTGAGCCCTGAGCCTTGAGCCCTGAGCCGGCCACGAACGGCGCGCTGATCGTCGACAAGCCGACGGGGCCGACATCGCATGACATCGTCGCGCTCGCGCGGCGCGCGCTGGGCGAGCGGCGGATCGGTCACACGGGCACGCTCGATCCGCTGGCGACGGGGGTGCTGGTCCTGCTCGTCGGCCGCGCGACGCGGCTGGCGCCATTGCTGGTGAGCGACGAGAAGGAGTACCTCGCCGACGTGCGCCTCGGGGTCTCGACGCCGACCTACGACGCGGCGTCGCTGCCAGAAACAGGGACACTCACAGTTCATCCCGTCAGTGGGACGAACCGTGAGTGTCCCCCTTTCCTGGACCGCGCCCTCGAGCGGTTCCGCGGCACGTTTCTCCAGACCCCTCCCCCCTACTCCGCCAAGAAAGTCGCGGGGCGACGCGCGTACGAGCACGCGAGGAACGATCGGTCCGTCGCGTTGAAGCCCATCGAGGTCACGGTCTCGGCGCTTGAGGTGATCGACCAGGCGGACCCCGCGATGGTTCGATTGCGAATCGTCTGTTCCGCCGGCTTCTACGTCCGCTCCCTCGCGCAGGACCTGGGGGAAGCGCTCGGGTGCGGTGCCCACCTCGAAGCGCTGCGCCGGACCCGGGCCGGACGCTTCGGCCTGGACCACGCTGTCCCGCTGGACATGCTGGTAACGAAGCCAGCGGTCGCGCGCGAGCAGGTGATCTCGATGAACGATCTGCTGGGCCACCTGGCGGCGGTGACCGTTTCGGAAGAGGGAGCGCGCAGAGTGGCCCACGGCAACACGGTCGAGAGCCAACACGTGCTCAATGACGAAGGAACCACGGCCGATCGTGGGCACACCGTGCGTGTGGTCGATGCGTCGGGCGCGATTCTGGCCGTGGCGGAACGCCGGACCGGGGCTATTTTGCAACCCGTCACTGTATTGGTGTAAAATATTGATTCGTCTCTAAATACAGCCATCATCCCTGGTGGCGCAACGGCGGCTCGGTGCGGCGAATAACTCGTCGAGGGTTCTGGGCCGTACGTGGAGGACAAGTGCTGAGCAAGGATCGCAAAACCGAAGTCATCGGTAGCTATCGGACACACGACGGCGATACCGGCTCCCCCGAGGTCCAGGTCGCCCTCCTCAGTGAACGGATCAACTACCTCACCGACCATTTCAAGGCGCACGCGAAAGACCACCATTCGCGCCGCGGGCTGCTCAAGCTCGTCGGTCAGCGTCGCCGCCTGCTGGATTACCTGAAGCGCAAGGACACGGACCGCTACGCGGAACTGATCAAGCGCCTCGGCATCCGCAAGTAATGGCTTAGGACTCATGGCTGAAGGCTTATGCTGGCTTGAGACTTGAGCCGGCCTGGCCGAAGCCGGCCTGAGCCGCGAGTCCTAAGCCTCGAGTCATTCCGCGCACACAAGGAAGCTGGCGCAGCTTACAGAAAGATTCACTATGCACACACGTAATATTTCGGTTGGCGGACGAACCATCTCGATCGAGACGGGACGCCTCGCCAAGCAGGCGGACGGGTCTGTCCTCGTCCGATCGGGCGACACCGTTGTCCTGGTCACCGCATGCGCGGCGGCCAGTCCGCGGGAAGGGATCGACTTCCTTCCGCTGACCGTCGACTATCGCGAGTACACCTACGCATCAGGGCGGATCCCCGGCGGCTTCTTCAAACGCGAAGGCAAACCCAGCGAAAAAGAAGTCCTCACGAGCCGGTTGATTGACAGGCCGATCCGGCCGCTCTTCCCGAACGGCTGGCGGCACGAAACACAGGTCATCGCGTTGTTACTCTCGGCCGACGCGGAAAACGATTCCGACGTGCTCGCGATCACCGGCGCATCGGCGGCGCTGGCGCTCTCCTCGATTCCCTTTACGAAGACCACTGCCGGCGTTCGCGTTGGTCTCATCGGCACCGACTACATCATCAATCCGACATTCGAACAGCGGAAGCAGTCGCGCCTCGACCTCGTGGTTGCGGGGACGAAGGACGCGATCGTGATGGTCGAAGCGGGCGCAAAGGAAGTCTCCGAGGAAGAAGTCGTCCAGGCGTTCGAGCAGGCGCAGGCCGCGATCCGGGAGATCGTCACGGGCATCGACGCCCTCGCACGCGAAGCGGGCAAGAAGAAGATCGAGGTTCCGAAGAAGGAGATCAGCCACGACTTCTACCGCGAGGTCGAGGAGAAGGTCTACGTGCCGCTCGCCGAGGCGATGCGAATCAAGGACAAGCTCGAGAACTATGGAACCGTCGACCAGGTGCTCGCGGATCTCGTGGGCAGCATCCCTGAAGAGGAAGTCGAACGGCGCACTGAAGCCAAGGCGATCTTCAAGGAACTCAAGGAAAAGGTCATGCGCGACGAAGCGCTCGAGCGCGGACGCCGTCTCGACGGCCGCCGGTTCGATGAGATCCGTCCGATCACCGTCGACGTCGGCGTGCTTCCTCGCACCCACGGGTCGGCAATCTTCCAGCGGGGTGAGACGCAGGCGCTCGTCACGTCGACGCTCGGCACGGCCGAGGACCAGCAGAAGGTCGAGACCGTGGACGGCGAAACGTGGAAGCGCTTCATGCTGCACTACAACTTCCCGCCGTTCTCCGTCGGCGAAGTGGCGTTCCTCCGCGGCCCCGGCCGTCGCGAGATCGGTCACGGCGCGCTCGCGGAGCGCGCGCTCGCCCCGATGATCCCGAGTGAAGAGAAGTTCCCCTACACCGTCCGCGTCGTCTCCGACATTCTCGAGTCGAACGGGTCGTCGTCGATGGCGTCGGTCTGCGGCGGGTCGCTGGCGATGATGGATGCGGGCGTGCCGCTCAAGTCGCCGGTTTCCGGTATCGCGATGGGTCTGATCATGGACGAGCAGACCGGCAAGTACGCGATCCTGTCCGACATCGCCGGCGCGGAAGACCACTACGGAGACATGGACTTCAAAGTCGCCGGCTCGGGGAACGGCATCACGGCGCTCCAGATGGACATCAAGGTGGCCGGCATCACGATGGACATCATGCGGAAGGCGCTCGAACAGGCGCATGCGGGCCGTCTCTTCATCCTCGACAAGATGCAGGGCACGCTCAGCACAGCGCGCGCGGACGTTTCCACCTATGCGCCGCGAATCGTCACGATTCGAATCCCGGTCGACAAGATTCGCGACGTCATCGGGCCGGGAGGCAAGATGATCCGCAGCATCATCGAGCGGACCGGCGTGAAGATCGACGTGGAAGATGATGGCCGCGTGAATGTGGCGTCGGCCGACGAGGCGTCGGCGCAGAAAGCGATCGGCATCATCCAGGAGCTGACCGCGACGCCGGAACTGAACAAGACCTACATGGGCAAAGTACAGCGGATCACCGATTTCGGCGCCTTCGTCGAGATCATGCCCGGCCTGGATGGCCTCCTTCACGTCTCGGAGATCGCGCACTACCGTGTCAAGGACGTGCGCGACGAGATGAAGGAAGGGGATCAGGTGATGGTGAAGGTCATCAACATCGATCCCTCGGGCAAGATTCGACTCAGCCGTAAGGCCCTAATCGCGCCTCCCGAAGGTGCCGAAACACCTCAGGGATCCGGTGGAGAGGGTCATGGCGGCGAGCGCAGCGACCGCGGGGAGCGCAGGCGCGACGACCGCCATCGGGGGCCGCGGCACGGCGACCACCATCGCCGCGACCGCGAACCGGCATCCAGGGAATAGGCGACCACGGATGGACACGGAAGCACACGGAACGGAACACCGGTGTCCAGAAATAGACGGGCTGGCGACCTTTTGGCCGCCGGTCCCGTCTAACCTATAGCCTCAGAATCCGACAGAAATACAGATCTGTGTTTTTGCCGTTTCTCGGGGCGTTCCCCAGGGAGGGAGCCATGGCACGTCGTCAGTGGTCCATTTTCATGACGCTTTCGGCGGCGGTGGTCTGTCTTGTCGCCGCGGCGGCGCAGGATCAGGGAACGACGAGGCAGTTCAATGTCGTGGGTTCCCACAACGCATTCAATCCACCCACGATCGAGGTCCAGCGCAACGACCTCGTGAAGATCACCTTCACCGCCGAAGACATCGCGCACAGCTTCACAGTGGACGGCTACCGCATCTCCAAGCGCGCGGGTGCCGGCCAATCCGTCACGTTTGAATTCCGCGCAGACCAGCCGGGCAACTTTGCCTACTACTGCAACCTGTCGCAGGACGACGGCTGCAGGAACATGAAAGGCCAGCTGCTCGTTCGGTAGCTACGTTCCGAATGACCAGACCGGCCCGGTCGCGGTCTTTTTCGCCATCGTCTTGCTGACAATCTTCCAGTAATACGTGCGCCCCGCCGTGAGCGTGGGGAGCAGGTACTTCTTCGTGGTGTTTGGCGAGACCGAGACGTTCGACGCGAAGAGCGGCGGCGTCGCCGACGTGCCGAAGTAGATGTCCGCCCTGTGCGCCCAGAGTCCGGGCTTCCACGTGAGATACACCCCGGTCACCGGCCGCCCCGTGGACAGGTTCAGCGGCGCGGTGTAGACCGGTTTGTCCGGCGGCAGCGGCACGAACGTCTTCGTTTCTGCATTGCCGGTCGCGTTCGTCCACTTGCGCATAAAGTTGTTTTTCACCCAGGTGAAGAACCAGGCTTGCGTCGAGAAGATGTTGTGCTCGTACTGCGACTTGTTCGATTCGGAGGTCCAGTTCGACGAGCCGAAGATCGTCATGCCCTGGCTGTAAAGCAGAACGGTCTTCTGGTGCGTGAACCCCTGGTGCGCGCGATCGCGAATTTTCACGCCTGCCGCGTACAGCCGATCGACCTGGTATGCCTGCCACACGTTGCTCTTGCTGCGATACAGCCCTGACTCGACGATCAGCCGCACGGGCACACCACGCTTGACGGCACGGATCATTGCGTCCGCGTGCGACGATTCGGTGATCTTGTACATGATGACGTCGATCGCGCTCGTCTCAGCGTCGTAGCGCGGGACGGCGCGGGTGGCGAAGTTCTGCCAGGGCACGAACAGCAGGTCCGGATCGATCGCGAAAGTGCCGTACTCGCGCAACAGCGGACCCGAGATATTCGCGTAGTTGGTGAACAGCGACGTGTTCACCCACGCGTCATCCATCCTGGTCTTGAAGGAATCGACGAGCGAGGGGTCGTCCGTGAAGTAGACCGCTTCATCTGTGTAATTTAGATATGGTGTGACCGGGATCAGATAGTAGTCGCAGAAGTTGCTCGCGCCGAACTCGAGCGTTTCCTGACCGGCAAACAGCATGAACTTCCAATGGAACGAGCTGCCGACGGTCTTGCCGCGCATTGGGATGCCGGCCGCTGCCAGCTTCTGGAGGACCGCCGCGTTCTGCGCCGACACGCTGTTCCGCCGCGGATCGGCCAGCACGCGGACCGGCACGCCGGCCTTGAAACTGCGGATCAAGGCGTCCGCAATGACGGCATCTTCCATCATGTTGAACGACACGTCGATCCGCGCACGCTCGTTGTTAATGAGCGTCAGCAGGGGTGCGCGGCAGTCCTGGAACGAAGTGTCGCAAAGGCGTTCGGCTCCCAGAGCGGATGGGGCGATGCCAATGACGGACAGCGCCGCCATTGAAAGAGCAACGAGGCGGCTGTGAGTGTGACGATGTAGGTCCATTACCTAGGCTCCTGGTGTGCGATGGGCCCACGGGAGCAAGGTCACTGCCACGTTCAGCTCTGCCGGGTCGCTGCGCCGCTTAGGCGTCAGGCCTTAAGGCTCATGGTGGTTCACGGTTTTATGGCTTATGCCTTATGGTTCATGGACGTGAAGCGGCCTGAGGCCGGAATCCTGCGCCCGGAGGCGGCTTCGGCGATATCCATACACTCCGTAGAACAACACTCCCAGCACCATCCAGAGCACGAGCCGCTCCCACGTCGCGCGAGGCAGGCCAAGCATCAGCACCAATGCGACGAGCGCGGAAAGCGCGGGCATCAATGGCACCAGTGGCATCCTGAACGGCCGCGGCAGGTCAGGTCGTGTGCGGCGCAGGATGATGACGGCAAGCGAGACGATGACGAACGCCATCAGCGTTCCGATGCTGACGAGGCTGCCGAGGGTTCCGATAGGCGTCAGGCCCGACGCAATCGCCACGGCGACACCCGTCACGATCGTCGAGATGTGCGGCGTCTTGAAGCGTGGATGCACGCGCCCGGCCCACTCCGGCAGCAGACCGTCTTTCGACATCGCGAGGAAGATGCGCGGCTGCGCGAGCATCATGACGACCATCACGGAGCTGAGCGCGGCAAGCGCTCCAACGGTCACCAGAATCCTGACCACTCCGAGTGGGCCCTCCCATGGAGTCCCCGCGGCGCGCTGCGCCGCGGCGTCGACGGCAACGACCAGCGGCGCAGGCTCGTTCAGCATCTGCCGGTAAGGGACAAGCCCCACCATCACGCCGGAGACGAGCACGAAGAGAACCGTGCAGATCGCCAGCGAGCCGAGAATGCCGAACGGCATGTCGCGCTGCGGATTGCGCGCCTCCTGTGCGGACGTCGACACCGCGTCGAATCCGATATACGCAAAGAAGATCACGCCCGCTCCCCTGAGGATGCCGCTCCATCCGTACTCGCCGAACGTGCCGGTGTTTGGCGGGATGAACGGGTGCCAGTTCGCCGGATCGATGAACAGCGCGCCCGCGCCGATCACGATCAGCACGACCGCGACCTTGATGACGACGATCACCGCGTTGACCGTCGCCGATTCGCTGACGCCAACGATCAGGAGCAGCGTGACCGCGATCGTGATCAGGACGGCCGGCACGTTGAAGATGGCGGTCACCGGATCGCCTCCCGGCACCTGCACGATCGTTCCCGGCGCCGCGCTGACGGCCGCGGGAAACGTGAGCCCGAGCTGGTGCAACAAGGTGACGAGATTGCCAGACCAGCCGACCGCCACAGTGGCCGCCCCCAGCGCGTACTCGAGTATCAGGTCCCACCCGATGATCCAGGCGATGAACTCCCCGAGCGTCGCATACGCGTAGGTATAGGCCGACCCCGCGACCGGCACGGTCGCGGCAAACTCGGAATAGCAGAGCGCGGCAAGCACGCTGGTCAACCCGGCCAGCAGCATGGAGAGGACGATGGCCGGACCGGCGTTGGCGGCCGCGGCCTGGCCGGTGAGGACGAAAATGCCGGTGCCAATGATCGCGCCGACGCCGAGCATCACCAGCTGCCCCGGGCCGAGCACCCGTTTCAGTGTCGCTTCCCCTTGACCAATCTGCTCCGCCTTTATCCGTTCAATGGACTTGGTGGCAAAGATGGACATGGCCGAACCGTACCGAAACGGCGGCCGGCATGTCCTGAATCGCCTCTGAACCGGTCGAAGAATCCTTGAACTTTCCCTGAAGCCTGAGGCATGACGAGAAGTTTGTTACCATCCGCGTCATGGGACCCGAGGCCGGCCAGGCTCTCGAACGGACGCCGGCAACGGTCACGTTTGGCCCGTTCCTCTTCGATCCGCGCAATGGCATCCTGTCCCGCGGCGGTACGGAGATCCCGCTTCCCCCTCGCGTGATTGGCGTGCTCGCCCTGCTGCTGGCGCGGCCTGGCGAGGTCGTCGCCCGCCAGGACCTCATGGATCGGGTCTGGAAGGATGCGTTCGTCACCGACACCTCGCTGGCCGAGGCGATCAGCTTTCTGCGGCAGGCGCTGGGCGACGATCCCCAGGCGCCGCGATTCGTGCAGACGGTGCATCGACGCGGTTACCGCTTCGTCGCGCCGCTCACCGCTCCGGCACTGCCGGGCGAGAAAGTCCCGGAACCGGACACCGGGGTCAGACCCCAGTCGCCGGATTACCCATCGACTGCCGGGGTCAGACCCCAGTCGCCCGTATACCCATCGATCGGGCGCGACCTGCTGCCGTGGAGCGTGGCGGTCGTCGCGGCGACTCTCGCGGTCGCGGCGCTGTGGCACATCGCGCGCGAACCGGTCCCCTCGACGCCGGGGGTGGCGCGATTCGAGATCGCTCCCAGCGAGAACTCCTCGTTCGATCGCCGCGCACCGGCTCTCGCGGTTTCCCCCGATGGACACACGATGGCGTGGTCGGCCTGCGATACGGCGAGCGAAACGTGTGGATTGTTCATCAGGCCGCTGAGTGCTCTCGAACCGTCGCGACTCGGAGGCACCGACGGCGCCGTCGCGCCGTTCTTTTCACCTGATGGCCGCTGGATCGGGTTCTCTGCCGACGGCAAGCTGAAGAAAATTTCCATTGCCGGCGGCGCCGCCACCACGCTGGCGGACGCCCCTGCTCCAGGCGGCGCGTCCTGGAACGCTGACGGACGCATCGTGTTTGCGGGAATGCCAGCCGGAGGACTTTCGCTGACATCGGATCAAGGGGGCGAGGTCACGCGACTCACGAACCCGCGTTTCGATCGCGGCGAGGTTCGGCACGCCTGGCCCTCGTGGCTTCCCGATGGCCGCAGCGTGATCTTCACGGTCGTGTCGTCGCTGGACGCCGGGACGCCGGGGCAACTCGCAATCCTGTCGCTCCCGTCCGCAGAATTTCGTGTGCTGAGGAGCGGCGTGACGCGTGGTGTGCCGGCGGGGCCCGGGTATCTGCTCGTCACGAGCGGTCACGACGTGCAAGGGATCACGTTCGACGATCGCACGCTGACGCCGACGGGCCGGACTGATACGGTCCTCGATGATCTTGCCGCAGGTGACGGAGGGGCGCAGTTTGCCGTCAGCGCCAGCGGCACCCTGGTCGCGCAGCGGGCAACATCGGCGGAGCCGCGTGTGATGTGGCACGCACAGCAGGATCGCCCGCTCCCATCCGCCGCACGTCTCTCCTCGCTCGTGCTCTCCCCGGATGGAACACGCGCGGCAGGCGTGATCGCTGACGGCCGTGGATCGGACATCTGGATAGCGGGGCTCGGCAACGGCACGCTGACGCGTCTCACCTTTGGCGGGACAAACATCTCCCCGGCGTGGTCCGCTGATGGACGCCGTGTTCTCTTCGCGTCGCGGGCCGACGCCGCATTTCGTCTCGTATCACGCGACGTGGACGAGCGGGGCACGCCGCAGGTGCTCAGCACAGCCGCCGCGCACCTCTTTCCAACCTCCGCGACAACCGATGGCCGCATTGCCGTGACGATGACGCTTGCGTCGGGACGACTGGGATTTGGCATCTTCTCGCCTGATGGTGCTGAGCCGCGCGCTCTCAGCGATCAGCCTTTTGACGAAACGTCGGCGGTCTTCTCACGCGACGGTTCGTGGCTCGCCTACGCATCGAACGAGTCGGGCCGCTGGGAGGTGTTCGCGCGGCGAATTGCGGATGAGCGCCGCGTCGCCGTGTCGACCGAGGGTGGTCAGCATCCGGCCTGGAGCGGCGACGGCCAGTGGATCTACTTCCGTGACGGCGAACGCCTGTTGCGGGCTCGTTTCACACCGGATCGAGAACCGCCGGCCGCGCGGCCCGAGGTTGTTTTTGCGCAACCGGGCATGCGCCCCCTGGGCGTCGCTCCCGATGGTCGAATCCTTGTCGAGCAGCGGCCGGTCACACGCGATCGCGCGATGGTGGCGATTGAATGGCTGCGCGAGCTGCGGCAGAAGCTGCCGGCACCGGTCACCGCTCCGCGGTGATCCTGAAGTCGTCGTTCGACAACTCGCTGTTCACGCGAATCGTGTCGAAGGTGATCTCGTCGACGAGACGGCCGCCGCGACCGGTTGTCGTGATACGGAACGGCATCTGCAGGCCATCCGCGACGCGACGGTCATCGAAGATCATGGCTCCGCCGGGATACTCGAGCCGCGACGGCAACATCGATTCGCCAAACTCGAGCCGGAGCAGGAAGCGCTTGCTGCTGTCGACCGCTTCGACCACCCTGCCACTGGCGCCATAGCCGATGGAATGGATCGTCGGGGAGAGATCGCCACTGACATACGTCGTGGCGCCGAGCATCAGGTACGCGAGGCGGCGTCGCTCCGACTGCAGGGCGGCGGGCGTCAGCGCGTCGGGAAGGTGCGAAAGGCCATCACTGGCCTTGATTGCGCTCAGCAGCGTGCCACGATCGAACCCTGAGTACCGGGTCACGCCAGCCGTCGAATCCACGCGCAAGTAGCGATCTGGCAGGAGAACCTTGATCTCCGTGGTTCCCGTCTCCATCGCTCCCTCGGGTGTGGCGATGCGGATCTTTCCCGTCATGTGCAGCCCGAGGAGCTCACGAATCGTGGCTTCGCGTCCGCTCATGTTCATGCGGCTCGTCCGAAAAAGCGACCGAGCCGGGTCGTCGCCAAACGTCACCGCATCCTGCGTGGCGGACGCGGTCACCGCGGCAAGGAGAAGCACCACGAGAGTCGCGACACGCATTGTCGTGTGGGGCGCTGCTATCATAACCACGGATTACACGGATTCACACGCATCCACACGGATTCACACGGATTGCCGATGGATGGTTCGCAGAAACATGAGCTCGAGCAGATTGCGCGTGACGCGATGCGCGCGCATGGGCTCGAGCCCGACTTCTCCGCCGCAGCGCGGGAGCAGACCGCACATGGCGGTGAACAACCGCCCAATGGGATCCGCGACCTTCGCTCGCTGCCCTGGTCCTCCATCGACAACGACGACTCGCGCGATCTCGATCAACTCGAGGTGTGCGATCGCGCCCCTTCGACAGGCTCCGGGCAGGGCGGATCGCGCACGCGCGTGCTGGTCGCGATTGCCGACGTCGATGCGCTGGTCCCGAAGGGCTCGCCGGTAGATGTGCACGCCGGAACGAATACGACGTCGGTGTATACCCCCGCCGTGGTCTTTCCAATGCTGCCGCTCGAGTTCTCCACCGACCGCACCTCGTTGAACGAAGGAGAGGATCGCGCGGCAATCGTCATCGAAATGGTGGTGGATTCGACCGGCACGCTGGTTGATTCGGACGTCTATCGCGCGCTGGTGCGCAACCATGCGCGGCTCACCTACTCCGCCGTCGCCGCCTGGCTCGATGGTTCAGGACCCGCTCCTGACGCGATTGAAGGCTTCAAGGGGCTCGACGCCCAGGTCCGGCTTCAGGATCAGATCGCAACGCGTCTGCAGGCGCGACGGGACGAGGAAGGTGCGCTTGATTTCGATCGCACGGAGCTGAAGCCGATCGTCGACGAACGCGGCGTGTGCGAGCTCAAGACCGAAACCCCGAATCGTGCCAAGGAGCTGATCGAGAACTTCATGGTTGCGGCTAACGGCGTCACGGCGCGGTTCTTGAGCTCGAGAGGCCTGGCGTCCATCCGCCGCGTGGTCCGCTCGCCGGATCGCTGGCCGCGCATTCTCGAACTCGCCGCGCGCCATGGCGGCAGGCTGCCGGCCACGCCAGATGCGCGCGCGCTGCAGCACTTCCTCAAGACACAGCGTGCCGCGGCGCCGGATGATTACCCCGACCTGTCACTCAGCGTGATCAAGCTCCTCGGGCGAGGCGAGTACGTGGCGGACACGGCGGGGCAATCCAGCAGTCACTTCGCGCTTGCCGCGGCGAGCTACACGCATTCCACGGCGCCAAACCGGCGATTCCCGGATCTCGTCACGCAGCGGCTGTTGAAAGCCGCGATTGCGCGAACGTCCACGCCGTATCCGTTACAAGAACTGGATCAGCTCGCGGAGCACTGCACGCGCCAGGAGGATGCCGCGAACAAGGTCGAACGGCTGACAAAGAAAGCCGCTGCGGCGCTGTTCCTGTCCGGGCGAATCGGTGAGACCTTCGAGGCGGTCGTCACCGGCGCCGGCCCCAAGGGCACGTGGGTACGGCTGGGCAGGATGTCGATCGAAGGACGCCTCGAACGGGGCGCTGAAGGCCTGGATGTTGGCGATCGCGTGCGGGTCCGGCTGCTCAGCACGGACCCGCGCCGTGGGTTCATCGACTTCGGCCGGGCCTGACCCGCGACCGATCAGACGATCGCAGCGGTGGCTCTCGCGGTTTCGACGTTTTCGAGGTGCTGCAAGCCCACGGCGGTCAGCATCTCGCGTCCCGCCGCCGCGGTCTGCTCGTTGATCTTTGCTGCGCCGAAGTTGGTGGCGCCCACGACCGTGCGCAACGGGCGCTTGCCTGCCGGCGTGGCAATCAGATCCAGGATCGCGGCGACGACGTGGTGCGGATCGGTCTCGTCCGGCTGCGTGTCGAACATCTGGTCGAACGCGGCAAAGAGCTGCCCCGGGACGGCCGCGGTGCTGCCGTAGGCGATCGCACGCATGCCGTCCGCCGGCCGCTGCGCGCTGCTGAACAGCCGCGTGTGAAACACCGACGGCTCGACAATGACGGAGTCGATCCCGAACGGCGCCAGCTCGTAGCGCAACGACTCACCGATCGCGTCCACGGCGGCCTTGCTCGCGGTGTACGCGGTGAAGAACGGCGGCGCCACGCGACCGAACACGGCTGACATGTGCACGAGCAAGCCGGAATGCTGGCGGCGCATCATCGGCAGCACCGCGCGCGTCACTCTGAACACGCCAATCACGTTCGTCTGGAACTGCTGTTCGAACTCTTTGACCGAGAAGGCTTCGGTAATGCCGCCGCACATGCAGCCGGCGTTGTTCACGAGGACGTCGACGCGTCCGGCCTGCCGCTCGATCATCCGAACGACCTGCTCCACGTCGCTATCCGAGGTGACGTCCATCGGCGCGACCTGCACGTCGAGCTGCTGACGCGTTCGCAGCTCCGTCAGTTCCGCCGCAGCAAATGCATTCCGGCGATCGATGTCGCGCATGGTCGCATAAACGAGGTATCCAGCACGCGCGAGTGGCTCGACGAGGAGACGGCCGAATCCACTGCTGCACCCTGTCACCAACGCGACGGACCTGAGCATGAGCGCACCTCCTTCACGGACCGGGGCCGCGATTATGGTGAGGCGCGGCTCCCACGTCAATGCTTATTGCGGGACGCGCCAGTGACCGGGTGGCCCTGGCGTTTCTGCAGCTCGGCCACGGTTTCGTCGGCGCGCTCGTATTCTCCCGGCGCCACGGGCCTGCCCGTATCGAGATTGACGTTCTGCAGTTCGATTGGGCGCGTCTTGAGGAGAGTCAGGGCGTCGCGATAGCGTGCCCGAGTGCGATCGAGGCTTTCGAGGAACAGCCGCTCCGCCTCGGGTGTAGGCACCTTGAACGCCAGTGGACGGAGTGGGCCGATTTTCGGGATCAGTTTGTACAGGAAGCTGAGAATGCGCGCGAAGCCGCCTGGCTTGCGGTACTCCGTGCCGAATTCCTTTTCGTAGGCTGCGCGCGGGAGGCGCAGTTCGAACTCTTCCTGGAGCACACCGGGTGTGACTTTCTGAATCTGCTCCTGCTTCTTCTCCCACGCCACGCGCGTGACGTCCGGAATTGTCGTTCCGACTGCGCGGCGGTAGGTTCCAATGGCGACGTCCTCGTTCAGAAATAAATCCTTCAGTTCGAGGCCGTAGGTCTCTCGGAACGCGCGCTCGAGCAGCGGCTTCGCGACCTCAAAGCCAATGAAGTCATGGTACGCCTGGAGCTTGTATCCACCGTGCGCCACTAACAACACGTCGAACGCGAACTCCACCATGATGTGGTGCTTCGGCGCGCGGTCGTACGGCACGACATCACCGTACTTGCGCTGCAGCTTCGGATAGAGCAATGGCACCGCCCGATTCACGGCAAGCGCGTGCCCCTGCGTATCCGACGCGTAATGGCCAAGCGCTCCCAGCGCGAAGGCATACTCGTTCACGTCGCGTGCGTCACGCAGCAGCGCCTCCACGAAATCGCCGGTCTTGACGTAATGGGTCAGGTCTGTGAAGAAGTGGCTGCCGAACGGGTAGTACCCCATGTCCTGGATCAACGAACCGCCGTACGCATAGGCGCGCGCCTTCAACAAGTCTTCCCGGCTGGCGGACGGGAATTTCGCCTGGAGCAGCGGCCGAATGTGGCTGTCCCAGACGGCATCAATGTTGGACTCGTGCGCGAGCACCGAATACGCGCCAATCGCACGGGGGGCGAACAGCACCGTGAGCAGCGCCCACGCTGCCACGGTTGCACGAATTGTCCGACTCATGGCTGGAGTCTGGCGACGACGGATGACAGCGCCGCGTTGAACAGGACCTTGAAGGTGCCAAACGGCTGGCCGCGCCATTCCGGACGGAATCCAAGCAGGATGACGCGTCCAGCGTCTACGTCGACGTCGAGCGCCGCGGCCTTGCCGTTCATGTACTGCTCGCCAATCAGGTAGCCGGACAGCAGCGGCGAACCGGAGTCCTGGTATTTCGCGAGAACGCGTCCTTTGAAACCTTCGCCGATTTCGAACACGGGACTGTTATCGGCGAACAGCGCTGCCTTTGCGGGCATGCCGGCCATGACGTCGGACGACTGATCAATGGTGGCTTCGACAATCGTGCCGTGAAGAAAGAACTCGTCCGGCCGGAGCCCGGCGACAACGTTCTTCACGGGCAGCTTGAACTGCTGGATCGCGAAAGTGCTGGCCGTGTTGAGACACACGAGCGTGCCGCCGAGCCGGATGAACTGCTCGAACAGCGAGAGATCGTCCGCGGAGAGCCGGTCCGCATACTCGGGTCTCACCGGACCACGCTGTCCCCCTCGACCGGTGGCCGCCCCCTCGATCGGCAACCGCGCGTCATCAGCCAGAATGATGACGTCCGCCTTGTCGGCCAGCGGCGTTTTGAAATCGGCCGGGCGCAATGTCACGTATTCGAAGCCGTATTGCTCGAGCACCCAGCGCGTCCATCCTTCGTCCATGCTGCCGCTCCATGGACGGAAGAGGCCGATGCGCGGCTTTTTGATCGGCGTGCCCGCGTCCGACCGCTCAGCGACAAGCGCGAAGGTCTTGACGAGGTCCGTTTCCTGCGCGGCCGTCAGTCCCGCGATCCGAAACCGTCCGTTCGAGAACGTGACCTGCGCGCCGAGCGTCCACGCCCGGTTGATCGCGCGATATGTGTTGTTCTGCGCTGGATCCAGGGACAGTGCGCTGCCCGTGCCGGTGATCCTTCCGTCGGGCGGCACGATCGCGGCCGCCGACGGGCTCGTGTCGAAGCCGACGCCGGGCACGCTGTCGAACGGCGTGGCATCGGTCGTGGCAGCGCTATAGGCGACGGGTTTGCTCCGGAGATCCGGCATTGGGCCCAGCAGGTTCATCCTGGCGCGGATGTCGTCGCTCAGCGGCGTCTTCGCTGGCGAAACGGTGATGCCCATCTGCAGCGGCAGCGTCCAGCCAGCTGCGTCGTACGGCCGTTCGGGCGGACCACCGGGATACTGGCGCAGGTCGGGATAGGCCTGGATATTCAACACCTCGCGCGCGAGCGCGGCGAACTCCTGGTCGGTCGGTACGACCCACGTGCCCGAAGGCCACGTCACGTCGTCGATGCTGACGGCATCGGTGAGTTGGAACACGCGGACGCCGCCGAATGCGAGCCGCCGCAATAATTCCACGGCCGCCACCGGATCGCGCTGATCCTGCGGAACGAAATAGGCGTACGGCGCTTCGGTCGTTCCGCGCGCGATCTGATCGCGTCCAGCCTTGTATCGATTCAGCAGCAGCGACTCTTTGTATTTCGATGCGTACTCGATGACTGCGTACGATGCGGTCTCCATGTACTCGACCGCATCGCGCAGGCGCCACCATCCCGGCCGCCACGGACTCGCATACAGGCTGCGGGGACGGAGGTCGCGCATGTTCTGTGGAAAGTCGTTGATCGTGTACTCGTGCGGCGTCGCGTATTGATAGAGCGCCGTCTCCGTCCAGAACGCGGCGATGTTCTTGAAATTCGGGGCGTAGTCGATGTAGCCGGGATACCAGGCGTCGAACGCGGTGCCCATGTGCGTCGCCCCCACCTGGCCGCGCTCCTCGAGCCCCTTCGCGATCGCCATGCCGATCATGTTCACTTCGCGGGACATCAGATATGGCGCGTCGGTTCCAACCGGCTCCGAGAACGGCGGGAGCCAGATGCGCGTCGGAAATGGGCCCGACTGGTGATGCACGTAAATGATCTGCGGCTCCCACTGCCGCCAGGTGTGTTCGATCACGCGCGACTCGATCATGTTCAGCATGTACGCGTCGCGGTTGTTGTCGTGGCCGACGTATTCCTGGTAGAGCTGCGGTAGCGACGACAGCTCGTACGGCGTTCCGACGTTCTTCATGTACCACTCGGCCACCATCTGATGGCCGTCGGGGTTGATCGTCGGCCACAGCATCACGATGACGTTGTCGAGTAACGCCTTCGTTGTCCTGTTGTTTGCGGCGCTCAGAAGGTTGTACGCGAGAAGCGCCGTGTGCTGGGGACCGGCAACTTCCGTCGAGTGCAGCCCGCCATCGATGTGCACCAGCGCCTTGCCGTCCCTGGCCAGTTGCTCCGCCTGCTCGTCGGTCAGCCCCTGTGGATGCGCCAGCCGCTGCCAGGTCTCGCGATGCTTATCGAGATGCGCAAGGTTCTCTGGCGTCGAGATCAACGCGAAGTACATCGGCCGCCCCTGCGACGTCTTCCCGGCTTCGACGATCCGGATGTATTTGCTCGAGGCCGCGAGCTTCCTGAAGTACTCGATCGATTGGTCGTAGGTCGCAAGCTTGTAGTCAGCTCCAGGCTCGAACCCGAATACCGAGGCTGGCGTCGGCACCGGCGATCGGGATTGCGCCGTCGGCGATCCCGAGATGCCGATTGTGAAAACGATGATGAGCGCAAGTGTCCGCATAGACAGGAAGATTGTAGACCGACGGCGGACTGCAGACTGCGAACTGCAAACTGCAGACGGCCTGCGGCTATGCGCCGAAGTGCCTGGCCGTGTCGATGCGCTCGTCCATCGTCGGGTGCGTGTGGAAGAACCAGAACGCGGCCGCCGAGGGACGCTCCTCCGCCAGGTTCTGGGCGCCGAGACGACGCATGGCGGAGATGAAGGCGGTGGGACGGTGGGTGAGCTCGAGCGCGAAGCGGTCCGCGCGCCGCTCGTTGTGACGCGACCACGCGTTCGTGATCGGCTTGAGAAGCATCGAGACCAGCCCGCTGGCAATCGCTATCAGCGGCAACGCGGCCAGGTCCGCCGGACCGTCGATCCCGAATGTTGGGCCGAGCGTTTCCACCGCGATATCCGCCGCCAACAGGGACACCGCAAGCACAGCGCTCTCCAGCGCGAGCCCCGACCAAATATCGTAGTAGACGTGGTGGGCGATCTCGTGCGCGAGAATCACCTCGATTTCATCGTCGGAAAAATCCTTGAGCAGCGTGTCGGAGACGAGAATGCGGCGAGTGCGCCCGAGGCCGACGAGCGCCGCATTGGCGCGCGAGGTCTTCGACCCGAGTCCCCATTCGAACGCGCCCAGCACCGTGATGCCGGCGCGGTCCGAAAGCTTGAGCAGCCGGTCGCGCAGCTCATGCCGCTCCAGCGGCTTGAAGCGATAGAACAGCGGCATCAGGACAACCGGGGCGAGGTTGGCCAGCGCGATCCCCGCCAGAGCGAAAAGGCCCGCGGCGCTCACCCACCACCACGGCCCCGACAACGCGATCGCAAGAAATACGATGGCTGCCGCCCCGACCGCCAGCGCCAGACCGAGCGCGAGCGCCTTCAGATGGTCGGTGACCCAGGTCCGGAGCGACTCGGATGAAAGGCCGTATTTGCGTTCGAGCTGGAAACGAAAATAGGTGAACGGGAGCGTGACGGCCTCGTAGCCGGCGACGACGACCGCCACGAACAGCGTCATCGCGGCGGCGCGACCGAATGGTGCTGGCAGGTTGGCGGTGAGACCGGCGATCAGCCGCGCCAGTGCCGCCGAGGCGCCGGTGACGATCAGGACGATTAGCCACGCGGCGCCGGCGATCGTCGACGCGATTACCGCGCGCCGGCGCAGGCGGTGGTACCGCGACGCACGATCTTCGTTCAAGAGGGTTTCCGCTAGTTGAGCTGCACCGAAATCAGCTTCGACACGCCCGGCTCCTCCATCGTCACTCCGTACAGGCGATCGGCGATTTCCATCGTCTTGCGGTTGTGCGTGATGAGGATGAACTGCGTGTGCTCCTGCATCCCCTGGAGCATGTCCACGAACCGCCCGATGTTCGCGTCGTCGAGCGGCGCATCGATCTCGTCGAGCAGGCAGAACGGGCTCGGACGGTACTTGAAGATCGCGAACATCAACGCCATCGCGGTGAGCGCTTTCTCACCGCCCGAGAGCAACTGGACGCTCTGCAGGCGCTTCCCCGGGGGCTGCGCGATGATGTCGATCCCGCTTTCGAGCGCATCGTTTTCATCGAGCAGGACGAGGCCGGCGCGGCCGCCACCAAACAGCGTGGTGAACGTGCCTTCGAAGTTCTGGTTAATCACCGTGAAGGCCTCCTGGAACCGCTCGCGCGTCGTCTTGTCGATCTTCTTGATGGCCTCGTTTGTCGCGGCAATCGAGTCGACCAGATCCTTCCGCTGGGCCGTCAGGAACGTGTGACGTGTCTCGAGGTCGTCGAACTGGTCGATCGCCATCATGTTCACGGCGCCCATGCGCTCGATCTTCGCGCGCAGGTCCGCCACCATTTCGTCGGGAGTGAGCGTGCTCGCGGACGCCGCGGGAGTCGCATCCGCCGCACGCTCATCAGTGTCAGGCCGGCTCGCGAGCGTGTCGACGCCCGGCTCCGGCTCCGTTTCAGCCGGCTCAGGCGTGTCCTCAACCGCTTTCGGGCTTGCCAGGAGCCCCTCGCGCTCCATCTGGTCGACTTCTGCCGCCACGTCGTCCAGCGTGGCCTGGACGGTGTCGATGCAGGTCGATGCGAGATGTGCAAGGTCGGATTCGGCAGTCGCGCGCTCGACTTCGAGCTGGCTTGCGTCGCTCCGGATCGCCTCGAGCGCCTTGCGGGCTTCGCGAATCGTGGTTTCCTGTGCCTCGAATTCCGAGCGCAGCGCCTGCGACGCTTCATCGGCCGCGCGCACCTGGTCGCGCAGGTCGTCGAAGGTGCGCAGATCTTCGTCGAGCTGACGCTCCGACTGCTCAATCCTGTTGTGCAGTTCTTCGCGCCGGGCCACGTTCCGCGTCATCTCCGCGGTGCGCGTGGCGACGCGCTCCTCCAGTTCCCGTGCCGCCTCTTCGAGCCGCTGCACCTCGATCGTCAGCGCGCTCGTGCGCTCGACCAGGGCGGCATGCGCCGCCTTGGCTTCCGATGTCAGGCGAGCCTGGTTCGCGGCGGTTTCGCGGGCCTCGAACAGGCGGCGCTGGGCAGCCGACAGCTGCTCGTCCGCGGCACGCTGTTCGACCTGGATGCGTTCGATGGATTCGAGCGCCTCCTCGTGACGGCGCTCCTGCGCGCGCAGCTCCTCCTCGGCCGTCCGGCGCTCGATGCCGATCTGCTCCTGCTTGCGCGCGACACGGTCCGAGGCATCGCGGGCAGTGGACAGCTGCAGGTCGAAGCCAACGACGGCCTTCTCCTGGCGGTGCAGCTCCTGCTGCATCGACATGATGGCGGACTCGGCCGCCGCGATTGTTACGTCGAGGTTCGCGGCTTCCTCGCGCATGCGCGCCAGCACCGCCTCTTCCTGCTCGGCACCCTCGCGCAGTTCCTTGATCTCGCGCTTCGTGGTGAGAATGCTGCGCGCCTCGCCGCGCACCCCTCCTTCGACACGATGCGCTCCGCGAAACACCTCGCCTTCGAGCGTGGCCACGGGGCCGCTGGTCCGCTGCGATGCCCCATACGCATCTTCGCGGCTGTCGACGATCCACGCGTCCGAGACCGCCGCGCGAATCGTGTCCGCAGCAGGGCCGGTAATCCGGGCAATCGCGGAGACCGGCACCGCGCGATCGAGTCGCAGCGCTGACGTCGGCACACGTCCCGCTGGCACGGGCCAACCGTCCGGCGCCGTGGGAGGTTCGACGATGAGGAACCCGACGCGGCCGGTGTTTCGCTCCTTGACGACCGCCAGCGCGGCGTCAGCCTCGGCGCGCGTCCGCACGATCACATGCTGCAGCAGGTCGCCGAGACACGCTTCGACCGCTCGCTCGTACGCCTGGTCGACCTCGAGGTAGTCCGCCACCGAACCCAGGTTCGGCACGGCATCACCCGACTCTGCGAGGATCGCGCGCGCCCCTTCCCCATACTCCGCGCGCGCGGCGTCGAGCTCCTCGAGCGACTTGAGCCGCGCACGGACGCCCGCCAGCTCGTGCTCCCTGGTCCGCAGTTCGCGTCCGAGCGAATCGCGGCTGTTGCGGGCTACCGCAAGCTCGGACTCGCGCGCCGTGCGATCGACCTGCAGCGTCTCCATCGCTTCGCGCGCGCGTCGCAGCGCATCTTCTGCGCTCTCCCGCTCGGCGGCCGCGCGCTGGGCCTCGACCTCGAGGTCGCCGCGTTCGATATCGAGCTTCGCGAGCTGCTCGCCAATCCGGGCGCGCGCCGCTTCGGCATGCTCGACGGCGTGGCGGAGCGCCGTGGCGGCATTCACGGCCGCGAAGACCTCGCTCCGCGCCGCTTCGACATCTCCTTCGAGCCCTTCAATGTTCCGATGTGCGGCAGCCGACGCCTCTTCCTGTTCGGCAAGCGCGTCAGCCGCCTGCTGACGCTCCTCGGTCGCTCGCGCGGCTGCTGCCGTCCGGGCCTCGAGTTCCTCGCGCGCAGGTTCGCGCCTTGCCTCGAGCGCCGCCACTTCTGCGGCGAGAGACGTGGCCGCGAAGGCGAGCGATTCCACCTGCTGCCTGTCGAACGCCACCTGCTGCTGTAATCGGCCGATCGAGAGTTCGCGCGCATGGGCCGCTTCGCGCGCTTGCGTGGCGCGGGCATCGGCCTCGGTCAACTCGAGGCGCAGGCGTTCGAGCACGGTTTCGACTTCGGCCAGACGCGCGGCGGCCGCGGATTCGCGCGCGCGTGCGTCAGCAAGCCGCGATCGCGCGGCTTCGATGGACTGGCCGAGCACGCGATAGCGGTTCGCGAACTGCACCTTTTCCCAGCGGCGCAGCTCTTCGCGGAGCCGCTTGTAGCGGCGCGCCTTCGCGGCCTGCCGCTTGAGCGTGCCGCGCTGCTTTTCAACTTCGAAAATGATGTCGTCGACGCGAGTGAGGTTCTGCTGCGCGGCTTCGAGCTTGAGTTCGGCGGCACGGCGGCGGCTCTTGTACTTGGTAACGCCTGCTGCCTCTTCGATCAACTGGCGACGATCGGTCGGACGCGCACTGAGGATCTGACCGATCTTCCCCTGTTCGATGACGGCGTAGGCGCGCACGCCAAGACCCGAATCCATCAGCAGGTCCTGCACGTCCTTCAGCCGCACGACCTCGCCATCAATGAGGTACTCGCTCTCCCCCGACCGATACAGGCGCCGCGAGACCTCGACATCGCGCACGATGAGCGGCGCATCCTCCAGCAGGCCGACCGAATTGCCGCTCGTCAACAGCTCGCCCGCCGCGGCCGCGACAACCGCTTCGCCGCCGGACAACGAGTCCGCCGATGGCGTCGTCGAGTGGGCGTGGTCGTGCGCCGGCCGCACCTTGCCGTTGCCCGGCACGCGCGATGCGACGCCTCCAAGTCGAATTCGAACCTCGGCTGCCGCCGTCGCCTTCCGCGCGTCGCTCCCCGCGAAGATCACGTCCTGCATGTGCTCGCCGCGCAGCGTCTTCGCACTCTGCTCGCCGAGCACCCAGGTGATCGCATCGACGACGTTGCTCTTGCCGCAGCCATTGGGTCCGACAATGGCCGTCACGCCATTGTCGAACGCGAGTTCCGACCGATCGGGAAAGCTTTTGAAGCCCGAAATCTCGAGACGCTGGAGCCGCATATTTGATGATCCCCGGCGGGTCTAACGACCCGCCCTACAAAATAAAAAAGCCGCTGCCGGCCGTGCGAACAAAGCACGACCGGGAAGCGGCTGGGGGCGCTTCGGCGGGCCGACGGCCCGCACACGAGCACAAGTTGTCTGAGAGACGATGACTGGATCAACCGTTGGTCCGGCTGCCCACACCCTGCACAAAGCAGGATGGCCCCTGGGGCCGGATGAACGGCGGTCAGTCTAACAAGCCCCCATACCTAGGGGCAAGCCGAATCTGCACCTACTAAATGTAGGGCCGAATGCCCTAACCCTTACTGGTTGCCGCCGCGCGAGTTCGCGCGGTTCTTCGCCATCTCGGTCAATTTGATCGCATCCCCGAACTGCGTCAAGGCGAACTGCGCCTGCGGATCCTTCGCGATCAGGTTTTTCTGCGCTTCGGAAATGCCAAAGAGCGCGACATCGATCTCGTAATGGATCATCGTCTTGATGAAATCGAGGTCCTTCTGGAACGCCGCCTCGTCGACCTTGATCTTCTCGTCCTGCAGCGACTTCTTGAAGTCGGCCACCATCTGATCGGTGACCGCGAAACCGCGCGCCAGGCGGATCTTGCGCTGCGAACCGTTGCCGGAGCCGGCCAGGCGGGTGTCACCCTCGGCGAGGAAGTTCTCCGCGAAGTTCGCGAAGGCGGACCGCGCCACCAGCGAGCGCCCAAACCGCGTCGGCGTGAAGCCCTGCTGCGGCCCTCCAAAGAACTTGTCGGGATCGATTCCGCCGCCGCTGTAGACCTTGCGTCCCGCGTCCGTGTATTTCAGCGCGGAAGCGGCGTGCTCGCGCTCCGGGTTCTGTTCGCGCAGCGTGTAGGTCAGGTACTCGTCGAAGGCGCTGTCCCACGGACGCTGAATCATGCGGCCGCTCGGCGTGAAGTAGCGGCCGGTCGTGAGCGCGAGCCCGGCGGCGTTGCTCCGCGGACCGATCGTGTAGACCGACTGCACGAGCGCCTTGCCAAACGTCGTCTCGCCCACCACGAGCGC
>JBKOZS010000153.1:0-9339 GCA_046726015.1 Acidobacteriota bacterium
CCGCTCGCTCTACTGATCGCTTGCTGTGATCGCGAGTGAGCTTCAGGTCGGCAAGCCTGTCGGTGCGAGTGTCCCCACGCGAAGGCGGTCGCGGCATCTGCGGACCGTCCTCCGTCAACCGTCATCCTTCGTACAGCGCGAACGCGTATAGCGTATCGCCCACGGCGACGAGCACGTGCTGACGGCCATCAATCGAATACGTCTGCGGCGCGTTGCTGATCGTCCCGATGCGCGAATGCCAGAGAGGCTTCCCGTTGGTGGCATCGAACGCGATGAAGTTGCCGCCGCCGTCGCCACCGAATATGAGCCTGCCGGCGGTTGTCAGCAAGCCACCCTGTCCGCCCGCGCCACTCACCCCTGGAAACTGGTGCCGCCACGCAACCTTGGCGGTCTTCGGATCGATCGCGGTCAGGAAACTCGGCCACGAGCCGACCGGCGCGACGAGCTTCCCGCCAAGCCCCATCGACCCCCGCGGATCCGGTTCCGTGAGGTACACGATGTTGAAGCCGTTGCGTTCGTGCACGTAGAACAGCCCGGTGTCGGGCGAGTACGCGGCCGGCGGCCAATTCGTCACGCCCCCTTCGACCGGCGACACCAGCGCTCCAGCAACAATCGCTTCCTTTTCCGGATTCGGTTCGGGCGCGCCGTTCTTCCGCAGCCCCGTCGTCCAGTTCGTGGTCGTGCCGTACTGGGCCGTGGCCACGGGCTCACCCGTGACGCGATCGACGGTGAAGAAGAAGCCGTTACGCGCAGCGGTGGACACGAGCTTTCGCGGGCGGCCGTCGATCGTGGCGTCGATGAGGATGGGCGTCTGCGCCGAATCCCAGTCGTGCGTATCGTGCGGAGAGGTCTGGTAATACCACGCCATCTTGCCGGTGTCGACGTTGACCGCTACGAGTGAACACGTAAAGAGGTTGTCACCCTTCCGGCTTGCACCGGTGTAACCGGGCGTCGGGTTGCCAGTACCGAAGATATAGAGCTTCGTTTCGGGATCGTAGACACCGGGAATCCAGACCTGCCCGCCGCCGTGACGCGCGGCGTCGAGGCTGGGCCACGTGTCGAGGCCGGGGTCGCCCGGTTTCATCGGCACCGTATAGGACTTCCACTTCAGTTTCCCGGTCTCCGGATCGAATGACTGCAGGAATCCGGGCGCATCGAGATCGTTGCCGGTGCCGACCAGCACGTGATCCCCCACGATGATTGGCGCCATCGTCGAGAAATACTGCTCGGCAAAGCTCGCGATCTCGACGTGCCAGCGTTCCTTGCCGGTGCGCGCGTCGAGCGACACAAGATAGTTGTCGGGCGTTTCGAAGAACAGGTCGTTGTGCCACATCGCCGCGCCGCGGTTGCCGATGTGCGTGCCGCCGCGCGTCTTCCAGTAGTAGTGCCACAGCTCGTGACCATCGCGCGCGTCGAGCGCCCAGACGTGGTCGGGCGCCGTGACGTAGAGGATGCCGTCGACCTGCAGGATCGATCCTTTGACGTTGGCCCCGCCGGGCGACACGAACTCGCCGGTGCCTTCGCCGCCGACGATGACCGGCGCTGCGCGTCCACCACCGCCGAAACCGCCAAACCCGCCAAAGCCGGTGGGACCCGTCGCCGTTGACACCGACGCCGTCCACGCCAGCGAGAGGTTCTTGACGGTGGTCTGGTTGATTTGCGACAGCGCGCTGTATCGGCGGCCGGTGTAATCGCCGGAGTAGGTCGGCCAGGAATCACCGAGCGGCTTGACGAGTGACGCCGGGTCGAGGCCGCCCTGCGCCGCGTTGCCGGGAGCAGTCGTTGCCGCACCGCCCTGGACCTGGGTCCCGCCCTGTCCCTGCCCCTGGCTCTGGCCCTGCGCGGACAGGAGCACCGGCGCGATCGAGAGTGCTGCGGTAATCACGTAGCGAACGAGCGAGAGCGAGTGAGCCACGCGATCCGCCTTCGCCGCCTTGCGGCTTCGGCGAGACAAGGCGGAGCGGGCGAAAGGCCCACGCGAGCGTGCGAGCGGAATGGAGCGGCCCGTGGTCGGCCGCGTAATGAAGCGAGCCAGCCGGGGTGCAGGGGTCCCCGGCGATTCAGAAGAAGTGTAAGGGGGCCCGGCGGGGCGAAGCCCCCCGGATCGAAAGCGTTGTGTGCGCGTCATTTCAAAGTCACCAGATATGCGGTCACGTCGTGAATGTTTTTATTCGTGTACTCCGCGAGCAGTTTCTTGTGGCCATCGAGCGGATCGTTGATTTGAACCTTGGGCACGTCGCCAACGCGCCGGAAGGTGCGCTGCAGGCCGTCAGCCGGTGTCAACGACACGATGAAGTCGTCAATCCGATCCAGGCGTCCTTCCACGCGCTTTCCGTCCGGGGTCGTGACCGCGACGGTGACCTGGCGCCGCTGAGACTCGGGCGCTGCCGGCACGGGTCCGGCGCCGCGTCCTCCGCGTCCGCCGCCGGCAAAACCGGCGACCCAGAGGTTCTGCAACTGCAGGGGCTCGGGCACGCGCGTCGCAATGCCCTTCAAGTCTCCCGTCACGGAGTGACACGCAGCGCACTTCGACGCGAAGAACGTCTCCCCCGCCTTCGCATCGCCAACGAGGATGTTCAGCGGGACTTCTTCGCCCGGAGGGGGGGCGCCCTGTGGTCGCGCGGTCGCGAGCACACTGTGGATGTACTCGGCAATCGCCTTGATGTCGTCTGGTGGCAGCGGGAAGGGCGGCATCACGGGCATGCCCGGATTCTGCCGGCCGCTCTGCACGACCGGGAGGATGCTTTCTCCCTGCTTGTCATTCAACACCAGTTGCGATCGCAGCAGGTTGACGCCGCCCATGTCGCCGCCACGAAGATCCGCGCCGTGACAGAGGCGACAATTGATCTCGTACAGGGTCTTGCCGCGTTCAATGACGGCCGGATCGCCGACGGGTCGCTGCTGTGCCGGGAATGTCGCCTGCCCGCGTCCGCGTCCGCCGCCAGGCGGCTGCGCAGTGGCCGGTGGCGGTGCAGTCGCTGGTGGCTGAGCGGGCGCAGGCGCCTGTCCGCCGGGTGCGGGAGCCGGCGGCTGCGCTGGCGGACCCTGGGCGGTGAGGCGTCCGCCGACACCAAGAAGAAGTGCTGCGGCTGCCGCAGCAAGCGTGATTCTCGATCGCATGAACACACCTCAACGTGGCAACGACGAGCCGTCATCATATGACGAAATCCATGCGATCATGGCTTACCTTGCCTGCCAGAGGTTTGCCCGCGACTGTTGCGGCCGCGGCTGTTCTACTCACCATCGCAACGATCACGGCTCAGCCGCCCGCGCCGGCGGCTCCGTACACCGTCTTCTCCCGCAGCGGCCGTCAGCCGCTCGCGACCCGCACGATCGCGGGGCAGGAGATGTTCGCGCTCGAAGACCTTGCGCGCGTCTTTCCGCTGACGGTCCGTGACGATCAGTTGGCTGGCGGCCTCACCGTCACCGTCAACAACCAGAACATCGTCCTGACGGCGCAGCAGCCGCTCGCATCCGTCGCGGGCCGCATGATCTCGCTGCCGGCGGCGCCGGTGCATGACGGACGAACATGGTTGGTGCCGGTGGATTTCGTCAGCCGCGCGCTGGCGCCGATTTTGGGATCGCGGCTCGAACTGCGCAAACCGTCGCGACTGATCCTCGTCGGCGATGTGCGCATGCCGCGGATTGCCGGCCGCGTTGAAACACTGGGCACCCTGACGCGTGTCACGCTCGACGTCGCGCCGTCGACGCCGCATACCGTGACGCAGGAAGGCAGCCGGCTGCTCGTGAGGTTCGATGCCGACGCGCTCGATGCGCAATTGCCTGCACCGCCGCCCGGCAACGACATCGTGCAGGCAATCCGTCTCGGCGATCAGCCGACGATCATTGCCTTTGATCTTGCGCCGCGTTTCGCGTCGTTCAGGACCGCCGATCAGCCCGCACCCGGTGGCGCCACGCGGATCGTGATCGATCTCGTTGCGCAAACCGAGACGGCGCCGGCGCCCGGCACGCCTCCGCCCCCAGCGGCTCCGCCCGGCGAAACCCCACCGCTGCTCGACCTTCCTCCCACCGGAGGTCTCCGGACGATCGTCATCGATCCGGGTCACGGAGGTGACGAGAACGGTGCCCGCGGAGAAAAAGGAACGCTCGAAAAGACCGTGACGCTGTCGGTGGCGCGCCGGTTGAAAGGCGCGCTCGAGGGTCGTCTCGGTGTGCGCGTGCTGCTCACGCGCGACGGCGATCAGACCATGCCCCTCGATCAGCGCGCGGCCGTAGCCAACAACAACAAGGCAGACGTGTTCATCAGCCTGCATGCAAATGCCTCCGTGCGTCCGGCGATCACCGGCGCGGAGGTTTTTTATCTGAGCCTGGCGGAATACGGCGACGAGGCGCAGCGCGCCGCGCGCACCGGTTCGGAATCACTGCCCGTGCTGGGCGGCGGCAGTCGCGACATCGAGGTGATTCCCTGGGAAATGGCGCAGGCGCGATACATCGATCAATCCGCGATGTTTGCGCGCACGATTGAAGCGGCGCTGCGCGAGCGGATCACGATGAGCCGCCGTGCGATCCAGCAGGCTCCCTTGCGCGTGCTCGGCGGCGCGAACATGCCAGCCGTCGTCGTCGAGATGGGGTTCCTGACCAACCCGCAACAGGAGCAACAACTCGCTGGCGACGACTATCAAAACACGATCGTGCAGGCGCTCGTCGACGGCATCGTCCGCTTCCGCGGGACATCGGCAGGTACGCGATGAACGCGCGCGCGGCGGCGATTGCGGGGATCCTGTTTGTGGGATTAGTTGGCGGACTGCTGCTGTTTGTCGGCCTTCCTCGATGGTACGGCGCGAAACCGGCGGCGTCCGCGAACCGACCGGCGCCGGCTCAGCCCCAACCGGCACAATCCGCCGCCGCCGCCGAGCGCAAGATCACCGCGACATTGTTCTATGTCAGCGACGATGGGATGACGCTGGTTGGAACGCAGCGCGAAGTACCGTTCGGCGCGACGGTCCCCGAGCAGGCACGCGCGATCGTCGAAGCCCAGATCGCTTCGCCCGCCCCGCTCGTCTCCGCGATCCCAGCCGAGACGAAACTGCGCGGCGTGTTCGTCACCGAGCGCGGCGACGCGTTCGTCGATCTCTCATCCGACGTGAGCCTCAAGCACACCGGCGGATCGCTCGACGAAATCTTTACGGTCTACACCATCGTCAATGCCTTGACCGTCAACCTGCCGGCAATCACGCGCGTGCAGATCCTGATCGACGGCAAGGAAGCTGACACTCTCGCAGGTCACGTCGACCTGCGGCATCCGCTCGCCAAGAGCCTCGAATGGGTTGCTCATGACACGCAGTGACGGACGTTCCGCCTCCGAGCTTCGCACCACGAAAATCACCCCCGGATTTATCGCACACGCCGAAGGCTCGGTGTTGATCGAAGTCGGCCGCACGCGCGTGATCTGCACGGCGAGCGTCGAAGATCGCGTGCCACCGTTCCTGCGCAACAGCGGTAAGGGCTGGGTGACCGCCGAATACGGCATGCTGCCGCGCGCGACCTCGACGCGCACCCAGCGCGAAGCCAGTGCCGGGAAGGTCGGTGGACGCACGCAAGAGATCCAGCGGTTGATCGGCCGTTCGCTTCGCTCGGTGACGAGAATGACGGACCTTGGCGAACGGACCATCTGGATCGACTGCGACGTGATCCAGGCCGATGGTGGAACACGGACGGCGTCGATCACTGGTGGTTTCGTTGCGCTCGTGCTCGCGTTGCAGCGCATGCGCGAGCTCGCAATTATCCGCGACCTGCCGATCCTCGACTATGTCGCCGCGACCAGCGTCGGGATCGTTGACGGCACCGCGCTGCTCGACCTCGCGTACGACGAAGATTCGAAGGCGGAGGTCGACATGAACTTCGTCAAGACCGGCGACGGCCGCTTTATCGAACTGCAGGGCACGGCCGAGGGACAACCGTTCGACAAGCGCGCGCTCGACGCGCTCATGGATCTCGCCGACGGCGGCATCAAGGAGCTCATCGCGATGCAGAAGAGCGTGGTGGGCGACTTCGTGAAAAGGTAAACGAAGGAAGAGACGTCCGTCGGCGCTGAAATGACCACCACGCCCCCCCTTTTGATCGCAACTACCAACCCCGGAAAGCTGCGTGAGATTCTCGCGATCCTCGATGGTGTTGCCTTCGAGCTGCGCACCCTGTCCGAGTTTCCGGGCATACCCGAACCGGAGGAAACCGGCGCCACGTTCGAGGAGAACGCGCGGCTGAAGGCGCTGTACTACGCTGCGAGGACGGGGCTACCCGCAGTTGCCGATGACTCCGGCATCGAGATCGATGCGCTGGATGGCGCACCCGGCGTTCACTCTGCGCGCTGGCACGGGACGGACTATCCGACGAAGTTTGCAGCGATTTATCGCGAGCTCGCGGCGCGCGCCCTGAAGACGAGCCCGGCGCGATTCGTGGCGCATGTGGTACTTGCCGACGGCCGTAAGGTCCTGGCTGAAGCGCGAGGGGTCATCGAGGGAGAGATCGCGCCGGAACCCCGCGGCGTTCATGGATTCGGCTACGACCCCATCTTCTTTTATCCGCCGTATGGCTGCACGCTCGGCGAGGTCGACGGTGAGCGCAAGGCGGCGGTCAGCCACCGCGGCCGGGCGTTCCGGCAGCTCCGGGAACGGCTGATGGCCGTTAACCGTTAACCGCCAACCGTTAACCGTCAACCGTCAACCGCCAACTGTTAACCGTCAACCGCCAACCACTTCCAACCATCATCAGTTCCGCACCATCTAAGCAGCCATGAAGCACATCTTTCTCGCCTCATGCCTGATCGCGGTCACAGTGGGCGACCAGTCCTCGGCCGCCACCATTACTGGGACCTGGCATTCCGACACGCGCAACTACTGGACGCGTAATAACGAGCGGCTCGTCAACTTGCAGCTCGAGCGTGACGGCAGCCACATGGGCTTTGGGATCTCCGAACGCGAACTACCCGCCCTGGCTGACCGACAGGCGGACGGACCCGTTCATTTCACGTTGCGCCGCGATGCCGGCACGTTCGACTTCGACGGCCGCGTCAGTAACGGGAGAGGCTCGGGCGACTTCCGGTTCGTGCGGAGCGAGGATTTCGTGACCGGCATGGCCCGCCTCGGGTATCCGTCGCTCTCGACCGAAGACACGTGGCGGTTCGCGGTGCACGACGTCAGCCGCGATTATGTCTCGAGCTACCGGAGCGCAGGCTACTCGCCGGACCGGGACGAGCTGATTACGACGAAGATTCACGGTGCGACGCCGGCGTTTGCGCAGGAAGTGAAGCAACAGGGTCTCGGCCAGGCGAGCATCGACGACCTGGTGAAGATGCGCATCCACGGCGTCTCGCCCGAGTTCATCAAGGAAATGCGCGACCTTGGCTACAAGGATCTCTCGATTGACAAGCTCGTTCAGCTCCGTATCCATGGCGTATCGGGCGATTTCGTGAAGCAGATGGCGGATCTCGGGTTCAAGAACGCGGACCTCGACCAACTGGTGCAGTTCCGCATCCACGGCGTCTCGCCGGAGTTCATCAAGTCGTTCGCTGATCTCGGCTACAAGAATCTCGATGCCAGCGATCTCGTCGCCATGCGCATTCATGGCGTCTCGCCGGAGTTCGTCAAGGCGCTGAGCGACCTCGGCTACAAGGACGTGTCCGTCGATGATCTCGTGAAAATGCGCATCCACGGCGTCACGCCGGAGTTCATCAAGCAGATGCGCGAGGTCGGCTACACCGGCGTGAAGGTCGATCGGCTCGTCGAGTTCCGCATTCACAACGTCGACGCGGAGCTCGTGCGCGACCTGAAGGCACGCGGCTTCACGAACATGAGCGAAGAGGATCTCGTGGACTTCAGCATCCACGGCCGCCGCTGGCTCAAGAAACGCGCCTGACGATTGCAGACTGGCGCACCCTGTCGAGGAACGCGGCGGCGTCCCAGAACGGCGCGTTAACGCGGGGGCGCCGCTTCGATCCGAGCTGGTGCATCCAGTACGAGGGCCGCGGTGGGCGATCGCCGTCCCACCGCGCCTCGGGCCCATATAGAAGGTAGATGTCCCACGCGGGCTCGTTCATCCCGAGCACCTCGCGATAGCCCTTCATCAACTGGCCGTCACCGTCCCAGTAATGCGTTGCACGCGCATCCGGCACCTCCACGGTGGCGTTCGGCACATCCCGCTCCATTCCGCGCGACATGGGAACCCAGACCACGTATGTCTTGAGTGACGGATCGTCGAGCTTCTTCATCACATTGACGTGCAGTTCGGAGGCCCCCCGAAGACACTGCGGTCATGTAGGGGCCACGAGCGTGACGATGCGGACGTGGCCGGTGTCGCGGTTGAAATCGGCGCGCAGCGGCTCGGCGTGCGCGGCGAGCGCGACGTGCGGGCGTGCCGGGCCGCGACAGGCGAGCAGCGCAATCAGAAGAAGGAAGACGCACGATGAAATAATGAAAGGAGCACTCTGGCGCCTTCCTCGTACGGGAGCCATCCAGCGATTTTATATGAATGGAAATGGTGTGTCGTGACAGCGGGCCTGCAGGCCCTTCCTACCTGATTGCCTGCAGCTGTTTCAGGTGATGAATGTCGTGTCCCGCCATCTGGGCCGCGACCCACTCCGCGGTGAGCTCGCCGTATTCTGGATGCAGGAACGGGCGGGTTCGCCGCGCCGCACTCAGGTTGCGGAACATGAGGACGTTCAACGTGCGAAGCGCGACGTACGCCTCGAGCGCCGTGCGCGCGTCAGCCCCTTCGTCGAGTGGCATCCAGTCGTCCTGCGAGAACGGCTGCGCGACGTAGCCGCCCTGGCTGGCGGCAAACCGTACGCGCGTCGACAGCGCAAGCTCGGTCTGTGCGAGATGAATCATCACTTGCCGCGCCGTCCATTTTCCAGGCGCGTACGACCGTTCCCACTCGACGACGGACCAGCCCTCGACCAGCGCGCGGATGCGCTTCGGCGTCTCGTCCAACGCCGTCAGCGGCTCCGCCGAGTCGAGATCTTCAGCGTATGGATTCTTCTGCATGGCGCTGACGGTAACACAGCCGCGCCAACGTCGAGCGGTCCAATCGACAAGTTAGTACCGCAACCTGACTGACGGCCGCCGGCCTCACTCACGAAGAGACACGAAGACCCGACTTCGCGATCGATCTCGAGCCGATATCGCGATCCGCGGATCGGGCTGGTGATGCCGAAGATCGATGTGTCGTACACCAGCGCCGAAGAGAACATGCCAAGGTTCAACGTCGGAAACGTGCTGAGAGCCCCCGACGACGTGGTTACCGAGAATGTCGCTGAACATCGCGGAGATGCCGCCGCCGGCGTAGGCGCCGAAGCTATCAACACCAACGCCCACCATGGGC
>JBKOZS010000154.1:0-17553 GCA_046726015.1 Acidobacteriota bacterium
CGCTACTTCTCGGTGCTTCGGGATCACCTGGGTGCGTGGTGGCTCGGAACAGCCCGCGGCCTGTACAGATTCCCGCCGACGCGCACCGTGGCGGAGGTTGCACGAGTCCAGCCCGACGCTCACTACGCCCGGCTGTCGGCACTGCCGAGCGACGACCTCTTCCCGCTCTTCGAGGATAAACGCGGCGACATCTGGCTGGCCGCCCAGTTGCCGAATCACACCAGACTCGTTCGTTGGCGCCGTGCGACCGACGACTTCCAGACCTACGGTGCCCCGGAGGGACTTGGCCGGATCACGTCCCAGTTGGCAATCTCGCGCCCCTCGATCGTCGAAAGTCCGACCGGTCAGCTGTTCTTTGGATTCCGAGAGGCCGGCCTCTTTGCGTACCGTGATGACCACTTCGAGTCGATCGTCGATGGCAATAAGCCCTTCGGTGTCACCAGCCTTCATCTGGATCGCCTGGCTCGCCTCTGGGTCGTCGGCGTGGACGGTTCAGTGAGGCGCATCGATAACCTTTCGACGCGCCGTCTGATGACGGAGTCGAGACTCGCACGCAGTCTGATGGGGGTGAACGTCCGCTGCCTAGTGGAGGACGCCAACGGACGCCTCTATTTCGGAACTACGAGCGGCGTCATCGAATTCGATCCGGCGAACGGCAACACCTGGCACTACACGACGGCCGAGGGACTGGCGCAGAACGAAGTCTGGAGCGCCCTCGCCTCTCGTCAAGGCGACGTCTGGTTCGGGACCATCGGGGGGGTGTCGCGCCTCGATGCGACGCGGGTCCGCCCCAGATACCGCGCGCCGCGTGCCTTGATCAGGACCGTATACGTGAACGCCGACGCGCGGCTGGTTTCCGAATTCGGCGACGACAAGGTCTCGGCGCTGACGTTGTCACCAACCGAACGGCGAGTCGCGTTCGATTTTTTTGCGCTCGCGTTCGCGTCGGGTGAGCGCCTCAGGTACCAATATCGGCTCCAGGGCGCCGAGGAAGATTGGAGTCCGCCAACGGCGATCCGGAGCGTCAACTATGCACACCTGTCGCCTGGTGTCTATCGCTTTCAAGTCCGCACGATGACCCTGTCGGGCGCGACGTCCGCCCCGGCGAGCGCCAGCTTCCGCATTCTGCCGCCGGTCTGGCGGCGCTGGTGGTTCGTCGTCGCCACGGTAGGGCTCGTCGCCGGGCTCCTGGTTCTGCTCTACCGCTACCGCGTTGCGCAACTGGTAGCGATCGAACGAGTTCGCACGAGGATCGCGACCGATCTACACGATGACATCGGTGCCAGCCTTTCACAGATCGCCATCCTGAGCGAGCTGGCGCGCGGAGGAGGCAATTCCGGACTCGAGACCGCCAGCCTGCTCGGTCGGATCGCGGCGACCTCGCGTGAGCTCGTCGAGTCGATGGGCGACATCGTCTGGGCCATCAATCCCAATCGGGATCGCGTCGGTGACTTGCTTCAGCGGATGCGCCGGTTCGCAAGCGACACGTTCACCGGAAAGAACATCGATTTCACTTTCCGCACGCCCGAGGCTGGACGCGACCTGCCGCTGGCCCCCGACGTGCGGCGCGAAGTTCTGCTCATTTTCAAGGAGGCTGTCAACAATATCGCCAGGCACGCGAGATGCCGACACGCAGAGGTCGAGATCCGGATCCAGCGAGACGGACTTGTCTTAGAGGTCGCCGACGACGGCAACGGGCTGCCTCCGTCGCGCGATTGCGAGGGCGGTCACGGGTTGTCGAGCATGCAGCAGCGGGCGGCGCGATTGAGCGGGGGCCTCGACATCTACACGGGCCCTGGCCGAGGGACGAGGCTCGTACTCCGGGTACCATGGCGGCGGTCGCATGCTACTACCTGAGCAGGTAGTCAGTCCGATTCGCTGTCTAACGTGCAGTGGCGGCGTAATGTTCCATTCCTCAATCGACCAGATGATCACGCCGCCCTGTCGTAGAAATTGAGCAGTCCACCGAGACGCGGGTGTCGACGCACCTGGCCCGCAGCGCCGCTTGCCGTCACGCCCGCGATCAAGGCGTTCCCCAGACCTTGATGATTGCGTTCGCGATGGTAGTGCTCGACAAACTCCGCGACGGCGCGACGAACGTGGCGCTCCCCGATCGGAATCAGCCGATTGAGACATTCTTCCTTGATCGATCGAACAAAGCGCTCGGCGTACGCATTGGCATTCGGCGCGCGTTCGGGGATCAGCACGACACGGATGCCCGCGGCCCGTAACCGGCGCCGGACGTCACGGCTCCACTTCCGATCCCGATCGCAGATCAACACCTGCGGCACAGCCACGACGCCAGCGTCCGCCATCGTCAGCGTCCGGGTCACTTGCTGCATGAACAGCGTCTCCGGATGAGGCGTGGATCCGAGGATCTGCACCCAGCGGGACGCCAAGTCGATGACGAACACGGTGTAGTACGTGACAACGCCCTGCCACGTCCAGACCTCGGTCGTGAAAAAATCTGCCGCGGCGATGACGCCCAATGCGCCTTGAGAAACGTTTGCCATGAGGTCGGCCGCTGCGGTACGGGTGGAAGACCTCCCGCCTTCAGGATGCGCTGAATCGTCGACCGTCCCACGGGGTGACCAACATTCTTCAGCGCGCCCTGAATCCGCGTATAGCCCCACGTCGGTCGCGACGGCTCCGGACCGGTGCCGTTCGTCATCGAGCGCGAGATGGCGTACCACCGCGTGTTCCCGCGGGGTTCCGATCTCAGGGCGATTTCGACGCAGATACTCGCGTCGGTCCGGCTCGACGGCGCTCAGCGTCTCTCAGCGTCAGGATGGCGCCGGCGTGATCACCCGAGACGACCTCACGTCGCCCGACGGCTCACGTTCACGCCAGCCACTCGCCGGCTCGTCATCGAAAAGATGATCTTCCGGTCGAACGCGTTTCTCGAGCGATTCCATCGCCGGCGAGGCTTCGCCACCGGCTACGGTCTCGACACCGCCTGGGCCGTCGCCGTCGACCTCGCGATCGTTGCGATGGTGTTCTGGGTGCTGTCAGGACTGTGGATGTGGTGGGAGATGAAAGCGACGTGGAGACTCGGGACCGCAGCGGTCGCTGCGGGTGCCGGCCCTTTCGCGTTCTTCCTCGTCATGATCTGACGCTGACGACGTGACATTCGCAGACGTCAACCGGCGCATTTATCTTTACCTGCGACTGTTTCTCCTGCCCTGGTTGTTCATGCACGGTATCTCGGCGGTGCCCATCGCGCACGAATCGTTCTTCCAGCAACGTGACGTGCGGACTCTTCGCACGGAGCACGCCGTCGACATGCCTGTGCCGACTGACGATGCTGGACTCCACGTCCTGGGCGAGCTCTTCTCGACGTCGCCCGGGTTCAGGGCACCAGCTTCGATGTCTACCGAGCACCGAATCGGATCAACGTGTACGCCTATTCGTTCTGGTCCTGGACCAACGTGAATTACTACGCCGACCAAAAGCGCATGACGGTTGAGGACAGCCGGTTTCGCTGGGATCTATTCCTGATCGGCATGCACGCGCGCGGCGGGTTCCAGCAGGAAGGCGTTTCCGAAGGGCCTGGAGCGTGGTTGTCGATCTCGTGTCCATCGCGATCCTGCTGTGGATTGCGTCGGGGCTATACATGTGGTGGGGCGTTCGCGGCCACGGCGCTGGGGGCTGGATGGCCATTGCCTTCGGAACCGCATCGTTCATCGTCTTCAGCTTTCGTCTGTGACGATCTTGCCCGAAGTCTCTGTGTTCTCGGACGCCGGCGGCGCGGCCGCCCTCAGTCCAGGGAGATGGTGCGCTTCGCGGCGTCGAATCTCGCGCGGCGTCCCGTCTCGTACGACATCGTGGCCATGATGCTCGCCACGGCGTGCTGGTACCCCGCGTCGAGCGAAGCGTTCGGGGTATTGCCGTCACGCATGCAGCGGTACCAGTTCACCCAGTGGTCCGTTTGCTCGATCGGCTCGACCTTATTCTCACCACGAATCGAGCCGTCGCGATGGATGCCGCCTTCCGCGCTGAAGGTGGCATCCTCCCAGCCGAGCTTGAGGGTGCCCTTGTCGCCACAATAGCGAATCACGTCGCCGGCGCTGTTGCCGAAGTTCGTCGTGTAGCTGATCATCAGCCCCTCGGGGTACTGCCAGAGGGCCTGCACCTGGTCCGGCGCGGTGAACGCGTGCTCGTCCTTCCACGTGTAGACACCACCGAGGCACACACAACTCTGTGGGATGCCGAGGTCGGCGATGAAGTGTGCCGTGTCGAGGAAGTGCACGGCCCACTGGGGCACGGGGCCCTGCGAGAATTCCCAGTAGCCGTACCACGCCGAGTACAGAATCGGGTCGAAGGCCTTCGTCGTGCGCCCCTTCGTGAAGGTCTTCCAGTCGAGGTCCTCGGCCCGGACGTCGGGCTTGAGGTACTCGTACCAGTACGGCCTCTCTCCATTACGTATCTGCTCGATGCGGGAGAGTCGGCCGAGTTTGCCCGACTTCACCAGTTCGCGGCAGCCCTTCGCCACCGGCGTGCTGCGAAGCTGCGTGCCGACCTGGATGACGACGCCAGAGGCTTTCGCGGCCGCGTACGCCTTATTCAGCTCGTTGATCTCGATCGCGATCGGCTTTTCGACGTAGACGTGCTTGCCCGCCTTGGCGGCCGCCGCGAGGTGCGCGGCGTGCCAGTGGTCGGGTGAGGCGATGAACACGCCGTCCACTTCGCCGAGCCCGAGCAGTTCGTCCACGCTCGTACACTGCTTCGCGGTGGTGCCGAACCACTCCTTCGCTTTGGCCGCCGCGTTCTCCCTGGCCAGGCGCCAGGGGTCGTAGACCGCGATCACCTCCAGGTTCTCGTCCTTGGCGTGATCCCGCACGCTCGCCATTTCGGTCCCGATGCCGCGGTCGCCGCACCCAATGATGCCGATCCGGATGCGGTCGTTGGCGCCGATGCTGCGCTGGACGGTCCTCGCGTCGACGCCGCGCGGCGCCACGAGCGAGACGGCTCCCGCCGCTGTGATCGATGTCAGGAACTCCCGGCGTGACTGTGGGGGCATGCTCATCGTCCGACTCCTTGCCGACGTAGGGCTTGGCCGCGCGACTCTGCTCCGCAGCGACCGGATGAGCATACACGCTAGTCCGGCAGCGCCGCCATCGGACGCCGGAAGAAACACCTTCAGTGCCGCGCTAACGCGGCGAACGCCGCGTAGAACACTTCCTCGGGGCACAACTCCGGTGTAAGGATGCGCTGCATCGCCAATTGTGCCTGCCAGAAATGCCGTAACGATTGATCGCACCTATTCGTCGTGGTCGCACGATAAAGGGGTGCCCGGCAGGTGGTCGCGCAGCTGATGGGGCACGCCAACGTGGACACCACGTTGAACGTCTACACGCAGGTGCTCGACGGTTCCGTGCGCGACGCCATGGAGAAGATCGGCGGCGAATTGTTCACTATCGTTCACAGGCCTGAGAAGGCCGATGCGTAACTGATTGTGAAACATTGGCGCGCCCTGCAGGACTCGAACCTGCGACCTCCTGGTTCGTAGCCACGATTGAAGACAATCGTTGAAAAGAAGAAAGATTCTTCTTTTAAAGAGGTCGGGGCAAAGGCGAAACACCAGGACAGAAGATCCGCAGCAGGATAGCATTGGGGCAACGCGAAGAACAAGCTGGAAAGGCGACGTGGGCCTCTCCTCGCGAGTTAGCGACGACTAACAAGCGTGACTTATTGCCAGCTACACTGCGACCCAGTGCGCGTCCAACCCACCCGACCCATGTGGGCGAGTTCGCAGGAATACCGCGTGCTGGATCAGTTCAAAAGGCGGCTACGGTTTTGCTGGTGTCGAAGGCGGTGGAACCACGCCGAGCTTGACGAGCACGCTGATCCAATCCGCGTTGGCATGGTGCAGCACGATCTTGCCATCTGTGATTTTGTCCATGAGCAGAACGCTCCATGTCAATTGCTGACTGGTCGGCAGAACGCCCATGAACGGTCCCAGGTGAGTGCCGCGCAGGGTGGCGCGTGTCGCGACAGTATCGCCTTCCGCAATTTGGTGCTCGATGGTGGTCTGAAGGTCAGGAAAGGCTGCGCGGATCAAGGGTTGCCGCCCCACCGTTTGATACAGTCCTGGATGCTCTTTGAGCGCCTCGAAGTCGTGCCCGATCAAGGGCTTCCAAAATGCCGCGAACGATGGCTTTGTTGTCCTCGATTGACATCTGGTCATCGTCCCCAATTGAGTCGCACGGCGGCCCATCGTATCCGATTCGACTGAAGCTCGAAGCTCGTAGCGGAAATTCGTTCGTGGAGTGGACCCGCGACGGCCTGCGGCACCATCCCGAGTTCATCGGCGTGCGAGACGCCAAGTCGCCGCGAGAGGTGCGTAGAGAGAACGGTTAATCAAACAGACCGCGCAGAGGCGTCGCAGCGGCAGGTATCTTCTCTCGCACAAGAGGTTGAACGGCCCAACGCCTGTCACAGTGAGTGCAAACGTAGTGTCGCTCGAAGGTAGGGTGCGACTTGTGCTTACGGCCACGCTGCTCACACGTCAAACAGTAAGGCGTGAACGACCCGGATTGAGGTTGAACGCTGGCGCTGGAGACCTGCGCGGCGTTGAGAAAGCGTTGCGCTCGCGCAACCGCCACGTCGATCGGCTCTTGGAGATCCTGCTCGTCGATCTCGCGGCGCCTGCTGAAAGATGGGCGTCGGGTCATGCCGACTCCCTTGGGCTTCGGTCGGCAGCGATGGATCGTAAGTCTTCGCCGTCCCGCGTTGCCCATACAAAGCCGCAACCCTCGCACTCCCAATACTGCACGCTCGGATCGACCTCCGCCAGATTACGTGGGCGAACTTTCAAGGAGCTGCGGCACTTTGGACAAGGTGCCACGAGAGGCACACGCGCCGACGCCGCATCGTGATCGCGCACAGGCGAACTCTCCGGCTCACGACAGTAGCGCGGGCGAGCCGGTCAAATCTGTCAGTTGACTGACACTTTCAGGGGGGTTGCGAACTGTGTATGGCCACCTCACGCGGCCAATCCGATGGAATTTTGCGAGGCAGTGAATGTGTAGCCGCTTAGAGGCCGAGGCGATCGAAGTGTGCCTTGATGATGGCGTAGCACTCACAAGAAGCCGCCTCCAAGCCGTCCCGATCGAGGATGCTGATGCGACCATGCTTGTAGGTAATCAGTCCTGCTTTTTGGAGGGCGCTGGCGACCACATTCACCGTGGGTCGGGTCGAGCCGAGCATGACGGCCAAAAACTCCTGACTGAGCAGAAAGTCGTTACGGCCAATGCGGTCATGTGACATCAGCAGCCAGCGGGCGCAGCGGTCCTGCACCTCATGGAGCGCCATGCAGGCGGTCGAACGCATCGTCAGTGCGACAAAACCCTGGGAGTAGCGTTGAACCGACTCAAAGAGCGGCCCTTGGCGCGCGATCTCCGCTCGAAAGTTCTTGACCGACATGGTGTCGGCATCGCCGTTGGGCACTTGCATCAAGGCGTCTGCCGTGGCAACCGACCCACCCCAAAACGCCTCAATGCCGATGAGTCCTTCGTTGCCAACGGTGGCCGTCTCCACCGTCTTGCCGTCCTGCATCACGGTGATGATCGATGCGACCCCGCCGTTGGGAAAGACGATCTCTCGAATCGGCTCCTCAGCGCGCTGGAAGACCTGTTTGACCTTGGTAGGTAGCTTGCGGAGATGCGGGCGCAAACGCGCGAATTCGTCGCGAGGTAGAGACGCCAGCAGCTTGTTTCCAGGCCGGGACTCGAGAGGTAGATTCCGGATTGCGGACAGATTGGCCACGGCAGCCTCCAGACTCGAAGGGCTTCAATGAGTCTGAAGTTCTGCGTTCGCGCAAGGCTACGGCAGGCTCAACAAAGCGGAGACCTCCAGTATCGCACACTGCACCGATCGCGCCAACTCGACTGGGCGACGGCATGTTTGCAAGTGGTTGGCATCGCGCCGTGCCGTAATGCCCTCATGCGGACTTCCTCGGCGTCCGATCGACAGCGATCGAGTTGAGATCATCGTCACGAGTGCCCCACACGAAGCCGCACCCGTCACACCGCCAATACTGGACACCCGGAGACAGGCCCTCAAGGGCGACGAGCTTGACGTGATCGGATTGATGGCAATTTCGGCAGGGCGGGACCATCCTGGCCGATGTCTGGTCTACATCGAGTGATGGCATGTGCGATCCTAATTGTTGAGCTGGCTCAAAAACTGTAGCGTTCGGCGCTCGATTAGCGCAGGAGCTTGTCGATGCGATCCAAGCCACGTGACAGTCGTCACATGCCCAAAATGTCTCGTCATCGTCATGGTGGCGGGTCAGAGGGCGCACAGAAAGCGTGAAACCGCAGACGATGCAGCGTGGCGGGCGATCTGGGGCCGTTGCGCGCGACAGATCGGTTGATGTCATGGCGCGCCAGAGAAGGTCACCTCCACAATATCTGCTTGACCAGCGGCTGACTGTCGTTCCCCTGACAGTCGGCTAAAATTGCTGTCGGAGGCGCATCGATGGCACCGGAGAACGACAGCCGCGCATCGATCCTGCTCGCGCTTGAGCAGAAAGCTGAGTTTTTGGTCGCCCACCAGCTCGACCTGCTCGCGCAGATTGAGGAACACCTACGGGGCGTCCACCACACGATGCGGCGTATCGAACGCCTTCGCTCAGCGAGGCATCGCATTGGACCTGAGTTGTCGAACGGGGAACGCCAGCAAGTGCTCGGTGGACTCTCCGACGAATTGACTGAGATCGATGAACATCTGGTCACGCAACACCAGTCGTGTCAGATGATGCAGGTCATCATTCAGCAGATGCAGGCGCGGCTCACGGAATTACGGCAGGTGGCCGATCAATTCGAGGAAGACCCTGAGACGCCGGACGAGGGCGGTTCCGCCAGCGTCTAGCGAATCGGCGCGGAAACCTGCGAATTTTATTCAATCAATCGGCTACACTCGGGGTCGTCGCTCGGAAGTCAATGGCAGGTCTTCAGCGTCCCCGCCCCACGGACAGCGGCGAAACCGCGATTGCCGGCAAGCCCAGAAGCTGCCCGCACTGTGGATCGCAGAAGTTGCGAGAGGTCGCGCAAACGCAATACGTCGTCTACTTGACCTGCGAGCAGTGCCGCTACTTGGTCACGCTCACGACCGCCCCAGGCGGCAACGGTGAAACCCTGAACTGATCTTCTCTCGCCGGTCTTCGGGTGCTCCAGCCTCGCGTCAGTCGGAGGTCATCGCGACTACTTGTTCCTCGCACTCCGCTTCTGATCCCCTTGATCGCCGTAGCCAGCGTTCGTCGCCTCCTTCGCGGTCATTGCGGTATCCGCCGCAACGATCTCCCGACTTGATTGAGTTCGTTGAACCGCCCGTTCGCAGTGCGCTACGCGAGGTAGGTGCCCCGGACTCTACCGAAAGCACGCGACACGGCACCGCGTAGTTGCTGCCTGCCGGACCGCCCAAACAACTGGCACCGTCCGACAGCTATCGATGGTAGGGCAGCAGCTCGCTACCCCTACTTCGTTCAGTGCCTGTTCGGCAGGCGCGGTCGTTCACCTTCTACGAGAGGCGCACCGCGCAACTCCGGTTGCTCGATGGCCTTCCTCGGACGTTCGTAGCTGAACTGCGCTTGGCACCCCCGGCACAGGTAAATGTCGAGCGTGCGCTCATCCGTCAAGGTCGCGATGAGTGCCATTGTCGAGCCCTGGCACATCGGGCAGCAGGGCCGTGCAAGATCATCTGACATGGGCTCAGCTCCTGCGAGTGTTACGAAACAAACAGCCGTGGCCGCCTGTGTTCACGTGATGCCACAGCCAAGGAGAAAGGAGGGCGCTTGAGATCGGTCGTTGCAGGACGCGTGCCCTGTGCGAGAACGCGAGACAACGGTAGGCGCGTATACTCGACCGCGATGTTCCTGACGAGCGATCCTCACGCGTGGCTGCGGCCATACGTCGCCACGCTGATAGGAAGACCCCGCGTTCACGAAGCTCGCCCCCGCGTTGCGCTTCGAGGCGCTCTGCCAGATCGTGGAAGTCGATCACCCTGATCGCGCACGGCAGATGCGCGAGTGGTCCCCTGCCGCACAGAACGGGCACGCTGAAGTGGCTGGATACCGTCACGAAGGAGAAGCCGGCGGTCAGGGAAGTGGAGATGTGGACCGTGATCGAAGGGTCGCGGACGCTTCGCTGTGTCGCAGATACCTGCCGATCGGGATTGACCTTCGCCTGACGGAAGGCGAAGACTTCCGCCGCACCGAGGTTCACAAGGATGGCGACCTTGCCGAGATCAAGGCGGCGGAATGGCGACGAAAGTTGGAAGAACGCGGGTGCGGACGCGGAGTTCCTCGGTCAGCAGCTTTGGAGAGAAATCCGGGGCGGTATAGATCGGAAATAGCCAAGTCCCCTGAGTGGTTCCGTGGGCTTCGCGTCGGTCAGCTTCGCCAATTTATCGAGGTCGAACGAGGTATCGATGTCCGTGGTGAACCGCCCTTCCTTGTTCCAGAAGATCAGTTCGGACTGAATCGAATTTCGCAGTCGCAACACCGATATGCGGATTCCCTCGGTAAGCGGCCAATCCAGTTCGTCCCGTTGCTCGATCTTCCCGAGTTGCTCGTCCGTTGCGATCCTCCCGTCAATCAACGCTGCTCGGTTGAGCCTGATGTGCAAGACGAACGGCTCGAACCGCAATCCAGCTTCCAGGAGCGTTCCGGCAACACCTGCCGCTACGGCCCAAACGATGATGCGGAAGGACATCGAGGAGGGACCGTATTGCGTGAATACACCCACGATCACGCACAGAAGCCAGAACTTCCAGAAGCGCAGCACTGCAGGGCGATCATTCTAATCTACTCAGAGAGCGGGGGTCCGCCCCTTGCAGCGCCTTAACTCAACTAGGTCGGTTGTCAATTGCCTCGAACGCTACCAGACGCGTCCATGCGCGTTCAGGTCGGGCAGGTGGGCCAGTGAGCGGTGACAGCAGACTCGGATTGGCTGCGCGAACCGCACCGATTCTCCGTCCTTCGAGTAGCCACCGACGTGGAAGGTGCCCTCAATGACGGCGGAACGGCATTCGTTCCCCAGCGATTCGATCAGTAGTCGATCATGCCGTCCGCCCTACCTCGCGAGTAACTGCTCCACGAGTTGACGGTGAACGACATCCAGGCCACCAGCTCTCTCCACTCGATACGCCGCGATCATCTGGTCGAGTTCGTGATTGAAGGCCATCAGGTCATTCACTGATCGCGTCGGGCCGCGCTGTCGCGTCGCCGCAGCCTGAAGGCGGTAGTTGACGTGCTCGGGAATGTCCTCATCGTCCTCGTCACCGTAGTCGCCCAGTTCTTCGGCCAACTCACCCCGGACCGGACTTGTTGAACCAAGGCTACGAGTAAGGGGGCCAGACGAGCCTTGGTGATGCCGTCGCAATAGACCCTCGACGGTGGAGAGTCACCCAGCACCATGGTCCCGAACGCCTTGCCATTCGACTCGAACAGCAAGCGGAGGAACTCGAGACCCGCGTCCTTCGATCTCGACGCGGCGAGCACGAGTTCTTGGTTGTCATCCGCTTGGCAGTAGAGATGTAGGTTGCGCCCCAACTGCCACGCCTGGACATATGTCGCGGCAATGCGTCGCATAGCGTACGGGTTCAGCACCTCCAGTGCCGCGCGATCGAGCTCGATCAATTTTTTTTGGATATGCTGACTACCGAGTGGGCAACCTGGCATTTTCAGGGGGTCGGGAGGGGGCCACACCACGTCAATAAGCACTGCTCCATCGGAGTGTGCTGCCGATATTCCGACGACCTGTGCCTCCCGATCCTGTGAAGGACACCTCAATCAATGGAGAGTGACTACGCTTTTCACTACACTCGCCATGAAAGACGCCGTCACGGTTGCTTGTAAGTGATTGAGCTGAAATGGCGCGCCCCTGCAGGACTCGAACCTGCGACCTCCTGGTTCGTAGGCTAATGCAGGTGCCTGGCCTCGTGGGTTCTTCGTGTCTGTAGCTCGGATGAGACCCCGTGAGTGCCCGGTATTCGGGACAAAATTGTTCACCAATTGTTCACGACCGTTCTGGTGGTCCGGCTGAATACCCGGTGTTACCTGCGCTCCGGGAGCGACTGTCCGCTGACTGTTCAACGTCCATCGGACCTCGGATCGCAGATTCAGAGTCTGGCAAGCTGAAACTGCAAGCATCTTTCCAACGTGCCCACAAAACCCGACCGGCAAGACGCGCGTCAGTTCTCTCTCGTCGCCCCCATTTGAACGGCGCGAGCCGCTGCGTATCCCGCGCGGATAGATAAACGCTAGCGACTTTTCGAGGGTAATCTGGTGCGGGGGGAAGGGGCACCGCCGGAGCAGCGAGGCGTGCGCTCTACTGCTTGCGGCGTCTGGCCGCGGCCACGCCGGCGGCTGCTGCCACAGCGGCGGCGCCGACAACAGTCGCCACGACCTTGGCCCTCTTCCGCTTCCGGGTGCGTCCGGTGATCTTCCCTGCGACCTTCGTAGCTACTGCAACTGCCTGCCCCCGCACTCGCGCGACGGTCTTCCCGGCCTTTTTGACAGTGTTCCTGGCCAACCGGGTCGCCAGTTGTCCACCTTGGCGCTTTGCTTGCACACCGGCCGCCTTGGCGCGCCTTACGGCCTGGTCGGCTGCCTTCTTGATCTTCGCCATGTACTGTTCTCCTGATCACGGATTGCTCGACCAACTGCGCCATGAGCAGCAGCGGTCTCAGCGTATCACTATGCGCTTCCACAACTCCCAGGTCAGGGCGTCTCGTTCGGTCAGTGGAGTCGTGCGGCTCATCCAAATAGCTCCTGAGTGACATCGTACTGGCTACCTATTCGCTGCGCGCGGTGCCCAGACGGCCTGTTGGGGTTTTGATTAAAGCGGCGCGCATGAGAACGCTGTCCGATCAGGCGTAGTGTCCAGCTTCAGCCGGAACTCCGCCGGTCCGCCCAAAGGCGGACATGACGGACACCAGCGAGGCCGGACTATCATCGACGACGCTATGGCCAATCCGAGGCAGCTAGCGGGACCGTCACTTGTCTTCGACCTGGCGGCCGAGGTCAGCACGTTATGGCGTGCGGCCGCGGATCACGCGGCCAGCGTCGGTCGGACGCTGGTCAAGGAACCGACGTTCCGGGTGGTGCTCACGGTGATCAAGGCCGGCTATCGATGCCAGCCGCATCGAACGGCGGCGAGCGTCTCGGTGCACACGATCTCGGGTAATGTCCGCGTGCACACGGCGAGAGGCGCATTCGACCTGCCCGCCGGCCATCTGCTCGTGCTGGAGCACGACGTCTTGCACGACATCGAAGGGCTCGAGGACAGCGCATTTCTTCAGACGATTGCGTGGCCCGCGAGAATGGGCACGTGAGGCCGGACTGAAGTCCGGCCCCCCGTCAAGGACCGTGCGCTTTCATATGACGTAAAGACGCCAGGGCTCCCTCGATCACATAGCAGAAATCCTGCTCTCAATTCTGAGAAGCGTTGGGCGGCACAAACCGCTCTTCGATTGTCGGCGGAGAGGTGTTTCGTGCGTGATCGTCCACTAGCCGTGTATTTTGCGCAGCCCAACGGTGAGACACAGATCGAGCGGCCCCGCTGAAGTGCCTTCACAGTGGGCCAGACCGGAAGCAAAAGCCACGTCAGAGTCAGTTGTTACTTGCAACTGCTTGGCGCAAAGCTGATCGGACCTTTGGCGAGTGATAAAAGAAATCCCACGTTCTGTTGTATTCATCGAGCCCTCTCACAATATGAGGCGGGAAGTCGAACATTAATAAGTCCGGCGCATGTATGCGGCGCACAGGGCGCTTGGGGGGCAGCGTCGGCGACGATCATCCACAGGGTTGGGTATCTGTCTGTCAGCGCGCTTATTGCACTGCTCGTGTTTGAGAAGCTCGGAGTCGGCTCCTGCGCGAGGCGTCGTTCAATGTCGACTTGCTGCGGGCGAGCGCGCTGATTGTTGACGAGCGTTGCAACGGTGGTGAACGCATGAAGGCGCGGAGCGTCTTTCACACGGTATGTCATCGCTCGGTCATGGAAGCACGTGCCTCGTATACAGCTAAGGCTCAGGTTGGCGCCCAAGGCAACCCCCGCCAGAATGAGGATGGAGGCGAACATCAGCAGCCCGAAAGAGAGAACCTGCGCCACAAGCGAACTCGACTGGCGAACTAGCGGGAACGAGCAAGACCATCCAGTTCGATCGACTCACGAATGGTTGGCGAAGGCCTCGCCGGTTCGCATCGGTCTGGTGCTGAGCGGCGGCGGCTTGCGCGGCGCAAGTCACGTCGGTGTGCTGCAACAGCTCATCGAACACGATATCCCGATTGATGTCATCGTCGGCTCGAGCGCAGGCGCCGTCATCGCGGCCTACTACGCCGCCGTTGGCCTGACCCTGGACGAACTCATTCAAGACGCGACGAACTTCCGCGGGCGGCACCTCCTGGCGCATAGTCTGAACGTGCGGTTGCGCGGATTGCTGGCCGGAGCACTCACGAAGCTGAGTGGCCTCATTCCGGAGCGGCTTGCACTGCTGGAAAGCGCATCGTTCGATAGGCTGCATCACAACGTGCGCGGGATCGGCATTGCCTGTCATGACGTGGCGAGCGGCCGCCCCTGCTATTTCGCGACTGGTGCGGATCGCGGCGTTCGACTGAGCGACGTGGCCCGCGCGAGCGCGTCCATTCCGCTTCTGCTTCCACCGATCCGTGTCGAATCTCCGAACGACCACACGACGATGCTCCTGACCGACGGCGGCGTGAGCGACTGCTTGCCGGTGGCCTTTGCGAAACAGCCACCTCTCGGCGCGACACACCTGATCGTTTCAGACTGCCGATGGTTCGTGGCCCGAAGACCTCCAAGTAGCGGACGTGTCGTGTACGTGAGACCGCGACTGCCTTCTACCGGAACGCTGTGGGCGCCTGCCTCCACACTGGCGAGCGCTGTGTGCGACGGCAGGAGAGCTGTCACGAACGAGATGCTCGACACGATTCAGGGCTGGGCGCGCGGCTTTGCGACGTAACTGCGGCTTCCGCTGACAATGGGAAAAGCTAGCGCGCGAGTTGGGCGGCGATTACCAACGGATCGCCAGATCGCGTTGACGCCCGTCGGAGCTCAAAGCTGGCCCGACGAACCGCTGCTCGCGGCACTCGGCCCAATCATCAGCGACGTGTTCGCAGCGACTGTCCTGGCAGCTGGCACGATCCCGCTACCTGACGACGCGTACAACCCGTCCCGACGCCAATTTCATTCAACCGTGCTGCTCGACACGTTAGCCAGGCACAAACGAGCGGAATGGTCGCGGTTGCTCGGCATCGCGGACGTCGACCTCTACACACCAGATCTGAACTTCGTTTTCGGAGAAGCCGACGCAAGTCGTGGCGTGGCGGTATTCTCGGTCGCTCGGCTGCACGCGACAGATCGCGACCGGTTCGTTCATCGCGCCGCGACCGAGGCGATTCACGAACTGGGTCACACGTATCGCTTGCGCCACTGCCGCGATCCCCGATGCGTGATGTGGTTCTCGAACACGCTCGAAGAGAGCGATCGGAAGGGAACACGCTTCTGCCCTGCTCATAGCAGCCAGCTGCAACGGGCGCTCAGCTGACATAGCGGCCAACCTGGGTGGGGCTCGACGGATGAGACTCGACGCTTACGCCGCGTGATGCCCAGGAATCGCATGAGTGACCAGCACTATTCTAGCGGTGACGATACCGATATTGACCTGAACAGACAGAAGTCGGTCAAGCGAATATCGAAAGAGCCTCTCGGTCATGGTCGCGGTGAATGGGCGTCCGGCCCTTGCCCGGCCGAACAAGAAGGCGAAAGGCGCAGACCAGGAGTGCGATCAACGAGACTGCGTGGGGACCAGCTTACACGCGTGATTCATCGGGGACGGAAGGTCGCATGCGAAACACTTGACGATTCGCGGCGAGGCGTACTCGACAGGGAGATCATGAAAATCATGGAAGGTCGAGATACGGCCGAATCGACTGACATTGCACGAGTAGCCGTTGCGAGCCTCAGAGCCACGAAGGTTGACGGCATCATTCTCGGATACGGAGATCCCCTGCTCCTGCGTACGACAACTGAAGCGGACCTGATCGATCCGCTGCAGCTCCTCGCGGAAGCGGCCGTAAAGCTGGCCATAGCGTGAGCCTTCAAGGGAGAAGACTACGAATGACGCTTCTGAGTGATCTTCACCACGTGGCGTTCCTCACCGCCGACATGGATCGGTTGATTGCGTTCTACAAACGCGTGTTTGATGCCCGCGTGACGGTCGACCTGGTGGAAGAAGACCGGCGTCGCGGTCGAGGCCGGCTTGAGGCGCGCGGACTGGAAGGAACTCGCGTTCACTGAATAAGCTGGCCTGACGCGATGTGAGCAGCAAGTCGTCCGAGACCGAATTACAGGACGCATAGTGGAAATGCTCATCGCGATCGGCCGCGCGTTGGCGTGGGCGCTCCGCGGCCATCGTGAATTCGTCTTGGAGAACCGGCGCTGCGGCAGCAGCTGACGGCGATGAAACGCTCGACCAAGCGTGCTCGTCCAGCAGATGGCGACGCCGAATCCATTGTGGGGAGCAGCACCGGCCACCTGCGCCGGAGCCCCTTGATGACGACGCGAGGAAGGCGACCACACTCGTCGGGTTCGATGGTAAGGTAGCCACGACTGCGTTTGCGGTTTGCATCAAATCCGGAGTCCCCAGCAGCGACGACGTCTACATGGTTGGGATCATGATGCCAATTCCGCAGCCTCAACCACCCGAGCCGGAACCGGAGCCGGCGCCACCGCCGTTTCCTACCCCCGCACCGTCGCCGGATCCTGGACCGACGAACCCGATCCCGCCGCCGGGGCCAGCACGTGATCGCATCGGCGACTAGTAAGAGCGCCTCGATCTGAGCTTCGTGTCGCGGTTCGCTTTCTTGGACGTGCCCATCGCACACGTTCGGCGCGGCCTTCGTGCAGCTGCGATTCTGCGGCGACGCGCCTTCGGCGTTCGTGCGGCGTGCCGAGCCGCTTCGCGACGGAGTCCGGGCCATTTGGTCCGCACAGCCTTACGAGCGGCCGCCCTGCGGGCCGATGCGGATCGCCGACGTGAAGCACTCTTTTGCCTGGCGCGAAAGCGCCTGCTTCGTTGCCGCGCCTCGGCCTTCGCGCTTCAACGTGCTACTAATCACGCGCAAACGCTGAGACGACGGCCGCGCGGCCTCGTCCGGCCGCGCGGCTCGCGTACTCGGCGCTTCCGTTTGGTCTTGGGCTTGGCCCTCTGCAGTCCGGTTTCCTACGTTGTCGTCCGAGATGAGACCAGCCGCTGCATCTCGAGCGCCGTGTCGTCCGGGGCAATTGTTACGTCACATCCGAAGTTCCTCGAGACGTTCGCGAGTCGCTCACGCAGCCAACCGCGGTCCTGCGTCGACGGACGGACCAGCCGCATCTTGCGAATCTGCAGCGGTGTCATCTGCAGCGCCACGAGCGCACCGGTGTCAGGATCGAGCCGAGGGAAGTACATGAGCACGAGGTCGTCTCGGAAGTGCTCGTACCTGGTGATGCCTTCATAGTCGGTGATGAAATCGCCGCACCCATATAG
>JBKOZS010000155.1:0-11340 GCA_046726015.1 Acidobacteriota bacterium
GCCCACAGCAGACCATTGAGCACCCAAGCCTTGGATCCAATGGCCTGCTCTTGGCGTGGCAAGAGATACCCTCGCCAAAGAAGCTCCTCACCTGCGATATTGAAGAAGAAATAGGGCAGCCAAACGAGAAACACCCAGTACTGATCCGGCCGGAGCTTGCCAATTTGCAGGAACGACGAGTAGGACTGTCGGGAGAGGAGGTCGATCGAGAGCAAATGAGAAAAGGCGGCCACGATGACAGCGGTGAGTGCGAGTACGGCCGCCAGGCTGCCTATCGTCCAGGCAATATCCCCAGTTCCGAGCCGGTGGAGGTTCAATGCTCGGAAGGTATCCACCGCGCCTGCGCTTCGCCTTGCGGCGATGATGGCTGCAAAGAAAAGGAAGCTCACCAACACACCGCTGGTCAGGAACCAACCGAAGACCGGCGCAATACCGAACTGCCGCGCAAGAAAGGGGATTCCCACGCGCACTGCAAGCAACATAGCGAGTGCGCCGCCTCCGAAGTAGGCAAGCGACTCAGAGAGGAGGATGAGCTTCTTGTTCAAGGCGTCTCTAGATCCAGGATATGTGTGCATGGTGGCGTTCAAGAATTTCACCGATCCAATCGGTGCGCTCAACGAGATCCACCGCGTCCTGAAGCCGGGAGGGCAGGCATCGATCTTCGATCTCAGGAAGGATGCCGCGCGCGAGGACATCGATGCCGGCGTGCGCGACATGCAGCTGTCCGCATGGAACGCGCTGGTGACCCACTGGATCTTCCGCACGTGGTTGCCGCCGCACTTCAAGGTTGTCTTCGGTCAGTGTGCGCACACGCCCGCGTGTGCCTCGGTGTCTGGTCAGCCTCGCGAATCCTCCCTCGCCAATCTGCACGGCGTTCTATGGTGCCCCTCGTCCGTCCGGGGCTCGCTTTCGACGATCTCCTCAAACGTAGCGAACGCTGATCATGAGGCAAGGTCAGCTGGTGATGCCCCGACGCGGCCACGCGACGCGATTGACATGCTCGCCGACAACGGCGTCTGCGCGTAGCCTTCCGACGAGTCCTCCCGCTCCGTTACTGACCTCGGTCATGCTTTCGCCTCCGCGTCGCGGTTTCGAAAGGCGGCTTCGCCAGCGTCGGACACCTCGACCCACTTCGGGTCAGGCGAGGCTTCGGCGTCGTAGTTGTCGTGCCAGTTCCACCACTTGTACGGCGGCGTTTGCGGGTAGCCCTCGGGCGAGTCCTCCCACTCCTCCTGGCGACCGAGCGCAGTGATATCGAGGTAGCTCCAAGTGCTCCCCATCGCCTCGTCGCCGCGGTTGTTGATGAAGTAGGTGCGGAACACCTTGTCGTCGTCGCGGATGAATGCATTGTGGCCGTGCCACTCGTCCACGCCGAAATCGGTGTCGAAGCTGTCTGTGATGCTGTACCACGGCATCTTCCAACCCATTCGTGCCTTCAGGCGCTCGATGTCCTTCTGTGGCGCGCGCGAGGCGTACGCGAGCGTGGTGTCGCGGGCGTTCAGATGGGCCAGATGGGCTACCTGATCGGCGCCCAGGGAGCAGCCGCGGCAGGCATGCTCGGGCCAGCCGAACACCCCAGGCTCGAAGAAGGCGCGATAGACGATCAACTGCCGGCGGCCCTCGAACAGGTCAAGCAGGCTCACCTTGCCCCTGGGCCCGTCGAACTCGTACTTCTTCTCTACGGCCAGCCACGGCATCCGCCGACGCTCGGCGGCCAGCGAGTCACGGGCGCGGGTCAACGCCTTCTCCTTCACTAGGAGCTGCTGGCGCGCAGCCTCCCACTCCTGCGCCGACACGACCGGGGGTGTGTTCATCTTGTCCATCTCTCTCTCCATTCCTTGTTCTCGTGCTCGATACGACCTCTTGATTATTGGCCATGGATAAAGTTAGCGCCGGAAATTGAAGGCCTCGGAGTAACAAGTGTGACGGGATTCCGATCGACTCGCGGATCGCGGCCGTCGCGCGTGCCAAGCAACACCTACGGAATGTTCAGTAGGACACCGGGGCGCGATGACATCACCTCGCCGCGAAACACAGCAGCGTTGCGGCGCGCAAACTCGGCGAAGGTGGTGGGACGAATGCCCAACGCGGTGTGCGTCTCGGCATGCACCACGGCTTCACCAGTGGCCCCCCTCCGTCGCTCACTTGCCTGCACGTCGAGCGCGTCTGCGATATAGCCGGGGACTCCTGCCTCCGGCCCCGTCATCTCATAGCGTTTACCCTCGTACCCCGAGGTGTGCAGCAGCGCAAAGGCGGCTTTTGCGATGTCCTCCATGTCCACAGGGGCAAGCTTTGCGTCCTCCCGGGGGAGGAAGAATGCGCTTTCGGCGATGATCGTGGGCCCTTCCAGCACGTACTCCGGCATGAATTGTCTGGGACGCAAGTGGGTCCAGGTCACTCCGGACCGTTCGAGATAGCCCTCGATTTCCGCGTGCATCCGGTTAAAGAGGAAAGGTGAAGCGACGGACGCGTTCAGGCCCCAGAACTTGACGATGTGGCGAACGCCCGCCTGCTTGGCGGCATCGATGAACGCAGACTGTGTCTCCACCATCTGCTGGTCGGGCGAAGAAATCAGCAACGCGCAGTCGACTCCAGAGAGCGCGCCTGCGAGCGTCTCCGGTCGCTGCATGTCACCCTCCGCGAGTTCCACAGAGGGCAATCTCTCTAAAACCTGCGCCTTCGCACGACTCCTTACCAGCGCCCTGACAGGCGAGTGCTGGCGCGCGAACTCACGGATGACAGCGGAACCGGAAAAGCCGTTTGCGCCGGTCACGAGAATCATTCCGGGAAACTCCTTTCAGCAGGCTCGGCGGAGAAGAGAAGCGGCTCCAGTATTGACCGCAACACCTGCCGGAACAATGCTCGAACGTCGCGGATTCTTGCTCGTTCATCCATAGTTCGTGGACGAACGCGGCTGCCAGGCGCATACTCGGAGCACCCATGAAGATTCAGCTGGCGCAAGTTGATCCATTGGGCGAAGCTCTGCATTTCCTGCGGATGACCGGCGTCCTGTACTGCCGGGCGGAATTCAAGGCGCCGTGGGCGCTCGAATTGCCTGCATTCGACGACTGTCTGATATTCCACGTCGTGACGTTGGGTCAGTGCGTCGTGGAACGAGACGGATGCGAAGACCACGTGCTGCAGCCCGGCCAATTCGCGCTGATGCCGCACGGCGCTGGTCACCGGTTGACGAGTGGACACGGTGTGCCGCCGGCGAGGCTGTTCGATCTCCCCCGCGAAAAGGTAAGCGATCGGTACGAGATTCTCCGGTATGGCGGAGGCGGGGCGCCGACGACAATCACTGGCGGAGCCGTTCGCTTCGATCACCCCGTGGCTCAGCGACTCGTCACCCTGCTGCCCAGCGTGATCACGGTGGACGCCTGGAATTTCCCGGAGCTGGAATCGATCCAGAGCTCGCTCCGCTTGATGGCGGTTGAAGCGCAGGAAATGCGTCCCGGCGGCGAGGCAGTCGTGACTCGCCTCGCCGACATTCTCGTCATCCAGGCGATCCGATCGTGGATGGCGAAGGATCCGGCTGCGCAAACCGGATGGCTCGGCGCGCTCCAGGACAGGCAGATTGGTCGCGCTCTTGCGCTCGTGCATCGCGATCCCTCCCATCCATGGACGGTCGAATCGCTGGCCAACGAAGTCGCGATGTCCCGTTCCGCATTCGCCGCACGATTCACGTCGCTCGTCGGCGAGCCGGCCATGCACTACGTCGCGCGCTGGAGAATGAACGTCGCGCTGACGTGGCTGAAAGAGGACGATGTGCCTCTCGCGGAAGTGGCTGGCCGTCTTGGCTATGAATCGGAGGCTGCCTTCAGTCGCACGTTCAAGCGCGTTATCGGATTTTCACCAGGCGCGGTTCGACGGACGGCGGCCATCGCATCATCGCCTTCGGCCTGATGATCGGCGAGACGCTCAGCGATAGAGGTGGGGAGGTGACGTCATGAACATCTTGCTCTGGGTTTTGCAGGCGCTGCTGGCGGCTGCGTTGCTCGCGCACGGCTTGCTCTTTCTGTCGCCCCCGCCGGAGATCGCTGCACAGATCAATGCGGCGCTGCCGCGGTGGTTCCAGCTCTTCCTCGGCGTGGCGGAAGTGCTGGCCGCGGTGGGAATCACTCTTCCCGGGCTGACACGGATCGCGCCGTGGCTGGTCACATGGGCGGCCGTAGGGATCATGATCGTGACCGCGTCCGCGACGGTCTTCCATCTGTCGCGCGGCGAGCTGAGCTCGGCGGCCACTACGTTGTTGCTGTTTACCATGGCGACATTCGTCGCATACATGCGTCAGCGCGTGATGCCGATCGGTGTCAAGCGCCCCGCGTAGGTTGGTCGGGGCCGTCTAGTTATTCGCCAAGCGCCCGAACCACGAGCTCTGCGGTTTCAGTGCCCGAGAAATTCTGTTGCCCGGTAATGAGGTTTCCGTCGCGCACGGCGAACCCACGCCACAACCCGCCCTGCACGTAGTTCGCGCCAAGCCGCTTCATCTCGTCCTCGATCCGCCATGGCATCACGTGCTTGGTCCGCGGCAGGAGATTCATCGACCACACGGCGTTGTCGGCGAAATCTTCTTCGACGTTGGCGAAACCGGTTACCGTTTTTTCCTTGACGATAGGATCACCGGCGCTACTGGTCGCATATCGCAGGACGGCGACGCCATGACAGAGCGCGCAGGTGATCTTGCCGGCCTCGTAAAACTCCACGACCTATTTCTGTAATCCAACCGCCTTTTCGAAGGTGAACATCGGACCTTGACCGCCGGCGACGACAATCGCGTCGAACCGTGACAACTCGATGTCGGCCACCGGCCGAGTGCTCTCGACGAGCGCCGCCAGCTTCGGGGTGGCGATGAACCCCATGCTGATCAAATCGTCGGCCGAGTAGCCGCTCGGATCACGCGGATCGCTCAAGGCATCGGGCTCACATTTCCCACCGTCAGGGCTGAAGACTTCGACGGCGTACCCCTTGTCGTGGAAGTACAGATATGGGTGGGCCAGCTCACTCCACCAGAAACCCACCGGCCACCCGGTCGTCGTGGAGATCGCGGGATTGGAGATGACGATAGCGACGCGCTTCGGCGAGCGGCCGTCGACGACGTTCGGATCCTTCAGACTCATAATCGCCCCTGAACTGTTAGGGTGAACGCAAAACGTGTCTGGCTCACAGACGGTATGCAACAAACGCGGTCGTGTAAAAGACATTCTGTCCGGGCGGTGTTTCGATCAGGAATCGACCGACTTTGAAGAAGCTGACGGTAGCGACCCCGTTAAGCGACGGCCCTACGAGCCCCGCGAGGCCAGAGTGCGCGAAGCGGTGAGCAGCTGGGCGGACTGCAGAGATGGCGAACAGGCATGTCGCGAGCGCCACCGCGGCCGTCGATAGTTTCAAACAGTGCTCTTCTCATACGAACGCTTCCATGAATTCGTGAGCGCCCGCGCCCTGCAGCCGTTATAGTGCTGCTGCATCCGACGGATCTATAGCCAGATCTCCTGAAGTTGTGACCGATGCTCCTTCAGGAGCGGGAGGTCGCCATTGCTCCTGGACGCGACCGGAACCGATGTCCTCGCCGACGTCCTGGACTCACTCAAGCTGCGGGGACGGATCTTCTGTCGATGTGAGCTGTCGGCGCCGTGGGCGTTGGGATTTGCCGCAGGACAGTTTTCGCATTTTCATGTCATCGAGCGTGGCCGCTGCTGGCTGCGGTTGCAGGGAAAGGCCGACGCCACGGCTCTCGAGCAGGGCGACCTGCTGCTGGTGACGCGCGGGCACGGGTATCAACTCAGCGACGAGCCAACGACGCCTCCGATTCCAGTCCGCGACCTTGTCGGCGATTCGCGGGGTGGGCTTCGCGCGGTGCTTCGGCATGGTGGCGGCGGTCGGGCTGCCAGGATGATTTGCGGAGCGTTCGAGTTCGGAAGCCCACAAGCCGCGTCGTTTCTGACGATGCTCCCCGAATGGATCCGCGTGCAGAAGCACGAGCGGCGTGGGAATCAGTGGCTCGATGCGACCGTGCAATTCCTGGCGCGTGAGATGGAGCGTCCCGACCTGGGCGGCGCCACGATCATCACCAGTCTGATCGATGTGCTGTTCGTTGAAGCGGTTCGGACCTGGTTGAGAAAACAGCCACCGGGCACGGCGGGATGGTTGGGCGCGCTCCGCGATCCATCGATTGGTGCCGCGCTCGGCCTCATTCACCAGTCGCCAGAGAAACGGTGGACTGTGCCCGAGTTGAGCGCCGCAGTCGGCCTCTCTCGTTCGCCGTTTGCGGCGAAGTTCACGGCCCTGGTCGGTCAATCCCCGATGGCGTACCTGAAGCGGTGGCGTTTGCAGGTCGGCGCAACCTTACTTCGTCAACGGACGCTGGCTCTCTCGAGTATCGCGGAACGAGTCGGATATGAGTCCACGGCTGCATTCAGCAGGGCGTTCACCCGCGAATTCGGTGTCCGGCCAGGTCTCTATCGACATCGCGCCACAATCGGTGAAGCACGTACAGACGCTGAAGAATTTGAGCCGCTCAGATTCGAGACCCGAAATGCTTGATCGAAATGACTGATCGTCCTCGCTGGACACCCTCAATGAGAAGCGGTCCCGCCCTCAGGTGATCGGGAGGCCGTGCGTACTGGAGAATGCCGACTCCAGGTCCGCGATCAGGTCGTCGGGATCTTCGAGACCGACGTAGAGACGCACGAGGCGATCGCCGTACGCCTTCGCGTGGGCTGCGGCCTCGAGATCTGGTGTGATGACGAGGCTCGCGACGCCGCCCCAGCTCAAACCCATCCGGAACAGCCGCAGCCGATCCATCGCGGCGTGCAGGTGTTGCCGTATCAACGGCGGCCGAAACACGACGGAAAACACGCCGGACGATCCCGTGAAGTCGCGTTTCCACGTCTCGTGTCCCGGGCACGACGGCAATGCGGGATGAAGGACCACCTCCACATCCGGACGTTCGGCGAACCACCGCGCCACCTTCAAGGCCGACTGCTCGATGACTTTCAGCCGCACGTGCAGTGTCTGCAACCCGCGAATTGCCAGCGCGCTGTCGTCCGGCGAAACGGCGGAACCGAGATGATTCAGCACTGAGCCCACGTGGCGGTACGCCGCTCATTGCTCAGAATTCCGGCTCCGCGCCGGCATGACGCGCGATGCGGAACTTTCTTGCCCGCTCGAATCAATCACCTGCAGATGGTCATGGGGAGAGCCGCCGAGCCCGCCGATGCCGAGCTGGTCGGACGCGCGCTCGGCGGCGAACGAGACGCGTTCGAGGCCCTCTACAATCGATATCAGGCGATCGTCTACCGTTTCGCGCGTGCCATGAGTGGCTCACCATCCATGGCCGAGGATGTCACCCAGGAGGTGTTCGTGATCGTGATGCGAGACCTGGCGCGGTACCAACCGCAGCGCGCGGTTTTTTCGACGTACTTGTATGGCGTCGCCCGCAACGTCACGCGTGCGCGTCTTCGAGGCGAGCAAAGGTTTGTGAATCTCGACGAGATTCGCGCGGAGAGATCCGAGCCGGCACGCTCGGACGATCCATCCGCTGCGCTGGCTCGATCCGAAGATCTGCTCCGGCTCAGGCAGGCCATCGTCAGCCTGCCGTCGCAGTACCGCGAGGTCGTGATCCTGTGCGACCTTCACGGGCTCTCCTACGCTGAGGCTGCGGGCGTGATGAACGCGCCGGTTGGTACGGTCCGATCGCGCCTGCATCGCGCACGCAACCTCCTGGTCGAGCGTCTGCGGTGTCTCGACCCGGACGGTTCGCGGACCGCCGCCGACTGTGTGGGGAGGTGTCTCGCATGATCGATCGCACGAGCAATCCCGAGATGGTCAATCTCGAACGTCGGTTGCGCGCACTGGCTGAAGAAGACTGCCACGCGCAGGCGCCATTGCACGTGCATGCAGCGGTGATGCAGAAGTGGGATGTCGTCAGGTCGTTTGCGCGGAACCCTCGCTATGAGCGTAGGCGCCTCGCCACGATCCTGGCGATCGGATCCTTGGCAGCCGCCGTGGTGGCTGCCGTGCTGATGTATCGCGCGCCTTCGGAGCCGAGCCGGCCGGAACCCGTCCTTGCGCGCCCACCGGAGAAACCCCCTGTGATCCTGGACCCGCCGGCTGCGGATCGCGATACACATGCGGAAGTACACGAGCAGCGGCCGCGACGATCACCTACGCGAGTCGAGGCGATGGCACCGCGCTACGGGGCGGCCATCGTGTTCGTGGCGGATCCAGTCTTGGATGCGAGCGCCACGAAGATCGTTCGCGTTCGTGTGGCGCGCGCTGCGCTCGTGACGCTGGGTGTACCGCTGGTCGAGCCGGATGACCGCGGATTGGTAGACCTGGAGATGCTGGTTGATGGAGACGGCGTGGCGCGGACGATCCGCGGCGCCGTGCCGGTGGCCGCGCGTCAGGAGTAACGCTCATGAGACCGCACACAATCATGCGAATGATGGTTTTGACGGCAATGATTGCAGGCACGGCGTGGGCCCAGGAGGATGGCCGCATTATCGTGTCGGGCGCCGGTCAGCCCGCGCCGCCGCTGTTCGATTTCAAAGTTGAGATGTTGGCGGTCGAGCCGTTCGAATTGGGCGACCCGGTCGAGAACGCGCCGTACTCCGCCGACATCGTCACGGAGGTCACGCAGGAACTCCCGGACGGCAATCGTATCGAACGGAATACGACAGGTGCGGTGGCGCGCGACGGCCGCGGCCGCGTGCGTCGCGAACATCAGCTGGCGGCGATTGGTCCTGTCCTGCCGGAGGGCCAGGCTCGCATGGTAACGATTAGCGACCCGGTGGCGGGCGTCCACTACTCGCTCGATCCCGTCCGGAAGGTCGCCATGCGTTCGCGCCCTTCCCGCGGCCATGCGGCGCTTCCGGGCCCGACGATCCTGCGAACCGGCGACCTGGCGGTGCCGAGCGAAGCGCCCGGCGCCTCCACCAACCGTATTGGTCCCGACGAATTGAGCCTCGAAAGCCGGGGCGAACCGGAGCTGCCGGACGTTCGGACCGAGCAACTCGGCACGAAGGAGTACGAAGGCGTACGCGCCGAGGGCACGAGAACCGTCGCGACGTTACCCGCCGGGGCGATCGGCAACGTGCGTCCGATCGAGGTCGTCAGCGAACGTTGGTACTCGCCTGAGCTCGGGGTAGTCGTCTTTTCCCGCCGCGCCGATCCGCGCTTTGGCGAGACGGTATATCGGCTCACAAACATCATACGCGCGGAGCCCGACGCATCTCTGTTCCAGGTGCCGGCCGATTACAAGCACGAGGACATGAGGCGGCCGCTATTCGAAAAGCCAATCGACCGGTAATTCGTAAATCCATTACTCGGCGAACGCTGATCTCAGAACGACCGCATCCCGTGGCGAATTGACGCGATGACCTGTTGCCCGAAGTATGGTCGGACCAGGCGCGACGCGTCACCTTTTCGCGGAACGAATTCACCCCGACGTACCAATCACACGTGAATGGCTGAGGAAGCGGGCCATTCGGAGCCGACCGATCACGAGTTGCTCCGACGAGCCGCAGACGGGGAGCGACAGGCGTTCGAGCTGGTGTATCACCGATATCAGCACGTCGTCTATCGGTTTGCTCGGGCAATGACGGGCCGTCCGGATGCCGCCGAGGACGTGACACAGGAAGTGTTCATCGCGCTGATCAAGGAGCTTCCTCGCTACGATCCTGCGCGCGCAGAGTTCACGACCTATCTCTACGGCATCGCCCGCAATCTCAGCCGCGACCAATGGCGCCGAACGCGAAGGCGTCTCGCAATGGAGGCTATCGGCCTGGAATGGCGCAGCACAACCGACGACCCGTTCGACCTGATCGAACGCGCCCAGGCTGGGGAGCGGGTCCGTCGCGCAGTGTGCGGGCTCCCGTTGCGCTACCGCGAAGTGATCGTCCTGTGCGATCTGCACGGGCTCGCGTACGCGGAGGCGGCCCTCGTCGTCCGATCGTCGGTGAGCGGCGTTCGGGCCCGGCTCCATCGAGCACGAAGCTTGCTCCGCCAGAGACTCAATCGCCTTCTCGAGCCGACGCAGGCCGGACGGGACCGCCCGGCAGCGAGGTCCGCCATATGACGCCGTGGTTGACGAAGATGGCTTCGAGTGCAGATGACTCGGGAAACGTCGGTCATGATGCCGAAGTACTCGGCGAGGCATGGCGTCAATTCGCACGTGAGGACGCAGCGATGACGGCCCCGCCCGACCTCGAACCAAGGGCGCTCGCCGCATGGGAGGCGCTGCAGCATCCCCAGCGTCGAGGCCATCGGCCGAGCCAGCGACGTTTCTTCTGGGCCGTCGGCGCCACTGCAGGCGCGTTGTTGATCGCATTCGCGCTGCGCAGTCATCGCGCCACGACTTTCCCTCCCTCTCCCGTTTCGGGTGCTGCAGAGTCCGCGACGCGAACTGCTGGAGACCTGCGCCATTTGTCTCAACCGAAGTCGAGGCCGGAAGCCGTCCTTACATTTACGACCGACCCGGCGCTGGATACCGAAACCTTGGAACTGGTTCGTGTCCGCATGCCACGGTCAGCGCTCCAGGCAGTGGGGGTCGTCGTCAGCGGGCCGAACGCCGGAGATTTCGTTGACGTCGATGTCGTCGTCGGAGAAGACGGGCTTCCGAGAGACGTTCGTCGTGTCGCGCCGATACAGTAGTTGCGCTCGTGGTGGAGTCATCACAATGCCTCGACATTTGACACTGCTGGCCTTCGCGGCGATCGCTCTGACCGCCGGTCCGGTTCGGGCTCAAGACCCTCGCCTCCCCGTCACCATCACGTCTCCTCAAGGGGCTTCGACGATGGACCCGGGCCAGTCGCCGGGCGCAGTCGTCCGGCCCAGAGCGCCGGGCGCCGGCATGATCTCTCTGGAACTTGAAAGCGTTGATGTCGGCAAGCCTGTCCTCAACGCCCCGTACTCCGCGGAAGCGGTCACCGAAGTTATCCAAACCCTCGCAGACGGCAATCGAATCGAGCAGCGCACTTCCGCCATCGTGGCGCGTGACAGTCGCGGAAGGACCCGGCGCGAGCAACATGGAATCGCGCTTGGTGCGCTCGTCGCTCAAGCAGAATCGCCGATCGTGACGATTACCGATCCGGTGACGGGCACACATCTGAACCTGAATCAAGAGACAAAGGTCGCGAGTCGGTCGCAGTCGATCGGCAATTTCTCTCCAACATTGCGAGCGGGCGTCGCCGGTGGGATCACAGCGGACGCCGCAGGGTCCGCCGGCGAATCTTCGCCGGAAATTCGCACGAGGAAACTCGGGACAAAGGAGCTCGAGGGCGTTCGGGTCGAAGGGTCGGAAACGACCGTTACCATCCGGGCCGGTACGATGGGTAACAG
>JBKOZS010000156.1:0-16440 GCA_046726015.1 Acidobacteriota bacterium
GCCGTTGTCGCTCCGCTTCCACGCGTCGGCGGACTTCGGACTCGATGTCTGTACGGGATCGCAAGGTGAGTGGACGATGAGTGAATGCAGGATCGGAGGCAGGAATGGAGTCCATCGTGCTCCTCCACAACAGGCAGGGCCGTACCAGCGAGGGGCCTGTGGCTCGAGCGGAACGGCTCAGCGGGCTGACGAATCGCGAAGTGCGCGCGCTTTACAGAAAGGCGTTTGCGTCGCGAGTACGAACAGCTCTCACGCTAAAGAGTGCTCGATGCGGTTGTCAATTACGATCTACAGTTGAGTTCGCCCGACTCTTCAGTAGCACGCGTTGAGCGACCGAACACGTCAGCAGTAATCAACGCGATCCAATTGGATGCAGTACCATTCGAACGATCAGCCGTAACGAGCGCGAATCTATTGAGAGGCAGGACTTCACCCCGCTCGAAAGGCGTCATGGACACACATGCCGCGTCGCTCGATCCGGTTGCGGCACAGCAGCTCGTCGCCCGATACGTCGCCCTTCTCGAAGCGCATACGGCTGCGAACGCGTTTCCTGTATCGGTCGCGATGCTTCCCGCCTCGAAGCCCTCGATCAAGGATGCGGTGCGGACAGTCCTCGAAGCCCTCACGATCACGAATCAACTCACCGACGACTTGAAGTCTTTTCTCGAAGATGCGTTTGTAGGGTTGGCCAATTACGTCGATGAGGAGCTGGCTGCGCTTGCGACCGAGCATCGGCGAGCGAGCGAGGCACTCGAAGCCGATCCGCGCGAGCCGCGTGAGCGCATCTCAATGGCGAATTGGGAGGTGCTGACGCGCACCAGCCGGCTGGCTGGCGAAATCGCGCGCGCGAGCGCAGACGAAGCCGCCGCGCTCCGGCGAGAGTTCAATTCGCTGGTCGCGGCACTTGGGTAGGCATTGCTAGCGAGGCACTTCGAAGGATTGGCCGCAGCGCAAACATCGGAACTGCTGCGGCTCTCCATCGCTGATCAGGCTGGTATCGTGAATTCCGCACGAGGGGCATTGCTTGGTCAAAGCGGGGTCGATCGTGTGACCGTTCATGCAGCGATACGCAGCACTCGTCGTCTGACCTTCCGCCGGCCAGGCATTCTGCGTCCACAACATCTGTCCACCACAGCGTGAGCAAGGCTCGCTGCGGATCAAAGTGTTTTCCATGTTGTGATCTCGCCGGCCGGATCAGACGCGCGCCGGGTCAGACGCGGCTGCTCGCTGTTCGGCGCGCCGATAGTGTTCGTCGAAATCTGGCACCCACTGACCGATGTACCCCCTGATCCGGGCCGTCGCAACGCCGATCAGAGCGGCCTTGGCGTTGTTCCAGAGTTCGAGCGCCTGCGCTTGAGCCTGAGCGGAGCTGCCGCCTTCTGTAAACTTCCTGATTTCAGAGGGCTCGGCTCGCTGCCCCGCCGACTTTGCACCGATCGCCGTCGCGAGAATTGCACCGCCGACGAATGCCGCGCCCAGAAACAGCTGCGGCCTCTCCCGGAAGTGCTCGCGCCAGTCTGTGGCCGCGTCGACCTTGTCCTCGAGCTCCCTCAAGTTTGAACCGAGGCGTTCGCGTGTCCGGTCGATGTGCGTCTCTATTTCCCGGGCGGTTTCATCCATTGAAGGTTCTCCTTGACTGATTCAACTGTTCATTCTGGTAATGGCCGAATGCGCTCCGCTCCTCGGATGCCGTCCTGCAGGACGGCAGCGACGGCTGGCTCGCCGTACACCGGTCACATCCTGTCTGCTAATCCCTGGAGACGGCCCGCGCCACGAGGAACCCGACTGCGGCCGCGATGAGAAGGGCGGGACCGGGGTTGTTCTTGACCAGGCTTTCGACGTCCGCCCTCATGCGCCGCGCATCGTGGCTGCGGAGATAGTCCGCCGTGGTGCCCAACCGATCGGCGGCGGTATGCGCAAAGTCCTTGACCTTCGGTCCGCCTGGCAGTTGGTCGGCTCCCCAGTGGACCGACGAAGCCGCACTTTCCAACCTCTCCGCGGCCATCCGACGACCTTCGTTCACTTTTTCGGCGGTCCTTTCGGCTATATCCGACACCGATTCCTTAGCGTCGGCTAAGCGACTGGCTGCCTGTTCTCCGATCGCATCGGCCGAGTCCTTCAATGGGTTGTCTGTGGACGGATTCCTGTTCGGCATGATCATGCTCCCGTTACGAAAAACGATTGTGACCTCTGCACGTCGTGCGCGTGTTCAAGGCGTGATTTCGCGCCGCCAAACCGATGCGGCATTCGCGGACGTGGCTGAGTGATACGGTCACGCGCAAGGGGTGACGCGCTGGACTTACTGCTGTGAACGAGCGGCACTCTAGCCGGAAGGGACGGCAGCGCACGCCAGAAAAAGGCCTGAGCCGCGACTCGCGACTCAGACCTTTCCGAGTGCTTACCCCGGTTATCGCAGAATGCTGGTCCCGCCGTAGTTGCCGAAGTCGCGCTCCAACGCTGCAGCATGTTCGTCGTCGCGGGCGCGCGTGCCGACCACGATTCCACCGTCCCGAATACCGCTCTCGTAGGCAGCCACCCGATCTTCCGGAATCCCGGCGCCAATCAACGCGCCGATCAGACCGCCGGTCGCTGCGCCGGCGCCTGCACCCGCCAATGCCGCGGCGATGGGACCCGCAACGACCAGCCCGAGACCGGGGATGGCGACCGATGAACCGACCGCGAACACGGCAGCGAGCGCCGCACCGACGCCGCCTCCGATGGCGCCGCCCTTGCCGAGCCCTTCCGCGGCCTTCGTCCCCGCTTTCAAATCGCCGGTCGTGCCGTCGCCGAAATAGCGGGCTCTGGACTCATCGGACATGATGACGTCGACGTCTTCGGGCTGGTATCCGTGCTCAGTCGTGAGACCCTGGTACGCACGCGTGGCGTCTTCAGGGGTCCTGTACAAGCCCGTCACGTAGCCACTCTGCTTCCGCGACGACGCTGTTGGAACGGTATTGAGACCGAGTACCTCGTTCGCCCCCTGACGCGCTCGCCCTTCCGCGTTTTCGGCCTCACCTTCTCGCTCGAGCGATTCGTTTCCGGTCGCCGCCCCGGCCGCGTCTTTGACAGCTCCCTTGACTCGCTGGCCAAACGCAGCTGCTTCCTCTGTTACCGAACCCTTTTTGACTTCACTCATCGCAGAGCCCTCCTCTGGCATCTAGCTGTAGCCAGCACGACGATGGCGCTGGTAAGAGCTATCTGGCGCTTACAGCAATGTGAGTGCCGTCAAGAATCGTGGTGAATTGCCAAAGAGCCCGTCCTCTCCGCTGCATCATTCAGCGACATGCAGGGCGATCGTGATTTGAGGCCCGACATTCCGGCGCGGCAGTAACCGCAGAATGGGCGAGCTTCGACCGTGATTTGGCGCAATCGAACCTCTGGCGGTCGGGCACTTGACTTGCATCAATCAGCGACTGGAGGAGAGAGATAGCTATGCTGTACACACTCGCAGTAATCCTGCTGATTGCGTGGCTGCTTGGCGTTGTCGGCACCTACACCATTGGTGCATTCGTTCACGTGCTGCTCGTGATAGCAGTCGTGTTGTTCCTCGCGGGACTGCTCACGGGCCGCAGAACGATAGCGTGAGCTCAGCCATAGCGCCGTGCATGGCCGATTCGACCCTGAATCGCGCCTAGTCAGGCACTCGTGGGCTAAGCAGGCCGTGGCGAACTCTGCACGGCCTGCGAGAGCTCAGAGACCCCGACGGGATGAGATTTCATTCAGTAGCTGCTAGTCCCCGAGCAGTCTTCCTCCCTAAACGGTCGATCAGTCTGCAAGAACACTTTGACCGGCCAGCTCACACTTGCTCGGGTGATCCATGCTTTCACGGTGTTTTTCGCAGCAGGACGAGGCGGCTCGAGCCGAACGGTGGGTGCCGTCGACGTGCGGTGTTTGCTCGATTGGGTGCGGAATCGAAATCGGCGTCGCCGGCGCGCAGATCGTCGGCGTACGCGGGCAGGCCGCGCATCCAGTCAACCAGGGCCGTCTCGGACCGAAAGGGCTGAACCAGTACTACGCGAATCGGCATCCAAGCCGGGCCCTGCAGCCGCTCATTCGAAATCGATCCGGCCAACTGGTCCCTGGCTCATGGGACACTGCGATGCAGCTGGTCACGGACCGATTCAACGAGGCGCTCGCGACAGAAGGACCAGACGGCGTCGCGATCTATAACAGCGGCCAATTGCTCCTGGAGGAGTACTACACGCTCGGGAAAATCGCCCGCGCCGGCCTGGGCATTGCAACCATCGACGCGAACACCCGGCTCTGCACCGCGACGACTGCATCCTCATTGATGGAGTCGTTCGGCGCCGACGGACCACCCGGCGCGTACGAGGACTTCGATCATGCCGAGTGCATCGTGCTCGTCGGTCATAACGCGGCAGAGCAGAGCACTGTCCTGTGGATGCGCTGAACGGCCTCTGTCACTTGCTCATCGAGAATGGCACCGTTGATCGCGACTTCATCGCGAACCACACGGTCAAGTTCGAACAATTCCGCGAGATCGTCAGCCGCTACACGCCCGATCACGTAGGGGACACCTGCGGGGTGCCAGCGATGCAGCTGCGCACCGCTGCCGACTGGATCGGTCGCTCAAAAACGACCGTGACGACGTGCCTGCAGGGCGTTTATCAAAGCAATCAGGCGACCGCCGCGGCCTGCGCCGTGAACAGCATGCACCTGCTGATGGGAAAGATCGGCCGGCCCGGGTGCGCGCCGATGCAGTTCGCCGGCAGCCGAGTTCGATGAATACGCGTGAGACCGGTGCCGACGGTACGTACCCGGCGTACCTCAACTGGGAAGACCAGAAGCACATGCGGCAGCTGGCCAAGCAGTGGACCGTGCCGGTCGAACTGCTCGGGAAAAAGCCCGTCGGCGCACCAGAGATTTTCGAGCTCTGCGAGAAAGGATACGGCAAGGTTCTGTGGACCATCTGTACGAACCCCGCTGTCAGCATGATGAACCGTTCCACGCACCTCCGGACGCTGAATGGCGTGTTTCTCATCGTGCAGGACTGCTTCGCCGATAACGAGACGGCGCAATTGGCGGACGTCGTGCTGCCATCGGCGATGTGGGGCGAGAAGACGGGCTGCATGACCAACGCAGAGCGGAGGTGCACGCTCCTGAGAAAGGCGGTCGATCCGCCGGGAGAGGCGCGAGCCGACCTCGACATCTTCCTCGATTTCGCGACCCGCATGAACCTCGGCGACGCGACCGGCCGGCCCTTGATTCAGTACACGGATTCGGAAGGTGCGTTCAACGAGTGGCGGGAGATCTCGCGAGGCCGCATTCCGGACTATTCAGGAATGACCTATCAGAAGCTTGCCGAGCGTGGCGGAATCCAGTGGCCATGCAACAAAGACCATCCTGACGGGACCATCCGGCTGTACCCCGATTTCCACTTCCCAACCGAGTGGCAGAACTCGGAATCGTACGAGAAGGATCTCGAGACGGGACACGAGCACACCGTCAACGAGTACCGCGAGAAACGCGATCCCAGAGGGCGCGCGGTGTTCGTGACGACCGAGTACCAGCCGCCGCTCGAGACGACGGATGAACAGTTTCCGACTATCGCGATCAGCGGTCGCCAGACCTATCACTGGCATACTCGCACGAAAACCGGGAAGGCTCCGCAGCTCCACGACGCCGCGCCGGGCGTTTTCCTGGCAATCAATGCCACCGACGCCAATCGAATCGGCGTATTGGATGGCGATCGTGTGCGCGTCGTCTCGCGTCGCGGATCCATTGTCGCTCCGGCGAAGGTGGGTGACGTGGTGCCGCCGGGCGTGGTGTTCGTGCCATTCCATTACGGAGACCTCGGCGCAGAGCATGCGGCGAACAGCCTGACGCCGCAGGTATGGGATCCCGTGTCGAAGCAGCCGGTGCAGAAAGTCGCGGCCGTTCGGATCGAGCGAATGGAAACGACGACCAGTCGCACGTGGTGGCAGGTGGAGGAATAACCGTGAGCATCGGCGAGGCGAGGCAAGCATCGCTCGAGCGACAACTTGCGCCGCTGGTCACACGCGAGATGGCCGGAATCGCCGCCATCGACACGGCCATTGCGCATGAATCGGCGCCGGGTTACGTCGCGATGTTCCAGGATGCCAAGAGTGGCAAACAGGCGAACGTCGAGCAGATGGCCACGTTGGTCCGAATGGAGGGCGGCACGCCCGACGAACGTGGCGGCCTTCGCAAGGTGTTGACCAAGATACAAGCCGGCATTGCGTCGCGCTTGAGCGCGACAATGACGCTGCAGGCGATGCGCGTCTCGGAGATCGAGTTGATCGCGCTGTACTCCGAAGCGGTCGGCCAGGTCGACGGTCTAGCGCGCCGGGCGCTGCGAAAAGCGCTGGGACGGGCGTTGGTCCATACGCACCTGCTGACGGCACACCTGGCAAAACGAATCGGCAGCAACGCAGAAGCTCGATTGCTGCCTGCACCGCTCGCGGAGTACTTCGTTGGCGCCGAGCCGCGCGCGTGCATGCGTTGTCATCTGGATCGGCCCGGCACGTCCAGTGCGTTGGAGCGCATGGATCCTCATCCGTATATGTACCTCTGCTCGGCGTGCCATGACGAGGTCCTCGCGGAATTCCCCTCCGATCTCGTCATTCAAATGGATCGGTGGCCACGCGAAGTGCGTGAGGCGAGGGTGCTGCAGCACGGCGTCGGGCTGGTGTCACGATTGAACGCCATTGGACGCGTCGTCCTCCCGTTGGCCGGCTTAGAACCTGAACTGCCAACGCCCGCCGCCGAGCACGCGGTCATCGTGCCTGCGCTGACGCCCACTCCGGGGCCTGCACTAACCGAACGGCACGGTTTGGTGATGATTGAGAAAGGGGACGGACCGGAAGGCGACTATGTCGACCGGCTCTTCTCAGCCCATCAAGTCTGGAGCAACTGGTAAGGGTGAGGGGCCTCAGCTTCACGTAAACGCTTCGCAGCCAGGTGCCGATCGCTCGGCAGGAGCATCGTGCGGTCGAGTTACGCGCCTGCTGCGTGTCACGTTCTCGCACAAGGCACACGTCCTGCACATCCAACCCGTAAGCGCCCTTCCCTCCACGCTGGCGGTATTAGCCGTGAACGCATTGCCGCACGGCTGACTGGTTTGTTGACATCGCAGGAGCTGAGCCCATGTCAGACGATCCTGTACGACCCTGTTGCCCGTTGTGCCACGGCTCGACAGCGGCGCTCATCGCGACTTTGACGGATGAGCGCACGCTCGACATTTACCTGTGCCGGGCGTGCCAAGGGCAGTTCAGCTACGAACGGCCAAAAAAGGCGGTCGAGCAAACCGGGTTGGGCGGTGCGCCCCTTGAAGACAATGAACGACCGCGCCTGCCGAACAGGCATTAGACGCATGCACAACTCGCCGCTCACATCTGAACAGCACTACCTTTGTGCGAGCTGTGATCGTTACGCGTCTTCTCGGCGGGCTTCTCGCGGCGACTTGTCATCTCGCACGCCGATGAACTCGGGATGGCGCAACAGCCCATCTCGCGTCCACTTCACCAACGACACCTCGACCACGATCTTGGGCTTCCCCCTTGGCGACGACGCCTTCGAGGTGAAGCTCGCGGACGGCCTTCTCGATCTGTTCGGCGGCGCCGGGGAGTGGCTCGGAGCGGAGCAGGCGCGAGCCTTTCAGCACCGTCGCCAGTGCGTCTCTGCGCTCGTCCAGTGGTGTTGCCGTGAGATCGCGCCCATCGATGGGCGCAGGGGCGGAGGGGCGCAGGCGAGCGGTAAAGAGTGCGAGGAACGGCCCGAATGCGATCAAGTGGATGCGCTGCTGAAACCGCAGGTCCGGCATGATGCCTACCGCCTGGAACCGAGGAAGCTCACGGCGTCCACACGATCACTCTCGCGTGGCTCTGGCAAGGCGACACTCGCTGCCCGATCACTTGGACCTTTGCGCCTCGGGACGCGCACGCCTGCGAGTGGCTCGCGAGGAGGTGTTCGACCGAGGAGCCAGGAGAGCATCCGGCCGATCAACTGCCTGAATATGCTCGGCATCATGACGGTCATCCGTAATGTCCTACAGTCCGAGTCGATCGAAGTGTTCCCTCACCGTCGCATAGCATTCACACGACGCCGCTTCGAGGCGTGGCCGGTCAAGGATGGTGATCCGCCCGTGCGTGTACTTGATGAGTCCGGCCTTCTGGAGGGTACCCGCGACAATCGTCACGGTGGGTCGAGTGGTGCCGAGCATCATCGCCAGAAATTCATGGCTGAGGTGAAACTCGTCCTGGTGGACACGATCGTGCGTCATCAACAGCCAACGGCAGCAACGCTCGTGCACCGGATGCAGCGCGATACACCCCGTCGACTGCATCATCAACATCAACAGGCCTTGTGAATACCGTTGCACGCATTCGTGGAAGGGACCGCCCCGTGCGACCTCGCTCCTGAATGCCTCGGCGGACATCACTTCGGCATTGGTGTCCGGCACTTGAAGCATCGCTTCGCCGCTCACCATCTGCCCGCCAAAGAACGCATTGATCCCCACGAGCCCTTCGTTTCCGATCGTCGCGATCTCCACCATCGCGCCATCCTTCATCGCCGTCGTCAGCGAGGCCACGCCGCCATTGAGGAAATACACCTTCCGCACGGGTTCATTGGCAGGATGAAGGATCTGTCTGAACTCGGTCGGGGTTGTTTTCAGGAGTGGTCGCAGTCGTTCGAACTCTGCGCGAGGCAGCCGCGCGAGCAGCTTGTTCCTGGGCCGTGCGTCGTCAACGGGAGGGCGGATCGACTTCGCGCGTCTCGGCATGTTTAGGTTCCAGGCCTTCCGGCAATCCGGTTGGGTGACTGAACTCGACTGTGGCGACGGCTGGCTGACGAACGTCGCTTCTGTTGAGTATCCCACACGTGTGGTGCCCAGCTGGTTTGCTGAAAGATCGTCCGAATGGACGAGCGGAAGTTGTCAAACTGTTCGACACCCCACAGTTCTCTCACATCCCTTCACGGTAGCGTTGCTCGTTGGGCCCGGACCGAGCGTCGTCCAAGAGAAGTCGTGATCTCGACCCCAGTCTGAATCGCGACTCAACGCCGGCTGTGGCGTGTCATGCCGTCACGGACGAAGCAGATTGCGGGGAAAACCCATGCTGAACGTAACCAAGAGTGTGACCATCAACCGGCCTCGACTCGCAGTCTACGAGTTCTGGCGTGACTTCGGACATCTGGCGCAGTTCATGGCGCATGTACAGCGAGTGGACGCGTTGGGGGAGAAACGCTCGCACTGGGTCGTGAGTGCGCCGGCAGGCCAGACGGTCGAATGGGACGCCGAGACCACCGAAGACAGGCCCGGAGAACTCATCCGGTGGCGAACGCTCCAGGGTAGCAGTATCCGCCATGAAGGTGTCGTGCGCTTCGATGAGGCTCCGGGGGACCGCGGCACCGAAGTACACGTCGATCTGCGTTATGACGCGCCTGCCGGCCAGGCGGGCGCCACGATCGACACACTGTTCGGGGAGGAGCCGACGCAGCAACTCCGCGATGACTTGCGTCGCTTCAAGCAGGTGATGGAGACGGGTGAGGTCGTGCGCCCCGACGGCAGCCTGGAAGGCGCTGGCCAAGGGTTCTCGAAACAGCGCGTGGCGCAAGCACCTGATACGGAGGTGTCGCGATGAAGGCGAACTGCTGGATGGGCAAACGGACCGTCGAGGTTCGCGATGTCCCGGATCCTCAGATCCTCAACCAGAGTGACGCGATCGTGCGGATCACGTCGACGGCCATCTGCGGGTCGGACCTGCATCTGTACAACGGCTTGATTCCGACCATGAAGAAAGGCGATGTGCTCGGTCATGAATTCATGGGCGAAGTGGTCGAGGTCGGCCGGTCAGTCAAGAAGCTCAAGGTCGGCGACCGTGTCGTCGTGCCGTTCACCATCGCCTGCGGGAATTGCTGGCAGTGCCGACACGACAACTGGTCGCTGTGCGAGAACTCCAATCCCAACGCAGCGCTCGCCGAAACGATGGTGGGCCACGCGGCCTCGGGAGGCTTTGGCTATTCGCACCTCACCGGCGGGTTTGCTGGCGGCCAGGCGGAATTCGCGCGCGTGCCGTTCGCCGACGTCGGACCGCTGAAGATCGAGAACGGCCTCTCGGACGAGCAGGTGCTGTTTCTCTCGGACATCCTGCCGACCGGTTACATGGGCGCGGAGATGTGCAACATCCAGCCCGGCGACACCGTGGCGGTGTGGGGCTGTGGCCCCGTCGGACTGTTCGCGATCAAGAGCGCATATCTGCTCGGCGCCGAGCGCGTCATCGGGATCGATCGGTTCGCCTACCGTCTCGAGATGGCGCGGACGAAGTGCGGCGCCGAGACGGTGAATTACGAACAGGTCGACAGCGTCCTCGAGACCCTGAACGATTTGACCGCGGGTCGCGGCCCGGATGCCTGCATCGACGCGGTCGGCTTGGAGGCGCACGGCCACGGGCTCGAGTACCTGTACGACCGCACCAAACAGGCCGTCGGTCTGGAGTCGGATCGGCCGATCGCCGTACGCGAGGCCCTCATGGCCTGCCGGAATGGCGGAACGGTGTCGATCATCGGGGTCTACGGAGGGTTCGTCGACAAGTTCCCTCTCGGCACCATCATGAACCGCGCTCTGACGATCAAGAGCGGCCAGTGTCACGTGCATCGCTACATGCGCCCGCTGCTCGAGAGAATTCAAAACGGGGAGATCGATCCGACCGTGGTGATCACGCATCGGATGCCGCTCGCTGAGGCCTCGAAGGGCTACGAGATTTTCCTCAACAAACAGGACGACTGCGAGAAGGTGGTCCTCACCGCGTAAGGATTGGATAGCGCTATCACCATGGCCAAGTCATCACGTTCGCCAAAAGCTCCACCGCAGCAGCGCACGGCGCGCAACAGCCGCGCGACTGTGAGTGGTCCCGCGCAACCGGACGCTTCAGGCATCGACGTCCTCGCCGAGAAGGCGGCCGGCACTCAGGACCTGGCGTCGGCGTTTCCGTTCAACCCGAATAAGCCCGCCGAGTACGATCCCGGCGCCGCGCTGGCGCCTCCGGAAGGCGCGTCGACGAAGCCCGCCGATCCCATCGTCGGCGCGAGCACGGTCACGGAGATGAACGGATCGGAGAAGGTCGGCAGCGGAGGAGCGAACATCGGTCGGAATCCGACCGTTGGCCCGCTGGATCGCGTCCGCGTGGACTCGACCGACCGCGCGCTGACGACCAACCAGGGCGTGCCGGCCGCCGATAACCAGAACTCGCTCAAGGCCGGTTTGCGTGGACCCACGTTGCTCGAGGACTTCATCCTCCGCGAAAAAATCACGCACTTCGACCATGAACGGATTCCGGAGCGGATCGTCCACGCGCGGGGCTCGGCCGCGCACGGATTCTTCGAGTGTACGAAGGCGCTGACCGACTACACGCGCGCGTCGTTGTTCGCGGAGGCCGGCAAACAGACGCCTGTCTTCGTGCGCTTTTCGACCGTGCTCGGCGAACGCGGGTCCACCGATACGGCGCGTGACGTCCGCGGGTTCGCGGTCAAGTTCTATACAGACGAAGGCAACTGGGATCTGGTCGGCAACAACATCCCCGTCTTCTTCATCCAGGACGCGATGAAGTTCCCCGACCTGGTACATGCGGCCAAGCCTGAGCCGCACTTCGCGATGCCGCAGGCGGCTTCGGCTCACGACACCTTCTGGGACTTCGCCGGGTTGATGCCGGAGATCACGCACATGCTGATGTGGGCGATGTCCGACCGCGCAATCCCGCGCAGCTACCGCACCATGCAGGGCTTCGGCGTGCATACCTACCGCTTTGTGAACGCGGCCGGCGAGTCGCATTTCGTCAAGTTCCATTGGAGTCCGAAGGCCGGTACGCACTCACTGATGTGGGACGAAGCGGTCAAGATCTCCGGAGCCGACCCGGACTTCCATCGGCGTGATCTGTGGGAAGCGATCGAGGCGGGTGCCTACCCGGAGTACGAGCTCGGGTTGCAGATCTTCACGGAAGAACAGGCGGACGAGTTCTCGTTCGACGTCCTCGACGCGACGAAGATCGTGCCCGAGGAACTTGTTCCCGTCGTGCCGGTCGGCCGCTTGGTGCTCAACCGCAACCCCGACAACTTCTTCGCCGAGACCGAACAGGTCGCCTTCTGCGTGGCGCACGTCGTGCCGGGGATCGATTTCTCCAACGACCCGCTGCTCGCCGGTCGCATCCATTCGTACGCCGACACGCAGATTTCGCGGCTGGGTGGACCAAACTTTCACGAGATTCCGATCAATGCCCCCGTCGCGCAGGTGCACAACAACCAGCGTGACGGTATGCACCGTCAAGCGATTCATCGCGGCCGGGTGTCCTATGAGCCCAATTCGCTGGGGGGTGGCTGCCCGTTCCAGGCCGGGACGGCCGGCGTCGTCTCGTTTGCCGAGCCTCGTGACGAAGGTGATCACAAGGTGCGCGGAAAAGCCGAACGGTTCGCCGACCACTACACGCAGGCGACCTTGTTCTGGAACAGTCAGACCGACGTCGAGAAGCAGCACATCATCAACGCATTCCGTTTCGAACTCTCGCGTGTGCAGACGGCGGCCGTGCGGGAACGCATGGTGTCCGGCTTGCTGAACGTCGCGCGGGAGTTGGCAGAACCCGTGGCGGCAGGCTTGGGCATCCATGAGCTGCCCACGCCAATGCCGAAGGTGATGACGCGTGAGGTCACGCCGGAAGTCTCCGTGTCGTCGCCGTTGTCGCTGTTCGCGCGCCCCGGCGACGGCAGCATTCGCACGCGACGCATCGCCATCCTCGTGGCGGACGGGTGTGACGGGGCCGCGCTCGTGGCGTTGGCCGATCGTCTGTCGGATGAGGGGGCGGTCCCCCGATTTGTGTCGACCACACTCGGATCGGTCCAGCCGGCTTCCGGGGGTCCAATTGAGGTCGATATCAGCCTCGAAGCGGGGCCAGCGGTGCTCTACGACGCGATGATCCTGCCCGATGGGGCCGGTGCGGTGCAGGCGCTCCGGGGCGATGGCCGGACTCTGGAGTTCATCAAGGACCAGTACCGGCACTGCAAGCCGATCCTGGCCGTCGGGGCGGGGGCGGAGCTGCTCGCCGCCTGCGGCATCGACGCTGCGCTTCCGAGCGGTCAACCGGATCCTGGTCTCATCGTCGCCGAAGACCCGCCTGCCGCGACGGACCCGTTCATCACCGCCATCGCCAAGCATCGGCATTTCGTCCGAGAAACCGATCCGCCACGCGTCTGAATCCACAGGCGTACGCGGCTCTCACATAACCCAAGGAGTATCGACCATGGCTGAAACCGGAACGCTCCACGATGCATTCATTGACGAACTGCGCGACACCTACGACGCCGAGAAGCAGCTGACGAAAGCGCTGCCGAAGTTGGCAAAGGCGTCGTCGAACCCCAAGCTGCGTCAGGCGTTCGAGAGCCATCTCGCAGAGACGCAAGGTCAGATCGAGCGCCTCGAGCGGGTGTTTGAGAGCCTCGACGAAAAGGTCCGCGGCAAGCACTGTGACGGGATCGCCGGGATCATCGAAGAAGGCAAGTCGATCATGGAAGAGGACTTCGATGAGACCACGATGGACGCTTGTCTGATTGCCGCGGGCCAGCGCGCGGAACACTACGAGATGGCGGCGTACGGCACGTTAGTCGCGTGGGCTCAGGCCATGGGTCGCAGCGAGGCTGCCAAGCTCCTGCAGCAGACGCTCGACGAAGAGAAGGCGGCGGACAAGAAGCTGTCCGGTTTGGCCGAGGGCGGCATCAATCAGAGTGCGGCGGATGCGGCGCATCCGGATGAAGAGGAAGAAGAGCCGGTGGCGGCAGGCGTGGGCGCGGCCCGAAAGGGGTCTTCGACCGCGAAAGCCGGTCGCCGGTAGTGGTCATTGTCGAGCGCGTCATGGTGTTAGTTCAACTGCTGGTGCCGACGACGCGGACCGCCCGCAGCGACGCCATGACGCCACTCGCCGAGACGCGACGCGAATTGGCCGACAAATTCAAGGGCGTCACGGCCTACGTCCGGTCGCCGGCAAAGGGCCTGTGGACGGCACCTGATGGGCACACCGAAGCGGACGAGGTCGTGATGGTGGAAGTCGTCACCGAGACGTTCGATCGGGCGTGGTGGCGCACCTACGCGGCGATGCTCGCCAAACGCTTCGCTCAGGACACGATTCACGTGCGGGCGCTGGCGATCGATATGGCGGACGAGGGAGATGTATGAGCAAACAGGCATCCTGCTGACCGGCTACTTCACCCAGGTCCGCCTGAAGGCGGACGCTACAGCGATGCCAACATCATCCGTCGAGCACTTCAGGCCTCTGTGCGATGGTGACGTGGAGTGCGTCTGCGCGGTGATGTAGATCACGGTAGAGTCCGGCTTTAGCCGGACTCCATCGCCGGATTCTTGCCCGGCACCTATCAAGCCATCTACAACCGGCACCAAAGCCTTCGTCGATTCTGCGTCTCACCGGATCGGTGAATCACGGCTTGCGATGGTCGACCGCCATACGACGGTCGTAATCGGGTTACGACGAGAGTAAAGAATCGGTCCCAGTTTCCTTCGTGATCCTTACAACGCGGCTGGTTTTTGGATTGCATTGCAATTCGACGTACTTCAACCGGGAGCAGGACCATGAAGCGAAGGCGCGTCACGATTTCGGGCGTCGGATTATTGCTGCTGTTGCTTGCCGCCGGAACGGCGCAGGGCCAGACGCTGCTGACCGAGACCACGTGGGGTGGCGCGGGAAGCGACGTCGCAGAGGCGGTCGCGACCTCAGCCGACGGAAGCTCCTACGTCGCGGGCATTACCGACAGCTTCACTGTCGATCAATTCGGTACCCCGAGCCCGGGGATCTTCGTCGTGAAATTCGCCGCCGATGGATCGCGGACCTGGCAGCGCATCTGGAACGGGACGACCGTCCGTGGGCTCGGGAGACCTGACGTGGCAGTCAGCGTTGATGGTTCGGTCTACGTGACAGGCGTCACCGCCGACAACGGCAATGACGCAGTCCTCCTGAAGTTCGACGCGGCCGGGACGCTGCAGTGGGAAAGTTCCTGGGGCGGCACTTCTTCCGATGAAAGCCTCGCCGTGGCAACGGCTCCGGACGGATCGGCCTATATCGCCGGCACGGCTACGAGCTTCGGGCCGAGCTCGGCCGGCTTGTTCGTCGTCAGGTTCGATTCAGAAGGCGACCTGCTGTGGGAGAGAATTTTCGATGGCGCAGCGGGAAATACGGTTGCGGTCGCACCTGATAGCAGCGTGTACGCGGCGGGAACGACGCCGCGTGCGGATCAGATTGGCAACTTCGACATGCTCGTGCTCAAAATCACGTCCGGCGGCAGTCTGGTGTGGCAGCGGACCTACACGGCAGGCGAGGTGGTGGATCCACGCGGCAGAATGGCGACCGCGCCGGACGGATCGATCGTTCTTGCGGGTGCCATCCAGGCGGCGAAGACAGGTTTCGTGGACATCGCCGCGTTGATCGTCAAGCTCAGTCCGGACGGCAGCCTGCTCTTCGACAAGCAATTCGCAGGGCGGAACGGCGAGACTGCGGAGGGAGTCGCCGTCGCTCCGAACGACGGGACGATTTATGTCGCCGGGACGACCACCAGCTTCGGCGCCGGTTCTCAGGACGCGTTCGTGCTGCACCTGCAACCAACTGGCAAGAAACTCCTGGATGCGGTCACGTGGGGAGGAACAGGCTTCGAGACCGGTGCGGGCGTCGCCGTTGCCGGAGGCACCGTTTCGCTCGCCGCGACGACAACCGCGCCGCCGCCGTACTCCTTGCTCGCCGCTGCCGCGAAACTATCGGCGCCGAGGGGCACTCTTTCGGCGTCTGCGGGCGTACTCGACACCGTGGCAGGTGTCGTTGTGAACGCTGGTCTCGGCGCTGCGACGCCGAACGGAAGCACTACCTACGGCGGGAACTTCGAGGCGGCGCTGGTGAGAATCGCGCGCTGACTGCTGCTTTCGACTCGAGTCGTACAGGAAAAGCCCGGGAAGCTCGGGCACATCGGCCTCCTTCACCGTCGGGCACCCGTTGATAGTAGACGGCGGCCAGACGGTGCAGTAGCGTTCAGCGAACCGACGAGTGACCGGCCGCGATCACTCTGCCGTTCGTGCGCGGGTGCACGGCGAGGAGGCAACATGGAGATCAAGCGAAGCGGGTCCCACCCCTCGGCCAAAGGACCAGCTGAGTGGTTCACAGGAACAGTCCGCATCGATCCTCTGTTCGACGCGCCCCTTCCGTCGCGCGCGGCCGGCGCGAGCGTCACCTTTGAGCCCGGCGCCCGTACCGCATGGCACACGCACCCGCTCGGTCAGACGCTAATCGTGACCTCCGGCTTTGGTCGCGCGCAGCGCTGGGGCGGCCCCGTCGAGGAGATTCGGCCCGGCGATGTCGTATGGTTTCCGCCAGGCGAGAAGCACTGGCATGGTGCGTCGCCGACCACGGCGATGACGCA
>JBKOZS010000157.1:0-6965 GCA_046726015.1 Acidobacteriota bacterium
CGAATGGCGTGACCGGCCGCAAGGCGATCGCCCGCGTGGCCCAAAACCCGAATGGCACGACCGGCCGCAAGGCGATCGCCCGCGTGGACCGAAACCCGAATGGCGCGACCGGCCGCAAGGGGATCGCCCGCGTGGACCGAAACCCGAATGGCACGACCGGCCGCAAGGCGATCGCCCGCGTGGACCGAAACCCGAATGGCGCGACCGACCGCAAGGCGATCGCCCACGTGGACCCAGGCCCGAACGGCGCGACCGGCCGCAAGCGGAGCGTCCTCGTGGTCCAAAACCCGAATGGCGCGACCGGCCGCAAGGCGATCGTCCTCGTGGTCCAAAACCCGAATGGCGCGACCGGCCGAAAGAGGAACGAGGAAAGACGGAAGACAGAAGACGAAAGCCGGAGCCCGCAGGAGCGAAGGGGCACGCGGATGAGCACCGTGGACGCGACTGGCGTCCGGGTGGCGACCATCGCGACCCTCGCGAGCGCTTCAAGGTGCCGCGCGACGTGAAACGCGCGCGGTTCGCCGCGCGTCAGCGACGCAAGAAAAAGGATGAAGAGTGATCGCGCACGTGGTGCTGTTCCAGCCACGCGCGAACCTCTCGGCGACGGAGCGGCGCGAGGCTGTGGCGACCCTCGCCCGTGCCGCCTCCCAGTTCCCCGAGATCCGGCGGTTCCGAATCGGGAAACGCGTACGCCACGGCCTGGCCGGATACGAGCAGGCGATGCGGCAGGATTACGAGTTCGCGCTGGTCATCGAGTTCGACGACATCGAGGCGTTGAAGAACTACTTGAAGGCGCCGGCGCACGCCGGGCTCGGCCACCTGTTCGCTACGGCCACCGACGCGGCGCTCTCGTACGACTACGAGATAGTCGAACCGACTGACGCGGCGCGGCTGCTCTGAGCGGTATCGCCCGACGCGAAGAACTCCAGGATGATCTCGCGAAGATGCGGGATCGAATCGGCGGCATTGATCGCGACGCGCAGGTGCGACCCGTTGTCGATGCCCTTCGTGTACCAGGAATTCAGCGCGCGCAGCTTGTTGACGACCCAGCGGTGATGGCCGCGCGCCGGTCTGCCCTGAGCTCCGTCGAAGGGGCCGGACTCCGGTACCTGTTCTCCAGGCGCCACGTGACGGAATCCCGCGGCTTCGTCGATACGCTCCTGTAACAGCAACTCGATGTACTCGAGCAGGAAGCGGCCGCGTTCCAATGGTGTGACATCACGAGCGGCCTCGCCGCGCCTGATCGCGGCGGCCTGCTCGAAGATCCACGGATTGCGCAGCGCACCGCGGCCCACGAGCACACCGGACACCGCTCCGGCGCCAAGCTTCTCGACCAGTTGCGAAGGCTCGATGCAGTCGCCGCTGCCAAACACCGGGATCCTCACGCCGGCCGCGACGCGGCCGATCAGATCCCAATCCGAGAATCCTGAATACGACTGCGCCGCCGTGCGCCCGTGCACCGCGACCGCGGCCGCGCCGGCATCTTCCATGCGCCGCGCGAGCTCCGGTGCGTTGATCTCGCGATCGTCCCAGCCGGCGCGCATCTTCACAGTGACGGGAATCTTCACCGCCTTCGCCATCGCGCCGATGATCGCCTGCGCGTGCTCCGGCTCGCGCATCAGGCTGCAGCCGGCATTGTGCTTGGCGATTTTCGGGACCGGGCAGCCCATGTTGACATCGACGATGTCGGCCCCCATGCCTTCGACAATCTGCGCTGCCGCCGCCATCTTGTCGGGATCGCCACCGAAGATCTGGATCGAGACCGGCCGCTCCTCTTCCGTGTACTCGGCGTATTCAAGCGTGCGATCGATGCCTCGCACGAGGCCTTCCGAGCTCACCATCTCTGTGACAACGAGACCGCAGCCTCCCTTGCGCTTCACGAGCCGCCGGAAGGCGGTATCCGTCATCCCCGCCATCGGGGCGAGCGCAAACGGCGGCGCGAGCTCGATGCTGCCGATCTTCATTAGTAAGGCCTGACATCCGCCGCGTCGACTTCGACGCTGACGGCCTGTCCGATCAAGTCAACGGAGAGTATGAGCCGCGCGTTGGTGCCCTTCCGAATCAAACGTCCGCTCACGCCCTTCAACGGACCGTGAATGACCTCGACCATCATGCCCTCGCGAATGAGCGGACACGGGTCGTACTGCAGGTCGCTCTCGACAAGCCGCCGGATACCGTCGATCTCGCGCTCCGGAATCGGCGCGATCTCGCCGTCGAACGACACGATACTCACCACGCCCGGGCACTTCAGGACCGGCAGGCGATCGAGTCCCTCAAACCGCGCAAAACAGTACCCGGGAAACAGCGGCCAGTCGATCTTCTTCTTACGATCCTTCCACCGGCTCCATCGGGTGATGGTGGGCAGAAACGCTTCGTAGCCCTTCTTTTCGAGCTGTTCACGGACGACTTGCTCATGCCGCGAGCGCGTCCAGATGGCGTACCACTCGGGCATGAGATGGCTACTGGCTGGACGGGCCGGAATCGTCCGCGGCGGCGAGTTGCTTCTCGTACGCCTTCTTCAGTTCCTCGTTCTTCCACTCGATAATCGCCTGGGCGCGCAGGCGGGTGAGGAACTTGCGCATTTCGGACCGCGTGCGTTCCGCGGCAACCTTGTCGGCGATGACATCGCGAACCGAGTCGAACGGCTGCAGTGCCTGCGTTTTGAGTTCCTCGAGCTTCAGCAGCTGGTAGCCCTTCGGCGTGCGCAGCGCCGCCGTGACCTCGCCACCCTTCATCTTGTCGATCATCTGCTGCAGCTGCGGAGACAGGTCCTCGCGTGAGAACGGCCCGATCAATCCGCCGTTCGCTTTCGACGGCGAGTCGGACACGTCCGATGCGACTGCCGCAAAGTCCTCACCTTTCAGCAGGCGCGCGCGCGCGGCGTCGATCTTCTTCTTTGCCTCGTCGTCTTTTTCGACGTTGATGGCGTTGGGCTGCTTGGGATCGGATGGCACCTCCACGAAAATCTCGCGGAGCGTGATCGTCGCGGGTTCAGTGAACTCCTGTGGATGGCGCTCGTAGTAGAGGCGCGCTTCGGCTTCCGTAATTGTGAGCTTCGAACCGACTTCCTGGCGCTGCACCTGCTCGATCAGCATCTGGCGCTCGAGCTGCCGGCGCAGGTCGTCCATCGTCATGTTTTCCTGCTTGAGGGCGGCCTGGAATTTCTCTTCGTCCTGGAGTCCCTGCTCCTTGCGGATGTTGTTCACGACCTGGCGGAACTGCTCGTCGCCGAGTCTGAGGCCAAGTTCGCGGCCGCGCTGAAGCAGCAGGAGCTCGTCGACAGATGCAACGAGGACCTGCGGCGTGGCGTTCGACACCAGCTTCGTGCGTTCCTCCTGCGTCAGCGACGCGGGGTCGCGGCCGTTCAGGCTCTGGCGTACGGCGCTCGTCAGGCGCTGCTCGAGCTCGGTCTTGGTGATGATCTCGCCGTTCACCTTTACGAGCACCTGCTCGATGATTTCCGCGCGAATCGACGCCGAGAGCAGGACGAGGAGGGTGAGGAGGGCTGCCGGCGCGAAGTACTTTTTCATGTTCGTGACTCTAAATAACTGGAATCAGGTATTTTAGCGCACCATGGCACCTTCGCTCAACTCGCGCAGCAGGTTGCCCACCCGGCTGAAAACGCCACCCTCGGCCCGTGGATCTTCCTTCGCGGGCTTGAGGATTTCATCCCTGCTGAACCCGGGGGCCACTTCGCCAGCGGTCGCGCGAGCGGTCCACCACGACGCCTTCGCCGGCGCCGCGACCACCCTGGTTCCACCCGGCAGGGTTCGAGCCGTTTTCTGCTGCTGCCGCACTTCTGCCGGAGCGCGCATGTCGAGCTTCAACGTCGCCGGCGGCGCCAGGTGCACGTCCTTGCGCCCCTGAACGACCCGGAACAGCCAGGTGGGATCCACCCTGGCATCTGGCCTGAACTTTAGGACGACGGTCTGACCCTCGCGGTCGATGGATTCGATGCCCACTTGGTCCGCGAGCAGACGAATGAGCGCATATTCCGCCAGGTTGCTGATCGAGGCGGGCGGCGGGCCGTAACGGTCGCGCACTTCCTCGACGGCGCGCTGGAGCTCGGCTTCCGAACGCACGCCCGCGAGCCGGCGGTAGACCGTGAGCCTCTGGTTCATGTCCGGGATATACGTCTCGTCGATCCGCAGATCGACGCGCAGGTTCACGGTCGCGCGAATCTCGTCCTCGATCTCTTCGCCCTTGAGCTCCTTGATCGTCTGCTCGAGCAGCTTCATGTACATATCGAAGCCTACGGCTTCGATATGCCCGCTCTGTTCCCCTCCGAGCAGGTTGCCCGCGCCACGGATTTCAAGATCCAGGGCCGCCACGCGGAACCCGCTGCCGAGATCGCTGAATTCTCGAATCGCCGCGAGCCGCTTCTTCGCGATCGGCGACAGTGTCTCTTCGGGAGGAATGAGCAGGTAAGCGTAGGCGCGTCGATCCGAGCGGCCTACCCGTCCTCGAAGCTGATAGAGCTGCGACAGGCCGTAGCGATCCGACCTGTTGATCACAATCGTGTTCGCGTTCGGGATATCGAGACCGTTCTCGATGATCGTCGTCGCAAGCAGGACGTCGTACTTGTGTGCGACGAAATCCACCATGACGCGTTCGAGCGCGTCCTCGCTCATCTGGCCGTGCGCAACGGCGATCTTCGCCTCCGGCACGAGACGGGTGATCAGGTTGCCGAGCGAATAGATCGACTCCACCCGGTTGTGGACGAAGTAGATCTGGCCGCCGCGCTCCAGTTCGGTGTGAATGGCGCGCCGGATCACCTCCTGGTCGAACTTCACGACGTTCGTCTGGATGGAGAGCCGGTCCTTCGGCGGCGTCTCGATGATCGACATGTCGCGAATCCCTGCCAGTGACATGTTGAGCGTGCGCGGGATTGGCGTCGCCGTCATCGTGAGGACGTCGACGCGCTTCTTCAGTTGCTTGATCCGCTCCTTGTGGGCCACGCCGAAGCGCTGCTCCTCGTCGACGACCAGCAGGCCGAGATCGCGGAACTGCACGTCCTTCGACAGCAGCCGGTGCGTGCCAACGATGATCTCGACCTTGGCCGCCGCCAGATCGTCCAGGATCTGCTTCTGTTCGGCCTTGGAGCGGAACCGGCTCACCATGTCGATGCGGACGGGAAACGCGGCGAACCGGTTGGTCAGCGTCTTGAGGTGCTGGAAGGCCAGGACGGTGGTTGGGGCGAGGACAGCAACCTGCTTCCCGTCCATGACCGCCTTGAACGCCGCGCGCATCGCGACCTCGGTTTTGCCGTAACCGACGTCGCCGCAGAGCAGGCGGTCCATCGGCGTCGGCGTTTCCATGTCGCGCTTGATGTCCGCGATGGCGTTGGTCTGATCGATCGTCAGGTCCCACTCGAACGCGTCCTCGAACTCCTGCTGCCAGTGGCTGTCGGCGCTGAACGCATGCCCGGGCACGGCTCGCCGGGAGGCATAGAGCTTCAGGAGCTCCTCAGCCATGTCGCGCATCGCTTTCTTGACGCGCGTCTTTGCCTTCTCCCACGTGGTCCCGCCAAGGCGGTCGAGCGACGGGCGGGTCGCGCCCGTGTACTTCTGCACCAGGTCGAGCCGCTCGACCGGCACGAACAGCTTGTCCTCGCCCGCATAGCGGAGCTCCATGAACTCCTGCGGCTCGAGACCAACTTCGATCCGCTTGAGGCCGACGAACACACCAATGCCGTGATCGACGTGCACGACGAGGTCGCCGACCTTGAGATCGCGGAAGTCCGAGAGGAACGTGCGCGCGGCGGAGCGCCGGCGCTCGTGGGTGCGGCGCTCCTCGTCGAAGACGTCGGTCTCCGCCCACAGTTGGAGCGCGGCTTCAGGCAGGCGGAAGCCCTTTGACAGATGACCAACGGCGACGAGCACCGATGCAGCGTGGGCGTCCTCGCCGCGCTCGATCGGCGCCGCGGGCACGTCGTAGTCGGCCAGCAGCTCGATGACGCGCTCGGCACGACCTTGCGAGTGGGCCACGAACACGGTCGTCTCGCCGCGCTCTCGCGCCTGCCGCAGCTCGCCAACCCAGTCGGGGATGCGCCCGGCGAACTCCATCGCCGGCTGACAGGCGATGTGGCGCACCTGTTCCTCGGTACCGAGCGCCAGGGTTTGCAGCGCGGTGCCGTGATCGATAAGCGCGGCGAGATCGTCCCAGCCGACCACGAGCGTGTCCGGCACCGCGGCGCGCTCGTTCTTGCGAACGGCCTCGCCGTAACTCGCGTCGATCTGCTCGCGCAGTTTCACGATCGCGCCTTTTATTTCGTCCGGTTCCGACACGAGCACGACGGGACGACCGCCGGCCACGTAGTCCAGGACCGTTGCGGACCGATCGGGCACCTCTCCGTCGGCGATGAGTTCCTGGAGCGGGACGATGTGCGCCTGATCGATGGGGCCAATCGATCGCTGCGTAGCCGGGTCGTAGGTGCGAAGCGATTCGATGGTGTCGCCAACGAACTCGGCGCGAATCGGGTGCGATGCGCCTGCGGGATAGAAGTCGACTACGCCACCGCGAACCGAGAACTCGCCCGATTCATCCGTTGGATCCTGGCGCGTGTAGCCGGCTTCGGCGAGCCGATCGCCGAGATCGGTGGGGGAGATGTCGTCGTTCGAATGAAGCGTGACTCCCACGGCGCGAAGCCGCGACGGTGGGCTGAGTCGAGGCAACAAGGCCGGACCGGACGCGACAATGATCCGTGCTTTCCCCTGGCTCAGCGCATACAGCACGCGCGCGCGTGCGGATGCGATGTCGAAGTGCGGCGACAGTCCCCGATACGGATCGACCTCGTGAGAGGGGAAGGGCAGGACCACCTGCGCCGCTTCCGCGTCAGCGAGCCCTTCGAGCGCCGACAGGAAGAATCGCGCGTCGGACGTGAGCTGCTCGACATCCGCATCGGTCGGGGCAAGGAGGACGACCGGCTCGCGCGCCGCCGCTGCAGCCGCAAACAAGGCTTTGGC
>JBKOZS010000158.1:0-25443 GCA_046726015.1 Acidobacteriota bacterium
GCCTGCAGGACAACTGGTGACGCGCGACTACTCCGTGTGCAGTACCCCTGACGGTGCGAGTCGTGACGCCCGCCACGCCGGGATCATCGTCGCCACAGCCGTAATCCCGGCAACCAGCAAAATCGCGGCACCCAGCATCAACGGATCCGACGCCCGGATCGCGTAGATCTGGCTCGCGACGATTCGTCCCGACAAATACGCGACCAGAACGCCAATGCCGGTACCAGTCAGCGCGAGCAGCGCGCCTTGCTTCATCACCAGCACGAACACGCTGCGTGGCGTGGCGCCCAGCGCGAGCCGCGTCGCCATCTCGCCGCGCCGCTGCGACACGGCATACGCGACGACGCCGTAAATGCCGACGGCCGCGAGCAGGATCGCGATCGCACCGAAGATCAGCATCAGCGTCATCCCGAGCTGCTGGCGTCGGAGCGTCCCGTTCACCAGGTCCCGCACCAGCTCGAACTCGACGGCGATCTGCGGATCGAGCTCCCGCATCTGCCGTCGAATTACAGACTGCAACGACGCGACATCGGTCCCGGACGTTGCGACTACCATCGTCTGACGTCGCAACGGCAGCTGCGACAGCGGCGAGTAGAACGCGGGCTCCGGCTCGTCTTTCACCGTCTTCTGCCGCACGTCGTCGACCACGCCAACCACGGTAACTTCGTTGCGCGGATTGGGTGCGGGATAGCCGGCGGAGAACTGCAGGCCGATTGGGTCGCGGCCGTTCAGGTAGCGCTTCACGAAACCCCGGTTGATGATCGCAACGGCGCGCGTGCCCTGCCGGTCGTCGGGCCCGAAGTCGCGGCCCTGCAGCAGGCGCGTGCCTGTCGCCTGGAAGTAGCCGGGACTGACGATCCGCTGGCGCACACCCATCGGATGAGCGGGATCGACGCTCTCGCCATGAAACGCGGCGATGAGAGAGCCCTCGAGCGTGTTCTTGAACGGGAAGTTCGATGTCGCGCCGACGCCGGTGACGCCCGGCAGCGCTGCGACGCGCTCTCGCAGCGTGCGCGATGCCGTATCGACCGCAGCAGGATTTGGATACTTCGGTCCAAGGAACGTGACGTCGAAGATCAGGCGATTGTCTGTCGTGAATCCGAGGTCCGTACTCCGCAGGTTCGCGAATCCACGCACGAGCCACCCGGCCCCCGCGACCAGGAGGATGGCCAGTGCGATCTCGACGACAGTCATGGCGCTGAGCCAGCGTCCCGTGCCGCGCCCGCCGGTCGAGGAGCGCGTGGTCTCGTTCATCAGGGCTCGCACGTCGGTCACCGTGAGCCGCAGTGCGGGCGCGAAGCCGACGACGAGTCCGCTGACGACCAGCACGACGACGGCAAACAGCAGGACTCGCGCGTCGAACGTGACGACGTCCAGTCGCGGCAGTTTCGAGGCGCCGAGCGCGAGCAGCGCTCGCACGCCCACGTAGGCGAGCCCCAAGCCGAGCACCGCGCCGAACGTCGACAGCAGCACCGACTCGGTGAGCAGCTGCCGGACGATGCGGCCACGCGATGCGCCGATGGCAACGCGCACGGCTATCTCGCGCGCCCGGGCAGCACCGCGCGCGAGCAGCAGGTTCGCAACATTGACGCAGCCGAGCAGGAGCAGCAGTGCGGTGGCCGACATCACGATGACGAGAATCGGCCCGAGATCACCCACGACAGACGCGACCAGCGGCCTGGTGACGTAGATCCGATTGAGGTCGGCCTGCGGGAAATCGCGCTCGAGTCCCTTCATGATGGGCGCCATCTCCGCGTCGGCGCGCTGCAGCGTCGCGCCCGGCTTCAAGCGCATGTAGCCGTCGAAGAAATGATTGATGTCATCCTTATCGAGTTGCTGGCTGAACCAGAAGTCGCCGCCGTGCGGCGTGTCGAAGCCGCGTGGCGCCACGCCGGCGATCGTCGTTGCCGCTTCCGCGAACCGGATCGGCCTGCCGACAATCGCAGGATCCCCGCGATAGAGGTCCTGCCATACGCGATACGAAATGACGACGACCGGCGGCGCGGGTGGAGGGGCCGCCGGCGCCTGCGCACCAGGAGCACCGGGCGGCGGAGGAGGGGGTGGGACGAAGTTCTCGTGGCGGAACCCGCCCAGCGTCATCGGCAGCCCGAACACTTCGAAGAAGCTTTCGGTGACTCCGTAAACCTTGACGTGCTGCGGCGTGCCGTCCTGGTGAAGGAGGGTGAGCGTCTGCTCCTGCATTCCTGCCGCGTGCACGATCGTCGTTGTCGTCCCATTCAGACGGGAGATCTCGCCGTTCGACAGCATGCCTGTCGTCACGCGTCCGTCCGTCAAAGCCGTCCGGATGTTGTAGAGATTCTCCGGCTGTGGATAGGGCAGCGGCTTGAGGAGCACGGCGTTCAGCGTGCTGAAGATCGCGGTGGTCGCGCCGATCCCGAGCGCAAGCGTGGTGATGGCAGCAAGCGGAAACGCCGGCGCTCGCCGAAAGCTTCTGAACGCGAACCGAAGATCCTGACGCAGGGTCTCCATTGGCGGGAGTGTATCGCAGACACGGCAGGAATACACCGGCACGACAGCGCCGGGACGCGAGCGCAGAGATGACGTTCACCAAACAGCTTCGAGAGGGCATCCGGCGTGGCCGAATCAGATGCAGCGTTCGCATCTGGACCCGCCCCCACGTAAAAGTGGGTGGCCGTTACCAGATGGACGACGGCTCCATTGTCGTGGATTCGATTGCGCCGATCGCGCTCGAGGACATCACCTACGATCTCGCGCGTGAATCGGGGTTTGCGAGCGTGGACGACCTGCTGCGAATTGCGAAACATGGCCGCGGCGACAACGTGTACCTGATTCGATTCCATTACCTGCCGCCGGGTGCGTGGGACACGCCACGGTCGATCCGGGGCCGCCGCTAGATGCAGTGGCGCACAGCACGGCGGTAGGATCCGAACGGTGTCTACCTCAGAACCGTTGTTCGCCGTGCGACAGGCCGGCGCGTCCGACATTCCACTCCTCGCACGCCACCGCGCGGCGATGTTCCGGGATATGGGACACCTCTCCTCTCACCAGGAGGAGCCGCTTGCACAGGCAACGGCGTCATACTTGCGCGACGCATTGCCTCGTGGCGAGTACCTCGCCTGGGTCGCCGAGAGCCGCGGAACGCCGCCGATCATCATTGGCGGGGCGGGCGTCCAGCTGAGACCGATCCTTCCGCGGCCACGTCCTGACGACAACGATCTGGAGCTGGGGCCGGAAGCGATTGTCCTGAACGTCTACGTGGAGCCCGGGTGGCGGCGGCGCGGTGTCGGCGAAGCCTTGATGCGGACGGTGCTCGATGCGCTTGCGGTCCGCGGCATCCGGCGCATCGTCCTGCATGCCTCGGAGAATGGCCGCCGCCTTTACGAACGCCTCGGTTTCCGGCCGACGAATGAAATGCGGCTGATTGCCAGAAGGTCAACGTGACGCAACTTCTGAGACACCCTGGTTGCGACGAGGTGATATTTGGACGTCTGACTCGGCGGAACGACGTCTGGCTCACGCGTGGCGACGGAGACCGAACGCCGCGCAGAGCCACGCGACGGCCAGGCACCCGGAGGCGACGAAGAGTGGGACGATTGATTCGGCGAGGCCGATTGCGACGAGCTTGAATGGCACCTCTGTTTCGGCCATCCAGATCGCGCTCAGGCTACTTATCACTCCCGCCAGGAAACCGGCGAGGCCCGCGAACATGCCCGCCAGCGAGATCGGCCGCATCAGGGCGAGCCGGGCTTCCGTCGGGCGAATTGCATAGGCAACGCCGGCGGCCAGCGGGAGGACGGCGATGATCAAACTCAGCAACGCCAGGACACCGGCCTGTCTCAAAATCGCGAAGAACTCCATGCCCCGTCTGCCTCCCCACACGGTATAAACGCTGATGCCCGCAAAAAGTGACTGCCGTCACGACTCGCGCCGGTGCGCGTTCTAACCTGTATGGACCGGGAGTCCGAGCTGGCGCTGGTGGCTCGTTTGCGGGCGGGAGACGAGGCGGCGTTCGATGCCGTGCTCGAACACTTCCACACGCCTCTATTCAACTTCCTGGCCCGGCTCTCCCGGAGACGGGACCTGGCGGAGGATCTCCTCGAAGAGACATGGCTCCGGCTTGTCGGCCGCGCGCCTGCGCTCCGCGAGGACACGCGCCTGGCGCCATGGCTGTTCACCGTCGCGCGCAACCTCTACGCCAGCTACTGCCGCTCGCGACTGGTGGAAGACTCGCATGTGGTGAGCCTGATCGGATTGTGGCCCTGTGGGACGCCGCAACCTTCGCCGTTCGAATTGACTGCCGCGACTGAGAGCGAGCGGCGCATCGAAGGGGCGCTGGCCGCGCTTCCCATCCTGTATCGCGAAGCGCTGCTGCTTATCGGCGTCCAGGGGCTGAGCATCCAGGAAGCGTGCGAGGTGTGCGCGATTTCTCCGGAAGCGATGCGGCAGCGGCTGAGCCGCGCGCGCGGACTGCTGGCACGCCGGCTCGACGATGCGGCTGCGCCGAGGCTGACGGGACTTCGCGAGGTGGAGACATGAACATGCACGACGAGGAACTGCTGCGCAGCCTGCGTGACCTGCACGTTGCGGAGCCCGATGCTGTACGCCTCGAGCGTCTTCGCGCGCGCTGCCACGCCTCGCTCCTGGCGCGCCGGCACCAGGCCGACCTGCAGCGGAGCCGCCGTGCATTTGCGGCGCGAGTACTCGAGCCGGTGTTCGTCGGCGGGCTCTCGGTGAGTTATCTCCTCGCCATCCTGTTCGTCCTGCTCAGGATGCACGGAATTATTTAGCAACTCAGACGGCCGTCCCGGCCGCGGTTACCTGACAGCGAACAGCCCACGCCTGAGCGAGGCGCCGAGCGCCAAAGTTGACTCGGGCAATCCCGCGCACTACTTTTAATGGTGCGCTGCAGGGCGCATCCCGTCCGCGGGAAGGGCCGAGCCCACCTGCCTGCGTCCGGTCGTCACAACTCGGATCTTCTTTCAGCCCGCGATGCGGACACGGGCATCGATGAAAGGAGATCTCATGCCCGATCCCACTTCGAAGCTTCCGGCGCGTCCCTCGCTGGAACAACTCCGCAAGCAGGCGAAGGATCTTGTTCACGCCGCTCGTGCTGGCGACGATACGGCCGTCGCGCGATTCCGGCATGCCGCGGTGCGGCGAGCCGAGCGTAATCCCGCAGCTGCGGTTCTCGCCGACGCGCAGCTCGTCATCGCGCGCGAGTACGGGTTCTCCAGCTGGGCCGATCTGGTTCACCACGTCCGTCGTGTGATCGGCGACGCGGCCGAACCCCGCCCACTCATTCGACCGGTGGAACTGCGGGGCGTTCACCCGTACCGTCTGGCGGACGGCACGGTCGTGACCACCGAGGACGTGTTCCGGACGTTCGCTGCGTCGCGAAACGGCGATCTGACCGAGATGAAAGCGCTCATCGCCAGGGCGCCGGCTCTCGCCGTGGTCGAGTACAACTACACGCCGCCGATTCATTTCGCGGTACGCGAGGGACACCATGCGATCGCGGAGATGCTGATTCATCGAGGTGCGGACATCGGTGGGTACCGCACCTATCCGTTCGGCGACTCCCTGCTGATGATGGCGGAAGAGCGGGAGCACTCCGAGGTCGCCGCATTGCTGCGTCAACGGCTTTCGCAAACGTTCGCGCTTGGTGCCGGAACTCAGGAGCTGATCGATGCGGCGCGTGCCGGCGACCTGGCGCGCGTCGCGTCCATCCTTCGGCGCGATACGACGCTCGCGCGGAAGAGCAACGAGACCGGTGACACCGCGCTGCACCATGCGGCGCAGCATGGTCATCTGCACATCGTGCAGGCGCTCCTTGACGCGGGCGCTGATCCCGATGCGGTGCGCGGCGACGGTTATCGTCCAATCCACCTCGCTCTGATGCGCAACTGGATCGTCGGCGCACCGGCCGAGGATCGTGTGGCAATTGTCGACACATTGTTGGCGCATGGAGCGCGATACACGATGCTCCTTGCCGCGCTCCGTGGGGACCACCAGTTCATTCGCGACGGGCTCGCGCGCGACCGCGCGCTGGCCAACGAGGAGGACACCTGTCATCACAGGCCTCTTTCGGGAACCGTTCGGCGTGGCGATTTCGAGCTTGCCAGGCTGCTCCTCGAGCACGGGGCCGACCCGAACGCCCCCGAAGAAGGGGCACCGCGCGGCCACTCGCTGTGGCTGGCGGTCCATGACAGGAACGTGGATCTCGCGCGGCTCCTGCTGGAGTACGGCGCAGATCCAAATGGCGAGGTGGAGTCGAGCGGCAGGCCGATGGATCAGGCGCGCCCGCATCCGGAACTGGCCGCGATGCTGCGCGCGCACGGCGGGCAAGGCGACCCACGGACCGCGCGCGAACAACTCGGCCGGCTGATTGGCGAACGCCGGTTCGATGAGGTCGAGCGGATGGTCCGTGAGTCGCCGGCGCTGCTCGATGACGGGGAATGGCGGGATGCCGAAGGCATTCTGATGGGCCCGTCGCACTCCGCCGATCACGAGATGCTCACGCTGCTGCTTCGCCTTGGCGCGAGCGTGCCGTTGGTGTCGAAGTGGGCGCCGTATTACTACTTCAAGCACGAAGCGACAGCCGCATTTCTGCTGCGCCACGGGATGGACCCGAACCACATGAACTGGCACCGCGTTACGCTGCTCCACCACATGGCCGGCAATGGAGAGCTTGCGAAGGCACGGCTGCTCGTCGAACACGGCGCCGATATCGACGCGATTGACGACGAGTATCGTTCGACGCCGGTGGCGCTCGCCGCGCGTGGCGGTTACCGCGAGATCGTCGAGTTGCTTCTCGAACGTGGTGCGGATCCCACGGCGGCGGATGCGCCGTGGGCCACGCCGGTCGCGTGGGCGCAGAAGCGAGGACATGAACACATCGCGAATGTGCTTCGCGGGGCAGGGGCGTCGTCTCGGGGTGCGTAGGGTGCGCGGGGTGCGTAGGGTGCGCGGGGTGCGTGGGGTGCGCGGGGTGCGTGGGGTGCGCAGGGTGCGCAGGGTGAGGGTGCGTGAGGTGCCCCCGGTGCCACCGAAGCGGCCCGAAGGCACTTGCGCGAGGACCCTACGGGGCGGGCCCGCCATTGCGGGCACCACCCACCGAATGCAGTACTCGTTCGCGAAGCCGGTCGATCCCTCGCACGCCGCCGACCTGCGGCAGTTCGTGCCGCGTGTCGAGTGAGAGTTTGGAGCGCGAGGGCGTGTGCGTCGCGCTACTCGAACGTGCCCTCCCGTGGGCCGCGCGCCGCCTTGTTGATCTGGCGGATCGCGCCGAGATGATAGGCGAGATGGGCAATGCTCCCGACCACGCCCATGAACTCCGCCTCGGTGACCTCGCGTGGTGAGGCGAGTGCCTTCCTCCAGCGATGCGCCTCGTCACGGAGGCCGTCGCGGATCTCGCGCCACGACGTCTCGTCGACCCGGGACGTCTTCCACGCAGCGTCCCAGGTCGCGTCGGCGAAGGGATTGCCGCCTTCGGCCGCCCATCGATTCATCAGCGACAGCCCGTAGCGCAGATGCTGGGCATGCGCGGCGATCGTTGCGCCATCGTTCACCGCCCGCGACGCGTCGGCAGCCGGGATCCGTTCGAGCGAACGCAGGAGTCCCCGGTCGCCGGAATTGAGCATGAAGGCATCGCCGCCGGCCGGCGGGCCGTCAACGAGCTCGGAGAACAGCCGCGTCAGCAGTGGGGTTGCTTCCAGCGTGTGCATGAAGACATCTTGCCCGGTCTCCCTCTGGGCGTCCAACGGCCTGTATCCAGTACTATCAAAGGCATGATTGTCGCGCGCATCCGTGTACTCCTGTTGCTCGCCCTTGCCACCGCGGCCGGTGCCCTCACTCATGTATCCGCCCAGGCGCCGGCCGGCCGTGACACCTCCCCCGAGTCGGTTGCCGCCTTTGCCCTGTCACAACCGATGCCGGTGGATCCCGAGGTCGCCGTCGGCACGCTGCCGAACGGCCTCCGCTATTACGTCCGCGCCAACGCGAAGCCCCCGCATCGCGCCGAGCTGCGGCTCGTCGTCAAGGCTGGTTCCGTGCTGGAAGACGATGACCAGCGAGGTCTCGCGCATTTCGTCGAGCATATGGAGTTCGAGGGGACCGAACACTTCCCCGGACGCAGCATCGTCGAGTTCCTGTCATCGATGGGCCTCGGGATCGGTCCGGACGCGAATGCGGCCACGAGCTACGACGACACGCAGTACACGCTGCGCGTGCCGACCGACTCGCCCGGCGCGCTCGATCGCGCGCTGCTCGTGCTCGAAGACTGGGCGCATGCCGCGACCTTCGACGAGGCGGCCATCGAGAAGGAGCGCGCGATCGTGCTGTCGGAATGGCGCATGCAGCTCGGCGCGGGTGAGCGCACGCAGAACAAGATCCGCGGCTCGCAGCTCCAGGGATCCCGCTACGCGGATCGTCAGCCGATCGGGACACCCGAGACAATCACTGGCGCGCGCCGCGAACAGTTGACGCGCTTCTATCGCGACTGGTATCGGCCCGACTTGATGGCTGTCATCGTGGTCGGCGACGTGGACCGCGACGCGACCGTGGCGCTGGTGAAGCAGCGTTTCTCGTCCCTGACGGGGCCGGCGCAGAAACGTTCGCGGCCATCGTTCGACGTTCCGGAGCACGCCAGCACGCGCTATGCGATCGTGACGGACAAAGAGACGACCGCGACCGCCGTCGCCATCAGCGATCTTCGTCCGGCACGAAACCAGGGGTCCGTGGGCGGCTATCGCGATCTGATGGTCGATCAGTTGTTCGAGGCCATGCTCGACGACAGGCTCGACGAGCTCGCCCAGCGCGAGAACCCGCCGTTCCTCCGAGCGGACGCGCGGCGTCGACTTTTTGCGACCCCGCGCACCAAAGACGAATCGGTGCTCCAGGCGCTCGTGTCGAACGACGGCGTCGCGCGCGGTCTCGACGCGCTGGTCACCGAACTCCAGCGCGTCGCACAATTCGGCTTCAACGCGACCGAGCTTGCGCGGGCGAAGCAGGCCATGATGCTCGGCTACGAACGTGTGGTGACGGAGAGCCCGGACCGCGAGTCCGAGAGCCGCGCCGACGAGTACACGCGGAATTTCCTCCAGGGTGAGGCACTGCCGACCATCTGGCAGGAGCTGGCGTTTCATCGCCGCTTCGTCCCCGCGATCACGCTGGCCGAGCTCAACGCGCTCGCCCGCGACTGGTTTCCCGATCAGAACCGCCTGGTCATTGTCTCCGCGCCCGAGGCCGTCGGTGTCGTTCTGCCCGATGAAAAGCAGCTGGCGGCTGTAATCAACGCGGCATCGGCGAAGCGGCTGGACCCATATGTCGACGCGTCGGCGGCGCAGTCGCTGATGGACGCGCCACCGCCCCGCGGCACGATCGCGAAGACGACGCCGCGCCCGGAAGCCGGGATCACCGAATGGACGCTCTCGAACGGCGCGACCGTCGTCCTCAAACCGACGACGTTGATGCAGGATCAGATTCTGTTCCGCGCCGTGGCGCCCGGAGGGACGTCACTCGCGCGCGACGAGGACTTCATTGCCGCGCGCGCGGCGGACGATGTCGTCCGTGTCGGCGGTGCGGGCCGTTTCAGCGCGGTCATGCTCGACAGGCTCCTGACCGGGAAGGCCGTCTCGGTGACGCCCTTCATCGGCGAAACATCGCAAGGGATGGGCGGGGGCAGCACGCCCCAGGATCTCGAGACGATGTTCCAGCTCATTCATCTCCGGTTCACCGAGCCGCGCGCGGATCCGACCGCGTTCGCAGCGATGGCGTCGCAGGCGAGAGCGCTGCTCGCGAACCAGATGGCGAGCCCCGACGTGGTGTTCCGGCAGACGATCGAGGCGGCGCTGAGCGGGAACCATCCGCGACGTGAGCCCGAAACGCCGGCGACCGTGGATAAGTGGGATCTCGCGAAATCGATGGCGTTCTACAAGGCCCGCTTCGCGGACGCAGGCAACTTCACGTTCGTGTTCGTCGGCAGCTTCACGCCGGAGACGATCAGGCCGCTGGTAGAGACCTACATCGCCAGTCTGCCAGCCACACACTCCCATGAAACATGGCGTGATGTTGGGATCACACCACCGGGCGGCGTAGTCGAGAAGACGATTGTGAAAGGCATCGCGCCCAAGAGCGAAGTCGCAATCGTGTTCAGCGGCCCGTTCGAGCACGACACCGGGCACATCCTTGCGCTCCGCGCCATGACGCTGGTACTGCAGTCGCGGCTCTTCGACACGATTCGCCAGGAGCTCGGCGGTACCTACAGTATCGAAGTCGAGCCGGAGACACAGAAAGTTCCGCGGCCAGAATACCGGCTGCGCATCGACTGGACGTGCGACCCCGCACGAACGTCACTCCTCGTGCAGCGCATCTTCGACGAGATCGAGGTTGTGAAGGGGACGTCCTATTCGCCGGATCAGATCGCTCGCATCCGTGAGGTCCTTCGCCGGGACTTCGAGCGGAACAGCCAGGGCAATGGCTATCTTCTCGACCTGATCGCGCGTCAGTACCTGGATGGTGACGGCGCGACGATCGCGGCGGCCCTGAATGTGCCCGAGCAGATTGCCGCGCTCACCGGCGACGCCGTGGAGCAGGCCGCGCGGACGTACCGCAATACGGCGAATTACGTGTAGGTCACGCTGATGCCCGAGAAGCAGTGAGGCTCTGGCTGCGAAAGCCAAAGAGGAAGAAATTCGCCGCCGTCACGCGGCCGGCGAGCGCGTTGACGCGATCGCCCGATCGCGCTGCAGCGCCTGGGGATTCCCTGAATAGGAATGAGAGCACCATCCGCCTACGACAGCCGGTGGCACCCACTGGACGCGATTGTCGATCGTTCGCACAGAGAGGCAGCGATCGCCGTCGGCGCGGCGTGGCTCGCGTTCATGGCCGGACTGCTCATTGGATTCGAGATAGACGGCCCGGCGTCGCTCGCAGTGGCCGCTATCATCGGCGCGGCGCTGGTGTTCCTGGGATTCGCTGCTGCATCGCGGTGCCGAACGCTATCACGCAGCACGATCGAGCGCGGGCTGCGGCTGGCGCTGATGTCCGTCGGTGCTGGAACGGCTATGTCGTCGACGTCATTGTGGGTGCACTGTCGGCTTACATCGCGTATCTCATGTTTCTTCGCGACTATCCACGGGAAGCAGTGGCCGAGCTCGATGGGCGCCGAGCACCTGTTCGTGCGCTCATCGCGGTTGGTATCTTCGGCATCATGGTCGCGGGTTTTTGGCTGACCTACCGGATGCAGACGTCAGGGTAACCTGGCGAACTTGCATCGCTAGCGCTGACAGACAGGACAGAAAAACGTCGATCGGCCCGCTTGCGCGCGGCGTTTGATCGTTCCGGCGCACCCTGCGCGCCGGCATCGCTCGGACTCCCGATCGTAGACGCGAAATCTCGAGGACCGGTAAGCGCGCGACTGCCGCTCGATCGCTTCCGTCAGCACCTGCTTGATCGCGGCGGCGAGCCGATACGCCGACTCCCGCGGCGCGCCTGACGGCGTGGCAATCGTCGACGCCTGGCGGTGCGGCGATAATCGGGCGACGTGCAACGCCTCAGCGGCGTAGATGTTCCCGAGACCGGCCACCACGCGTTGATCCAGCAATGCGATCTTCAGCGGTACCTTCCGTCCCCTGCACGCGCGCGCGAGCGTGGAGGCATTGAACTCCGGCGACAGCGGCTCCGGCCCGAGCCTGCTCAGCGCGGGGTGCGTCGCCAGCGACTCCTCCGGCACGAGGTCCATGAACCCGAAACGTCGCGGATCGTTGAACGTGACGAGGGCACCGGATGACATGTGGAACACCACGTGATCGTGAGGCCAGACGTTCGGCCTTACGCCATTCCGATCGACGCGGAATGAACCCGACATGCCGAGGTGCATCAGCAACGTCTCGCCGGAGGTCAGCGGAACCAGCAGGTACTTGGCGCGCCGCCTGACTGCGAGCGCTGTCCTGGCGGTAAGCCGAGCGGTGAACCGCGCCGGGAATGGCGCGCGCAGGTCGGGCCGGCGCACGACGACACGCGCGAAACGCTTGCCGGCCATTGCGGGCTCGAGTTGCCGCCGCACGGATTCGACTTCGGGGAGCTCTGGCACTTAGGGTATTTTCATTCGTGCGTCAGGCAGGTCCCCGGCGAACGTACGACACACGTCTTTCTGCGGAAGCGTGAATCTTGATTTCAGACCGGCTCACTGCGACGCCTCTTCGTTCGCTTCGCTGCCGAGGCATTCACGAACCGCCACGATGCATGGAGGAGATCGCTCAGCGCGTCGCGATCGATTCGCGGCAGACGCACGAGGACGCATTCGTAGCCGACGTAGTGCGGCTTGAGGTAATACGTGTCCGGATTGTCAGCGATCATCGCATCCCGCTGGTCGAAGCCGAGACGAACGACCAGCGTGTTCGGCTCGGCAGACTTGTGCGACGCCATGCACGCGAGAAACTTGCCCCGGAGTTTCAGCGAAGGCACGCCCCACGACGTGCCCTCCTCGACGTCGGGGAGCTTCGCGGCAATGCTGCGGACCTTCTCGAACGTAATGCCCGTCTGCCCGCGCGTCATCGCTGTATCCTACGCTCGTGAATGACCTGCCACGTGTCAGTCGTCGCCGGTCGGGTATTTCCGGCTGGGGCGTCTATGCCGCCGAGCCGATTCGGGAAGACACAAAGATCATTGAGTACAAGGGACAACTCGTGTCGCAGGCGGAGGCCTGGCGCCGTGAGCGCCGTTACCTGCCGCGCCAGCGAATCTGGCTGTTCAACATCAACGAGCGCTGGGCCCGCGACGCGGCGATTGGCGGCAACATCGCCCGCTACATCAACCACGCGTGTCGTCCCAACTGCTATGTCGACATCATCGGCCGCGAGATCTGGATCCGGGCGTCGCGGGCCATACGCAGGGGCGAGGAACTGACCTACGACTACAACACCGAAGGGTTCGCCGGTATTCGCTGCCGGTGCCGCCCGCGATGCCGGCGGGTTCTCTAGACTACGGACGTTCGGCGAACCTCGAGTCTCACTTCCCGTCGACCGAGAACGCGAGCAGTACGTTGCCCGGCCGGCCGCCCCAGAGCGCGTACCCCGACGTCGTCAGTACGATGCCGTTGGCGATGGCTGGCCCGCCGACGTCGATGGATCCGCCGCGCGCCATGGTGCCGTTCACCGTCCGAAACTCCTGCGCGGTATCAAAGTCCCACACGATTGCGCCGTCCTTCGTCGAGTAGGCCCGCAGGTGGCCGTCGACCGAGCCGGAAAACACGACGCCGGCAGCAACTGCCGCCGGCGCTGGTTGCGCCGGGCTGCAGTTGGCGCGGCCCTGACAGCCGGGCGCTGGTGTATGCCACACCCGTGTGCCGTCGCGAAGTCGCAGCGCGAACAGTCCGCCGCCGACGGCAGGATCCGGGATCATGCCGCCGATGATGAGCCCTCTCTGCTTGAACGCGATGTCGGACAGCGGAACGTAGATGTTGTCGGCGTCAGCCGCCGAGCCCCACTGAACGCCGCCAAGCTTGCCGCCGCGTCCGATTCGCGTGCTCCACAGGACGCGGCCCCGATCGTCCGGGTCGACGGCATGGACCATCGCGGACTTCTGGCCGATGACAAGCGCCCGCTTCCCCGACGCGAGCATCACCAGAATCGGCGGCGATCCGAAATCGAGATCCGGTCCGTTCGACTCCGGGCAGTTGGTTGGCTCGGGGCTGCCGCAGGCGAGGTTGAACGCGTCTCCCGATGTCATCTGCCGTGCCCACTTCAGTGCGCCGGTCTTCAGATCGAGCGCGACGATGGCGTCACTCGTCTCAGCGGCCGGATCGGAGTAGCTGTCGCCGGTTGCCACGTAGAGCGTACTGGTCTTCTCGTCGATCGTCGGCGATGACCAGATGGCCGCGCCGGACGGTCCGAAGAGTTGCGTCCCCACCTTGTTCTTCCGCGTTGGTTTCGGCGCCTCGGGAATAACGTACGCCTTCCACGCGACCTCGCCCGTTGCGGCGTCCAGCGCGACCACACTGCCTCGAAACGTGCAGCACGGATACTTCGGATCGGCGCCGACCAGTTCTTCGATCGATGAGACGGGCACGTAAAGACGTCCCGCGTGCAGCTTCGGGGTCCCGGTGACCCGCGCAGCGGGATGATCGTCGACGTGCCGCTTCCAGCGGAGCCGGCCGGTGTTCGCGTCGACGCTGTAGACGTTACCGCCAATATCCCCGAAAAATGCCGCCGTCGCACCATCGGCCGTGCCGACATCAACGGCGGTACGCACCATCGTGTCCGCGTCGAACGTCCAGAACACGCATCCGTCGCGGAGATCGAGCGCGTAGACACGACCGGGCACGCTTGCGACGAACACGCGTCCTCCGACGACGCTCGGTTGGACGGCGGCCGACGCATCGCCGGCGAACCCGAACGCCCACTTGACGCGCAGTCGCGGCACGCTGGTCGCGGTCAAGCCTGCCTGCACCCCGGGCTGATGCCGATCGTTGGCCAGCGAGAGCCCCCACCCGTTCCATTGCCTCGTACTCATGTCGACGGAGGCAGTGCTCGAACACATTCGCAGCGGCGGCGGTGGGGGTGTTTCGCCGACCGCCTTGCCCGTGAGAAAGGCAGCGATCGCACGCCGTTCCTCGGGCGTTCGCTCGGCCCCTTGCGTGCGCATCGTGCCGTTCTCGAGCGACGCCAGGATCCGCTCGGGCGACAGCTCGCGCAGCACTCGGCGGGTGGGCGCCCGCAGCAGGCCGAGGTCGTGACAGCGACTGCAATGCTGGGCATAGAGCGCCCCGCCTTCTGCGCCGGAGCTCTTCGCTTGTGGCTGCCGGACCGCGGCATGCGTGATCTCGACGTCATTCGTCAGTTCCGGCGCGAGCAGGAGAAACGCGAACATGCAGCGTGCACGGAGCATGGCGGTTCCTTCGTTACCGTGAGCGACCTAACGCGCGGTCAGAACGGCTTGAACCCCGGAGAGCCGAACCGCGGCATGGCGAACAACTGCAGGAGTGGATAGGCATACGCCGCCAGGACGAGCAGGATGGCCACGATCGTCCACAGTCCGAAGCGGTCCCACAAGCCAGGCGTCGTCGGGCGCACGAGGGGCACGGCAAACTCGAACGCCGGTGCCTGGATGCGCCGTCCCGCCACCCAGGTGGCGAACACGACGGTGACAAAGATCAGGGCGCTCAGGAAGAGCGCCGCGCCGCCCACGGCTGCCACCTGCGTCAAGCCGTGCCACGCGGCACCCTGGTCCCCTGCGAGCGACCCGCTGTAAACGCGGCGCGGCAGCCCGCGCAGCCCCGCGATGTGATAGCTCGTGCTGAAGATGGTCATCCCCAGGAACCACAGGTACGGCTGAACTCGCGCAAGGGCCGCGAAACGCAGGTCGCGTCCGAGAAGCCGCGGCAGCAACCAGTACGTCGCGCCGATGAACGTGAGCGCCACGGTCGTGCCGAGCGTGACGTGGAAGTGCCCCATGATCCACGCGGTGTTGTGCACCATGCTGTTCATGGCGAAGGCCGCGTTGATGGCGCCGCCGAAGCCGCCAAAAGCGAACCCGATTATCGCGAGTGCCACTGACGAGAAAACCGGATCAGACCACGGCAGCTGGCCGATCCAGTTGAAGAGTCCTTTCGCCCCCTTCAATCGTCCCGCGACTTCCAGTGAGGCAATCACGGTGAACGCGGTCACGAAGCTCGGATACATGACTGCGTACGTCGTGATCGTGTGCGCGAGTTTCCAGCCGGCGCTGATTCCCGGATCCGCGAACTGGTGATGGAAACCCACGGGCGTGGACAGCACGACGAACAGGATGAACGCCATCCGCGCCAGCGGATCGCTGAACAGCCGGCCGCCCGCCACCTGCGGAAGCACGTAGTACCAGAACACGTACGCGGGCAGCAGCCAGAAGTACACGAGCGGATGACCGAACCACCAGAAGAACGTTCGCGCAACCAGCGGATCGACCTTCTCGACCAGGCCGAGCGACCACGGGATCAGCATGCCGACCACTTCGGCCGCGAGCCCCGCCGTCGCCAGGTACCAGACGATGATCGTGGCGAGCATGCCGTGAATGGAGAGCGGAGCCGGCACCCCCGGGTGCTCTTGCCGCCACGATCGATAGCTTGCGATGATCACTCCACCCCACATCCATGATCCGATGACGAGCAGTGTCGCGCCGATGTAGAAGAGCGGATGCGCCTGGAGCGGCGGGTAGAAGGTGTACAGCACCGTGCTCTGGCCGCGCAGAATCGTCACGGCGGCCGCCACGGATCCGACGGCGGCCATCCAGAATGCGATCCAGCCGATCGTCCGGCCCGAGATCCGGCCGAGGCTTTCCTCGGCGAACACGTAGCCAAGCCCCATGATGAAGAACGTCGTGAAGACGAGCGCCATCAACACGCCATGCGCTGTCACTGACAGGTAGTACAGCTCCTCGCTGCGCATGGGAAACTGAACGTCTGCGATGGAGAGTCCCTGCACGACCCCCATGGCGGACGCGACGCCAAACGCGGCCACCGCGACCCCTATGTGTGCGAGCGCGAGCGCATGCCGATTCGTCACTGCCTCGTCCTCACTTGACGATGACCTTGCCGACCATGGCGTGGTGCATCAACCCGCAATATTCATTGCACGCGATCGTGTACTCGCCCGGTTTCGCGAACGTCACCGTGAACTGGCTGACGTAGCCCGGAAGCGCCATCGCGTTGGCATTCGTCCCCACAACGGCGAAGCCGTGAATCACGTCCGCGCTGGTGATCCGAAACGTCACTGGCACGTGCGCGGGCACCTCGATAGGATCGGGCGCAAACGAAAACATCGCGGTGACAACCGGCACGACGACGGATCCGTCCGGACGCGCGGTGACGGCAGGCTGAGCAAACTCGGGGTGGTTCGCGAGCGCCGTCGGATCGATCGTTTCTACGTGGCTCGGCGGCTGGACCGCCTGCACCGCGGTCGTCACCACCATGGCGCCGAGGAACAGCACGATGATCACTGCGGCGGCCCACATCCACATCCGTTCGTACAGATCGACGTACATGGGATGGTCCCCTCAGTGGTGAGGTGCACCGCGCTCGATGAAGACGAGGAAGTAGGTGGCGAACCAGGCAAGCGCGAACAGCACGCCGAACACGATGACGATGGCGAGCGTGCCTCGCGGGTGACCGACGTCCGCCAGGACGTTGTCAGTGGAGTCGCGCGACGGAGGGGCGACGTACATGGCCGGCCTCCCAGGCTGGCATATCCTACTGGATGAGGCGGCCGCAGGGTCAACCGGTATATTTGACAGGGACCAACCGGCCGGCCGCGACCCAGCTCCTCGACGAGTGCCTCGCGGAGTCAGGCCGCGTCTGGCCGAGGTGGGGGCGGTAGAAGAACCGGGCCGTGGGAAAGCGTCGGAGGCGCTTTCAGCGCTTTCGGCCGGAGACGAGCAGAAGGACGACACCTCCCGCGATGGCCGCGACGCCAAGCACCGGCGGCAGCGGGATGGTTTCCCGCGTCTTCGTAGTCGCCTCGACCGGGCCGATGTCGAGCACCTTCTTTTCGCGCGTGTAGCTGATCCCGCCGTACGCGAGCGCAATCACGCCCACCACGATCAACACGATGGCCGCAATTTTCATAGCGGCATACTACCGCATCATCACGCGACGGTGCTTTCCGGCGAGCGCCGATCGGCGTGCTACGATCCGCCTCGACGCGGAGGCGAGCATGGTGATGAACCGATCGGCCCCGGCATCCTCGGTGGTCCCCGTTCTCGTGTATGAAGACGTGGCTCAGGCGATCGAATGGCTGTGCGGCGCCTTCGGGTTCACCGAGCGCCTGCGCGCTGCCGGGCCGGGCGGCATCGTCTCGCACGCGCAACTCATTATTGGTGATGGCGCCGTCATGCTCGGTCGCGAGGGGGGCGAGTTTCGGGCGCCGCGCGGCAGCGACGTTGGTCAGTACGTGGTCGTGCACATCGACGCCGTTGACGCGCATTTCGAGCGCGCCCGGCAGCACGGTGCGCGGATTCTGAAACCACCCGCCAACATGCCCTTCGGGGAGCGCCAATACACCGCGGTCGATCCTGGAGGTCATCGCTGGACATTCTCGCAGTCGATCGCCGACGTCGCCCTGGAAGCGTGGGGCGCGACACCAACTGCCCTGAGCGAGCGAAGCGAGTCGAAAGGGCCCGCGCTGAGCGAGCGAAGCGAGTCGAAGGGGCCTGCGCGCTAGATGGTGACGCTTGCGCGGATTGAACGCTACGACATCGAGCCATCCGCCCATGGCACCGTCCTGAGAATGCGCCAAGGCCTGCGTGCCCTCGGTGTCGCGTTGCTCGCACTCGGCGTTCTACTCTTGAGCTGGTGGTCAGGGCCTTATGGTCCACGGCCGGCATCGGCCTGGGGGCAGTCGGACGTGTTCTACTGGCTGTGGTCCGGCTTTTTTGGACTTCTTTTCGTACTCGGCCTGCTTGGTGCTGTGTATCGGGAGGATTGGAGCATCACAGATCACGAGATCCTCGTCACGAAGTCTCTCGGGCCGTGGCGCACGGTTCGTCGAGTCCCAACGGCGCGCCCGCTTGCCATCCGCGTTGAGATGATCGCGGCCCGGGATGATGGTCCAGTGTTCCCGTTTCGTCTCCGCTTTCTCGACGCGGAGGGCAACAGCCCGGGGCTTCGGATTGACTTGCAGCTCGCGCGAAGCGTGGATCAGTTCCTGAACACGTTGCGCGGCGCCGTGCCCCTTGAAGTCGACGATCTCAGGGAGATTCACGAAGAGGACGACGGACGCTGACCGCCGCCAGACATTTAAATTTTTGCAATGTGCTTGACGCGACGCATGCGCAGATTCTGCGCGGTTTGAACTGCGCGTCCTCTACTCCATGCAAAAACGCCAGCATTCTACGAAGAGGACGCCTCGGCATTGAAGTCGCCTAGCGTGCGGCATGGGTTGGAAATTACCTTGGAGATCCCGTGCGACCGCTGCGGCGACGACTGGTTACGCTTGGGTATGAGAATCGGTTCGATTGTCATCCGTTGTTACGAATTCGACAGGATGCTCGCGTTCTGGCAGGCGGCGCTTCACTACGTCCCGAGGGAGCCGGCGAAGAGTGGATGGGTGGTGCTGCGCGACCCGTCGGGGCGAGGTCCGAATGTCTCCCTGGACAAGACTCCGGAGCGCCGCACGGGAAGACGGAGTCGATTGCACCTGGACCTCTACACAAGCGATCAGGAGGGGGAAGTGGCGAGGCTCCTCGAGTTAGGGGCCGTTCGCTATCCGTGGAGATATCGCCGAGGAGACGACTTCGTTGTGCTCGCCGACCCCGACGACAACTTGTTCTGTGTCGTCCAGGTCAAAGGTGAGATGACAGGAGCCGAGTAGCCTGCGCACGAAAGTGACATCCTGCTGACAGCTTCGTAAGCACGCGATCCGCCGTCACCATGCTTTTTGACGAACGTCAGCCTCCGCCGCGAGTCCCACTCACTGGCACAACCCTTGCCGACCCCACGGCCAGCCCGACGTGTGTCAACGAGCTAACGGGCTGAGGGGCGTTACCTTGAATCGCTGTACCGAATGCGCGCGCGAGATTCCGGGACCCGCGACGACCTGTGACGCATGCAGCGCGTGGGCTGCTGCACTCGTCGAAGCGGACAATGTGGCGTCAGCACCGTTGACGGAACCGCCGACCGCACCGCTGACGGAGGCGCCGACCGCACGGCTGACGGAGCCGCAGCCGGCTAGCGAACCGGCGACGCCGCCGGCAAAGCCCGCTGTTCATCGCCGTGTCGATCGTCGCCGGTTGATGCTCATCGCGGTGGGCGTAGCGGCTGTGGGAATACCTGCGTTCGGATTCCTGTCCAGTCGCGGCGGTGCGTCTCCGAGCGCCTCGACGGCACCGACGAATGCCGCCCCGGCCCCTGCGGCTGCGGCTCGCCCTTCGTCTCCGGCTCCGTCGAGAAGCAACGATGGGCAGAAGTGGAGCACTGAGAACCGCGCGCACTGGCTTGGCGAGCGGCGGCGCGGTGCGGCGTTCGAATTGCCGGCCGACAACATCGTCCAGACGTGGTTCGGGCCGGTGCGTCCATCGCTCGTCGTGCGGTGTATCTCGAAATCCACGCAGGCGTTCGTTTACGTCGGGTCGCCGACCAGGATCGAGCCGCGCGCGGAGGGGAAGACCGTCACCATCAGCCTGGACGGCGAGTCCGTCAGGACTGAACACTGGCCGGATGCTGACGACCACGACGCGCTGTTTGCGCCGGACGGCACCGCCTTCACGCAGCGCCTGCTGCAAGCGCAGACCCTGCGGTTTGGCTACAGTCCTCACAATGCCAACGACGTGGTGGCCCAGTTCAATGTGCAAGGCCTGACCGAACTGATCGGGCCCGAGGCGAAGGAGTGCGGCTGGACGAAGTAGCGTCCTGCGATTCCGCGGCTGCCTCCCATCTCCGATCGTGTAGACCGATGCGCATCGACCTTCGAGGCCGCGATCTCACCCGTGTGGCGGACGGCATTTTCAATCACGCCGTGTCCGGCGGCACCGCGCATATGAGCTGGTGGTGGCAATCTGAAATCGTCTTCGAACCGGCCGAGCACGTCGCCAATCTCACCAGCATCTTCCGGAACCCGCAGCCGCTTCGGTCGCGCTACACGCGCGATCAAATGGAGCAGGGATTCTGGTTTCTCATTTCAGGCGCCTCCGGCGCGCTCGAGGACGTGTTGTGGGACAGCGAGGTTCCCTGGCACGACCGCGCCTCGTTGATCGGATCGACCGTCGACTTATACCGGCGGCTGTTTGCGCACGACCCGCTCGAGACCTCCGCATATATGTTCTGGGACGCGTTGGCCTACGGCTACTGCGTCCCGACGCGACATCCGGATGTCGACGCCGAGGACCGCCGGGTTCAGAGTGCGATGTTCGCGGCGCTGCAGCAGATTCTCGTCATCGAGTCCATCCCATGCCAGCTCGCGGCGCTTCACGGTCTCGGGCACTTGCGACATCCGGATACCGAGAGCGCCATCACAGCGTACCTCCAACAGAATCCGCACCTGAGCGACGAGCATCGCAGCTATGCTCTCGCCTGCATCACCGGCGACATCCAGTAAGGCGCCGGTCGGCGGCGGCATCTTGTGCCCACCTGTAAACTAGGCCTGCACCGGGCTCCATCTGCACATGCCCGGGCCCTGAGCGGACGTCATGGAAAATGCCGAATACCAGATGCGCGAGGCAACGGCGTCGGATGCGGACGACATTGGCGAGGCGCATCTCGATTCAATTCGATCGCTCGGACCTGCGTATTACCCGCCGACTGTCGTTGATGACTGGGCAGCGGGCCTGACGGGTGAGGTGTATGTCAACGCGATGAACGGCGGCGAGGTATTCTTTATCGCCACCGCGGCGATCGAAGGAAAGCCTGCGGTTCTCGGCTTTGCAAGCGACTACTGCATCAGCGGCTTGCTGCATGGGGCGTCGGTCTACGTCAGAGGGGTTGCGGCACGACGCGGCATTGGCTCGGCTCTGTTGCGATTGGCAGAAGCGCACGCGCTGGCGGGCGGCGCAACAACGATCCAGGTCGAGGCCTCGCTGGCGGGCGTCGAGTTCTACAAGGCCAATGGATTCGTCGAGGTGTCGCGTGGAGAGACGCGGCTGATGTCTGGTCGTGCAATCGCGAGCGTCGTGATGCGTAAGACGATTTTGCCAGGTTCGCTCCAACTCTAGTCTCAGGGAAGTTCTTGAAAGCGCCACTGCATGTGCAAACGGAGCGACTGATTTTGTCCGCGCCCGCGCCGGCCGATGCCGCGGCGATCTTCGAGTGCTACGCCAGCGATCCGGAGGTCACTCGGTATCTGGGATGGCCACGGCATCAATCTGTCAGCGATACCGAGGCGTTTCTGAAGTTCAGCGCCGCCCAGTGGGAGCAGTGGCCAGCCGGCCCTTATCTGATCCGCGCACGGGCCGACGGTCGGTTGCTTGGAGGAACGGGCCTGGCCTTCGAAGGCGAGAGCGCAACCGAGGCGGTGACCGGCTACGTGCTGACAAAGGCTGCCTGGGGATACGGCTACGCCACGGAAGCCCTCAGGGCCATGGTCGACCTTGCAAACCGGATTGGCGTGGTGCGTCTTTACGCCCAGTGTCACCCTGAACACCGGACGTCACAGCGTGTGCTCGAAAAGTGCGGGTTCGCGCGCGACGCCAGCTCGACCCGGCAAAGTGAGTTTCCGAATCTCGCCCCTGGCGTTGCGCAGGACGTGGTGTGCTATGCCCTGACGTTGCAGGACGCGGCCCACGAAAGTCGATGATCAAACTGGTCTATTGCTTCGCGAAAAAGCCAGACTTGACGTTTGAAGAGTTCTCCCGCTACTGGCGCGACGTCCACGGGCCCATTGGTTTGCGCATTCCTGGCCTTCGCCGCCTGGTCCAGAGTCCAGCGATTCACGACCCGCGAGACGCTGACGCACCGAGCTTCGATGGCATGGTCGAACTATGGTTTGACGATATCGAAGCGGTTCTGCGGGCGCGCAAAAGCGCCGAATGGCAAGCCTCGACGGACGACGAACGGCACTTCATCGATCGCAGCCGGACCGCGTATTTCCTGAGTGACGAGCGGACGCTGCTGCCGTCGGAGTCGACGCGCTGACGAGGATGCCGGGCCACAGCACCGAGGACACGTTTCGACGCAGGCAATCGACGATCTGGGCAGTCGTATTGCTGTTCGTTCTCGCACCCGCCTGGATTTTGCTGTTCCTGCCGGCGTGGCTCGCCGCCTGGTTCCTTGTTGCCTGGGCGCTGCAGATGACAACGGTGTTGTGGTGGCTACCCAAGGGCCGCCGGGTGATCTTCGTCTATTCGAACAGTCCCGTGTGGCAGGACTAGACAACCTGCGCGCGGTGGAGCGGGAATTCTTCGACTACATTGCGTCGTTTCAGTGACGAACAAGGAGAGATGCTATGAAAGCCTATCTCGCGACCACCGGGGTATTGTTCGCCCTGCTCGCGCTCGCGCATCTCCTGCGGACCGTTGCAGAATCATCACGACTGACGTCCGACCCCGGGTTCATCATTGAGGGCCCGGGCATCGGCATCGTCGCCGGCGCACTCTGTTTGTGGGCATGGCGGCTGTTCCGTTTGCAACCGCGCGCGAAGTAACCCGGAGGGCGAGATGCACATCATATGAAGGGTGACGTCATCCGCCAGCAAGATCGACTGTCCTGGACTACAATCGGCGCTCGCCTCTTATGACCAACATCAATCGAATCCTGGCAAGCGTGACGTTTGCCGTGCTTGCGTTCGTGCAGATTAACGGTGCGCAGGAGCCTGCGCCGCCGGCCGCAGGGGGCGGGCGACAGGGTGGACGCGGACAGGCAGGGCCACCACGCCCGAACTTCCCGCAGCAACAGCGGGTACTCGCCGACCAGGCGGTTGTCGCGCGTGGCAAGGGACTTTACGAGGGGAACTGTGCGGCGTGCCACGGGATGGACCTGCGCGGCGGCCAGCTCGGTGGTCCGAACCTGCTCCGGTCGCAGACCGTTCTCAGCGATCAGCACGGCGAGCTGATCGGGCCGATCGTGCAAGCGGGACGGCCGAGCCCGACGCCGGGCGCACCGCCAATGCCGCCGTTCGCGCTGCCGCCGGGCGACATCACCGCGATTGCCGAGTACCTGCACAGCGTGCTGGCGCAGGCCGGTGCGCAGGGACGGCCTCCTGCCGGCGAGATGGTTCCACCGGAAAAGGTACTGGTTGGCGACGCGGCTGCGGGCCAGGCGTATTTCGGCGCGAAGTGCAGCAGTTGTCACTCGGTCTCCGGCGACCTGAAGGGGATCGCCTCTCGCGTGAGCGATCCACGCGCGCTGCAGGACCGCTGGGTGTCGGGCGGCCGCGGTGGCCGCGGCGGCCGCGGGCGCGGTGCCTCAGAGGACGCGCAGGCGCGACCCGTCACCGTCGTTGTGACCCCGGCATCTGGTACTCCGATCGAAGGGCGTCTCGTGCGCCTCGACGACTTCATCGTCACGCTCATCCAGGAAGATGGGACGCGGCGGACGTTCGCGCGCAAGGGCGACGTGCCAGAGGTTGACGTGCGCGATCCATCGGCAGCTCACCGGACGCTGGTGCCGACGCTCGCCGAGAAGGACATGCACAACGTCACGGCTTATCTCTGGACCATCAAGTAACGCCCATCATGCTGAGACGCACACTGGTTCTGATTATCCTGCTCGCTCCCACTGGCATCTTTGCGCAGGCGCCGGGCGGCCTCGATCCCGCCTCGCTCATGAAGCCGCTCGGAGAATCATGGCCGACGTATTCGGGTGATTACAGCGGCAGACGTTACAGCTCGCTTACGCAGATCAATCAGACGACGGTCAAGAACCTCGGGTTGGCGTGGCTGTCGCGCGGGTTCGTCCAGGGTTCAGGCCCGAGCGGGCGAGGCGGCGGCGCTCCTGGCTTCGGAGGCGGCGGTGGCGGACGCGGGGGAGGACCTGACTTTCCGCTCATCGTCGCGGGAGAAGGGAGCGGCGAATACAACGCAAGCGGTCCCGCGCGGATCACCGGATCGATCCTGACGGTCGATGGCGTGCTCTACGCGACATCGCCGGACAACCTCTGGGCAGTCGATGCGCGCGACGGGACGATCCTCTGGCAGTTCTACTGGAAGACGCGCGGCGGCACGCACACCGGACACCGCGGCGTCGGCATGTGGCGCAAATTCCTCTTTACCGAGTTCCACGACAACTTCCTGGTGAAGCTGGATGCCGGCACCGGTCAGGAAGTGTGGCGCGTACCGATCGCCGACTTCGATCAGCAGTACTTCTCGTCGATGGCGCCGATCATCATCGACGATCACGTGATCGTGGGTACGGGCAACGACCTCGACGCGCCAGGGTTCCTGCAATCGTACGATCCGGAGAGCGGGAAGCGTCAGTGGATCTTCTACACGGTACCGATGAATCAGGGCGATCCCGGGCTGGAGACCTGGCCGAGCCTCGATGCCGCCCGGCACGGCGGCGGACAGGTGTGGGTGCCTGGTGTTTTCGATGCGGAGACGAGGTACTACATCTTCGGTACCGGCAATCCGACTCCGGCCTACACGCCGGCCGGACGCGGCGAGGGAGTCGGATTGTTCACCTGCTCCTTGATCGCAGTGAACGTCGATACCGGCAGGATGGCGTGGTATTACCAGACGTCGCCGCGCGACATGCACGATTGGGATTCGGCCCAGACACCAGTACTGATCGATGCGGTGGTCAACGGCCGCGCGCGCAAGCTCGTCTCGACAGCTGCCCGCAACGGCTTCTTCTTCACCGTCGACCGGGTCAGCGGCGAACACATCGCCACGGGCAGGTTCAGCAGTGTTGCGAACTGGGCGAAGGGGCTCGACGACAAGGGACGGCCCATGCTGAACCCGGAGAAGGTGGCCAGCATTCCCGGTGCGATCGTCAACGGCAGCATCACGAACTGGCCGCCTCCGGCGTATTCACCCGATACCGGGCTGTTCTACGTGCCTGAGAAC
>JBKOZS010000159.1:0-38004 GCA_046726015.1 Acidobacteriota bacterium
GTGCCGAGGACGTCGAAGAAGTCGATCGTCACCCACGCACCCTGCAGCTGCTGCGGCTCGCCGCCGGTCGCGGAAACCGCGAAGACGTCGTTGCGGATTCCCGTGATCGCCTCGAGCGTCCGGTTGTCGCGCTGAATATCGAGGAAATCGCCGGCGGAATGATTGCCCCGCGGTTCGTCCGACGTCGGGCGCCAGACGCGCACGATGCGACTTTCATCCTTGAACGGCAGCGGCCGCAGCAGGACGCCGTTGACGACGCTGAAAATTGCGGTGTTCGCGCCGATGCCAAGCGCAATGGTCAGCAGCGCAATCGTCGTGAAACCGGGACTCTTGGCCAGGGTGCGGATGGCGTATCTGAGGTCGGACATGGGTGTCTCACTGTGCCTTCAAGGCAACGATCGGGTCGACTCGCAACGCGCGCAGCGCCGGGATGATGCACGCACTGAGCGCGATCAGGGCGAGCAACGCTGCCGTAGAAGCAAACACGAGTGGATCTGACGGGCGGATGCCATAGACCATTTCGGTGAGCGCGGAGCTCGCGAGCCGCGCGCCCACCAGGCCGATGGCGATGCCGGTGGCAGTCAGCGTGAGTCCCTGGCGGCCGACCAGCCGGACGAGATCGCCCGGGGACGCGCCGAGCGCGATGCGAATACCAAACTCGGTCGCACGCTGTGCGACTGCATAGGCCATGACACCGTAAACGCCGGCGGCGGCGAGCAGGATTGCGAGCAGCGCAAAACTTCCGAGTAACGACAGCGCGATCTCCGTATCGAGCAGTGAGTTCTGCACGAGGTCCGACAGCGGCCGCAACGCCGTGACCGGCAGGTCCGCGTCGAGCCGTCGCATCGCCTCGCGAACGGCCCCCGCGATTGCCGCCGGACTGGTCGTCGATCGCACCACGAGTTGCATGCCGGAATCCGGGCCCTGAGCGTGCGGATAGTACACAACCGGGCGCGGTTGTTCGCTGAGGTCCGCGTGCTGCACGTTGTTGACGACGCCGATCACCGTGCGCATCGGCGCGTCGGACTCGAAGCGTGCCAGCTTCAGACGCTTGCCAACCGCATCCTGACCCGGCCAGTACCGATCCGCGAAGCCGCGGCTCACCACGACGACCAGCGGCGCCTCCTCATTGTCGGCCGCCGTGAAAACTCGCCCGGCGAGCACGCGCATGGAGAGCGCAGCAAAATACCCGGGCGTTACCGACCGCCGATCGGCGTTCGGCCGCGTCGCGGCTGTCGGGGCCGGCTGTCCTTCGATCGTAAGAGATCCCGACGAGTTGTCGCCTGACAGTGGCAACGCATTCGTGGCCCCCGCGGCAGCGACACCTGGCAGCGCGCGGAGGTCGGTTTCCGCCCTCACAAAGAAGGCGCGAAGCGCCTCGCGAGTGGGATATTTCCACTCCGGAAGGAAGGCGGGCACAACGAGCGCCCGTTGCGCGTCGAACCCGGGATCGACGTTGCGCAGCTTGCCGAAACTGGCGAGCAGCAGGCCCGCGCCAACGAGAAGGACGAGTGCCAGCGCAATCTCGGCCACGACAAACGCGCTCAGCGCGCGCTGCCGCCCGCCGGAGGCGCCGCGTCCCTCCTGTTTCAACGTGGCGTTCACATCGGTGCGTGACGCGTGCAGCGCCGGGACGAGCCCGAAAATCACCCCCGCCAGCACCGAGATGCCCATCGCAAACAGCAGCGCTCGCACGTCAACGTGGATTTCATCGGCGCGCGGGATGGACGCTGCGGCCGCACGACCCAGCATGTCCGTCAGCCACATCGCGAGCAGCGCGCCGGCCACTCCTCCGATTATGGAAAGCAGAAGGCTTTCCGTCACGAGCTGGCGGACGACACGTGCCCGGCCGGCGCCAAGCGCCGAGCGAATCGCGATCTCTCGCTGACGGGCGGTTCCGCGCGCGAGGAGCAGGTTGGCAAGGTTCGCGCATGCGATCAGGAGCACGCACCCGACCGCCGCGAACAGCACGAGCATTGGCGTGCGGGCGTCGCCGACGATCTCGTCCTTGAGCGGCACGAGCGTCACGCCCAGGAGGTGCTTGGGCGCACGCTCAGCGGCCAGTGCGGTCCTCGTGAGCTCGTTGATCGCTTGCTCGCGCGTCACACCCGGCGCAAGGCGCGCGTAGATGTCGAACGCATGTCCCTGGTCCGCAGCCGCCAGTTCGGGTGTCAATGTTTCCGGAACGATCACATCGATCCGGCCGTCGAACGAAAACCTCGGTGGCAGCACGCCTAAGATCACGGCAGGTTTGCCTTCAATTCGGATGGAGCGGCCAATCGCGTCGGACGCACCGCCGAACCGGTCCTGCCACAGGCGATAGCTGATAAGGACCACGTCGCCGCGGCCCGGTTGCTCGTGATCGCGCGTGAACGGCCTTCCGGCGACCGGTGTAATGCCGAGCAGCGGAAAGTACTCCGCAGATACGCGTAGCGCAGACAGCCGATCGGGCTCGTTCCCGATGGCCACCGCAAGACCGGGGTAGCTGACGATGGCGGCGTCTTCGATCACCCGGCTGCCGCGGGTCCAGGTCAGATACTCCTCGGCAGAGACCACGGTTCGCTCGAGTCCCGCTTGTGCGCGTGTTTCGCGGACCACGAACAACCGATCTGCGTCAGGGAAGGGCAGGGGCCGCAACAGCACCGCGTTCGTCGCTCCGAACATCGTCGTGGTCGCGCCAATTCCCAGCGTAAGGACGACGAGGGCTGCCAGCGTGAAGCCCGGGCTGCGACGGAGCATGCGGGCCGCGAATCGCAGGTCGTTGAGCATCAGTCGCTCCTATTCAGATCGCATCGCCGTCATCGGGTCGACGCCGAGCGCGCGGCGCGCCGGAAGCCACGCGGCCAACAGGCTGACAGTTGCGAGCATCGCTGTCGTTCCCGCGAAGGTTGCAGGATCGAACGTGGTCACGCCCACGAGCTCGGAGCCAAGTAGCTTTGAAACGATGATCGCGGGTATCAGTCCGGCCAGCGCACCGAACAGCGAGAGCCGCATGCCCTCGCCGACGAAGAGGCGCACGATATCCGCGCTGGTGGCGCCGAGCGCCACGCGAACGCCGATCTCCCGCTGACGCCGCGTCACGGTATACGCCATGACGCCGTAGAGTCCGAGCGAAGCGAGCAGCAGGGCTAGAGCGGCGGACACCGTGAGCATGCGCGAGAGCGCGCGTTCCGCATCCATCCGGTCCGCGATATGGCCCGACAGCGGCATCGACTTGAACAGGGGCAGGTCGGCATCCATTCCGCGGATGGTGTTCTCGATCGCGCGGATGGTGTCGGCGGGTGGGGCGTTGCTCCACGCGATCAACGACAGCGCGGCAGGCTCCGGTGCGTACGGCACGTAGACCGACGACCACGGACGCTCGTTGAATTCGTCGACCAGCGTGTCGCGCACGATGCCCACAATCGTCAGCGGACGTTCGCGACTGCCGAGCGAGAACTGCTGTCCGATGGCGTCCTGACCAGCCCAGAAGCGCGCGGCCATCGACTCACTGATGATGGCGACTTCGGAGGGCGCAGTGAGATCGGCGCTCGTGAAGTCGCGGCCCCTGAGGATCGGGACGCCGAGCGTGTCGAAGAACCCGATCCACACGTGATTCACCGCCGCGCGCGGCGGCCGGGCATCAGGATCGCGCGGCCGGCCAGGAAACTCGAGACCGGAGACCGACACGCGGCCGCCCATCGGCACGTTCTCGGCAAGCGTGACGCGCCTGACCCCGGGAAGCGCCTGGACGCGGGCGACAAGCTCTCGATAGAACGCGGCGGCCTTCGCGGGCGCGTATCGCTGCATCCGGAGGTCCATCGACAGGGAGACCCGGTCCGCATATGCAAAGCCCACGTCCATGCGCGAGGCCGTCAGCAGTGCGCGAAGGAACAGGCCGGCGCCAACAAGCAGCATCAGGCAAAGCGCCAGCTGGCCGGCGACGATCGCGCGCTGCAGACGCGAGCTTCGGGGGAGCGCGTCCGCGCCCGGTTCCGACCTGAGCGACGGCAGCAGATCCTGTCCCGCCGCCCGCAACGCCGGCGTGAGGCCGAACACGAGCGCGGCCGCCATGGCCACGGCAATCGTGAATGCGACCCCGCGCCAGTCGAGGCGCGGATCCAGCTCGCCCGGCAAATCCAGCAGCCGGACCGCCGCCTCGGTCGTCCACATCGACAGCAGCAGGGACAGTGCCGCCGCGCACGCGGCCAGCATGACGCTTTCCGCGAACAACTGGCGCGCGAGCGTCCCGCGTGTCGCGCCGAGCGCGAGCCTGATTCCGATTTCACGCTGGCGGGATGCCGCGCGCGACAGCAGCAGACCGGCGACGTTCGCGCACGCGATGAACAGCACGATCAGCGTCACTCCGAGCAACAGCGCCGATACCTGCATCACCCCGGCTCGATCGGACGGTTCGGCGCCGTGAAAGGCGTCGACGCGCACCGTGGCGCTGGCGTGTGTCGCGGGGAATTCGCGGGCGATTGCGGCGGCGGCCGCCGTCAGGCTTCCGCGTGCAGCCACAATCGATGCGCCGGGCGCGAGCCGGCCGATGCCATGCAGCCACCAGGTGCCCCGGGACGCCGGATCGCGAAGCTCGGGGATGGCTTCGCGGGCCATCGAGATCGGCACCCAGACGTCGGCGGGAGAAAACACGTCGACACCGGCGAACCCCCGCGGCGCCACGCCGACGACCGTGTAGGCGGCGCCATTCAGGGCGACCGAGCGTCCGACCGCCGTTGGAAACGATCCAAACTCGCGCCGCCATAACGCATCGCTGATCACCACGACCGGATGGGCTCCCGGCGTCTCGTCTTCGGCCGGCAGGAACGCACGGCCGAGCGCCGGCGTCACGCCCAGCAGCGAGAAGTAGTTCGCGGTGACAACCTGTCCGGTCAGCCGCAGGGCGCCATCCCCGGCGCGCAGCGCCATCGTGCTGTCGGTGAACGCGGCGGCGTCTGCCAGCACGTCGCGCCGCGCACGGTAATCGAGGAGATCGGGGTAGGTCACGTTGCCCTACGGACCATCCGGCCTGGCTGACGCTGACGAGATCCGCACGAGCGATCCCTGGTCGCGAACCGGCAGCGGTCGAAAGAGCAGCGGGTTGATGATGCCGAAGAGGGTCGTGTTCAGCCCGATGCCGAGCGCCAGCGTGACCACGGCAACGATTGTGAAGCCCGGGCTGTGCGTGAGCACGCGTGCGGCGAGACGGAAGTCTCTCATGCCGTTTCGTTCATCCTACTCGGCCCGCAAGGCCGTCACGGGATCGACGGACACCGCGCGGCGTGCCGGCAGGTAGCTCGCGAGAAATGCCACGAGGGCGAGCAGCAGCGAGACGCCCACGAATGTGGCGGGATCGGTCGATTGCACTTGAAAGAGGAGGGTCTGCATCCATCGCGTCAACAGGAGGGCGCCCGCGATTCCGGCGCCGATGCCGACCGCGACGAGCACGAGTCCGCGGCCCACGACCAATCGCAGCACGTCGCGGCGGTCTGCCCCGAGCGCCATGCGAATGCCGATTTCCTGCGTCCGCTGGGTGACGAAGTACGACATCACCCCGAAGATCCCGATCGCGGCAAGGACGAGCGCCACGAGCGCAAACAGGGCCAGCAGTGTCGACCGAAAGCGCGGCTGCGCGACCGCTTCCGTCAGCAGCTCGGACATCGGCTGAAGCCGTGCGACCGGCAGATTCGGATCGACGTCGTGGACGAGCGCGCGGATTCTGTTCGCAGCATCCGCGGAGCCGTTGCGCGTTCGGATCACGACGGACACGCCGCGGCCCCACTGCGTGAGAAAGCCGCCATCGAGCTGGGGGTATGGCACGTAGACTTCAGGTCCGGGCGCCTGGTCGAGCGATCGATGCGTGACGTTGCCGACGACGCCAACGACCGTGTGCCACGGGGCATCGCTCGCGGCGTCGGCGAGTTTCAGCCGCTTGCCGATGAGATCCGTTCCGCTCCACAACTGTCGCGCGAGCGTCTCGTTGACGATGGCGACGAGCGGCGCGCCATCGCGATCCGCGGCGGTAAACGCGTGCCCACGCTTGATCGGAATACCGAGTACGCGGAAGTAGTCCGGGCTGATCCCTCGAATGCCCGCTGACAGGCTGTCGCCATCTGGCGAAGGCGGGCGCCCCTCGATCGCGATGGAGTTCGCGAGATCCTGGCCGGTCAGCGGGAGGGCCGTCGTGGTCGCCACGGCCTCGAAGGTCGGATCCGAGCGCAGCCGCTCGACCAGGCGTCCGTGAACCTCGCGGATACGCGCGGCGTCCCGGTATTGGACTTCGGAGAACGGCGTGCCGAACGTCAGGACACGCGTGGTGTCGAATCCGGTGTCCACCGACTGCAACCGCACGAAGCTCTTGATCGCGAGGCCGGCGCCCACGAGCAGCACCAGCGATAGCGCGACTTCCACAACAACGAGGGCCGCGCGCATCCGGCGGCGCTCGCTCCCCCCTGTGCTGCCCCGCATCGCTGACTTGAGCCGCGCGGTCACATCAGGGGAGGCGCCCTGAAGCGCCGGGAGCAGGCCGAACGCGAGCGCTGTCACGAGCGATACCGCGAGCACGACGAGGAAGACACGCGCATCGAGCGCGACTTCATCGAGACGTGGCAGCTCACCCGGACCCAGTCGCTTGACGAGCTCCAGTCCCCAGGCGGCGAGGAGCAACCCGCCGGCACTTCCCGCGAGATACAGAAGCACGCTTTCGGTCAGCAGCTGCCGGACGATCCGCGCCTGGCCGGCGCCAAGCGCCGTTCGAATCGCCAGTTCGTGCTGGCGCATGCTGGCGCGCGCGAGCAACAGGTTCGTGACATTGGTGCACGCGATCAGCAGCACGAAGGCGACGGCTCCGAGGAGTACGAGCAGTGCGCGCCGCACGTCGCCAATGACGGACTCGGTCAGCGACGTAATCGTCGCGCCGAGGTTCCGATTCGTTTCCGGGTACTGCTGCTCGAGCGAGCGGGCGATTGTCCCGATCTCCGCGGCCGCCGCGTCAGCAGAAACGCCAGGCTTCAGCCGGCCGACGACCCGGAGAAAGTGCGAGTAGCGGTTGATCCACTGCTGGGTGTTGCCACGGAACGCGAACGGCACCCACAACTCGTAGCGCGTCGACGGGAACACGAACGACGCGGGCATCACTCCGACGATCGTGTAGGGCTTCCCGTTCGCGGTGATCGTGCGGCCGACGATCAGCGGGTCACCGCCATACCGCCGTTTCCACAGCCCGTAGCTGAGGACCATCACCTGGTCCTTGCCGACTTCCGCTTCGTCAGCCGTCAGCACGCGGCCGAGCAGCGGCCGCACGCCCAGGACGGCGAACAACTCCGGCGAGGCTTGCACTCCAATCGCCAGCTCCGGCTCGCCGTCGCCGGTGAACGTAAACCCCGTGCCGACGTACCCCGCGATCTTCTCGAATGTCGTGGTGCGCGCCTGCCAGTCGAGAAAGTCGAGCGAGGAAAAGTTGAAGCGGCGCTCGGGATTCTGCCGATTGAATTCCGCGCCCATGTAGATCCGCTCGGGCGTGGCGAATGGCAGGGGCTTCAGCAGGACGGTGTTCACGATGCTGAAGATCGCCGCGTTTGCGCCGATGCCCAGCATCAGCGTCAGAACCGCCGCGAGAGTGAAGCCGGGGTTCTTTCGGAGGACTCTGAACGCGTAGCGTAAGTCGTTGATCATGAGAGGGTGTCAATGACGAATGACGAATGACGCGTGTCAATGCCAAATGCTGAATGCCAAATGCCGATCGCAAAAACTCGCCAATCCGTCCTTGGACCGCTTCGCGGATTCTGCGTACTTTCGGGTGCGATCTTCACAAATTCCTAGCAAAACCACCGAGGTATGGCTTCTGCACTCATCGCGCGACATGGAAATTCCATACAACATCCAAGACCGCTCGTTCCTCTTTGCATGCCGCATCGTTGACTTCTGTCGGCCCCTCTTCAGCTACCATCCGCTCACACGGGAGCTTGGTCGGCAGCTCCTGAAGGCCGGCACTTCCGTCGGCGCAAACCTCGAAGAGGCGGATGCAGGACAGTCGAAACCGGATTTCCGATCGAAGGTTTCGATTGCTCGCAAGGAGAGCCGCGAGTCGCGATACTGGCTCCGACTTATCGCCTATGCCGACCCTCCTCTGAAAGAGGCTGCCGCGCCTCTTATCGATGAATCAACTCAGCTCTACGCGATCCTCACCACGATCAAGAGGAACTCCGAATCGAGCGACGCTCGTGGAGAGCCAGACAGCTGCCAAGACGGCGATGAGGAGTAACTCTATACTCTTGTGTCGGTTACGCGGTTGCAGTTGGGGAGCTCACGGCGTGTCACTGTCCGTCCATGGGACGGCCATTTCCCGAAACCGAACCCGCCGGCGCCGCCATTCATTCGGGATTGACAGGTCGTTGTCGGTCGCAGAAGCGACTCCGTTCGGATCTTTACAGCCGGCCGATTGCAATTGCCTTCGGCATTTGGCATTCGGCATTTAGCATTGACAGCCATGACGATTCTCGTCGGCACCTCCGGCTACAACTACCCCGAATGGCGAGGGACCTTCTATCCCGAGAAGTTCCCGACGTCGAAGATGCTGGCCTACTACGCCGAACGGTTCCGCACCGTCGAGGTCAACTACACCTTCTATCGGATTCCCACGGCATCGCTCCTGGGAGGCTGGGCCCAGGGAACGCCCCCTCAGTTCACGTTCACGCTGAAAGCGCCGCGGCGGATCACGCACGACTCCAAACTGCAGCGCTGCGAAGAGCTGACGCAGGCGTTCTGCCGCACCGCGGCGACGCTCGGGTCAAAACTTGGTGTGCTGTTGTTTCAGCTGCCGCCGAACTTCAAGCGCGACGATGGGGTGCTGGGCTCGTTTCTCGAGTTGCTGCCGGAAGGGACGCGCGCGGCGTTCGAATTTCGACACGCGTCATGGCACGACGAGGCGGTCTTCGACCTGTTACGCTGCCGAAACGTTGCGCTCTGCATTGCCGACAGCGAGAAGATGAGCACGCCGGTCGTGACGACGGCCGACTACGCGTATTTCCGCCTGCGCGACGAAGGCTACCAGCCCGCTGATCTCCAGCGCTGGGCGACGGTCATTCGCGGTTTGCCCGTGACCGGGGATGCCTTCGTCTACTTCAAACACGAAGAGCAGGGGATCGGGCCGGAGTTTGCGAAGACGCTCGAATCCATGCTGACCGCTCAGGCGAACTCCTGAGCGAAATCCACGACCATCTTCTCCGCCCAATACCCATCATCATCCCCATCTGACGCGCGGCCAAGGAATCCGCAATGGCCGCCGTGTTCGGTCACGATCAATCGAATGTTGGGATTGTCGGTGAGCGCCGGTTCGCGGAAGGCGTCGACCGGGACAAAGGGATCGTCAGCAGCCGCGATGACGAGCGCCGGAATCTGGACGCGCGGGACGACACGCATCGCCGCGGCGCGATGGTAGTAATCCTCGGCGCTCCCGAATCCAAAATACGGCGCGGTATAGACGGCGTCGAACTCGCGAACCGTCCTGACGCGCGGGAGCGCATCGAGCGCGAATCGCCCGGGCCAGCAGCGATCCTTCCGCCGCATGCGCGCCTTCAGGTTGCGCACGAAGTTCCACTGGTAAATGAAATTGGATCGTCGTTCGAGCGCGCGCACGCACTGTTCGAGCTCGAGGACCGGCGAAACGGCGCACACGGCCTTCAGCGCCGGCAGCTCCGATGGCGGATGTTCGCCGGCCAGCTTCAGCGCGAGGTTGCCGCCGAGCGAGTAGCCGGCCACGACGATGCGGTCGAGGCCTTCGCGGGTGAACGCTTTGATTACGAAGGCAGGGTCGTCGGTGAGCCCGGAATGATAGAGGCCGGGCCCGAGGTGCTCGGTACCGCCGCAATTGCGCTGGTTCAACAGCACGACGTTGAACCGGGCGCGGAGTGCCTTGTGCGCGATGCCCCGCATGTAGTGAGCGGTGCTCGATCCCTCGAGTCCGTGCAGTCCGATCAACGTGGGATGCGCGCGACGGTCGGCTTGCCAGTAGCAGTGCGCCAGCACCTGCGTGTCCGGCGTCACCGGGAAGAGCCGATCTTCGGGAACTGGAAGTGTCAGGCGCCGTGGCGCGGCCCAGCAGTACACGGTCATCGAATGTCCCCACGTCAGGCGGGGATGCGGTACGAAAGCGTTCATCGGATCAACGTAAGCGGTAGATGAAGATCGACCCGGCCTGGTGCGCGAGCGGCAGGTCGACCGGGTGTCCGACCAGCAGATAGTCCAAATCGTAGCGCCCGGCCAGCGCGCGCGCCCCTTGCGGCGAGTCCCATTGGATCGACGTCAACGCGCGTTCGCGGTCGGCAACGCGCATCGCGATATCCCGATCGTACATCGCAAGCGCGGTATCTTTCAGCTGTTCGAGGAACACGTCGCGCTGACCGGCCGCTCGCACGCTCGAGCCATAGCGCGCAGCGTGGTATGGATCCGCGAGCCACCCGGTCGAGGTCGGCGTCTGCCGTACCCACGTCATCGCGTCGCGCCAGTCGCCGGCGGGCAGATCGATGGCGAAGATCCGCCGGTCAGGAAACTGCACGAACATGATGTAAGCCCCACGCGCCGCCGACACCAGCACGATGACGACCGCCACGATGGCCGCGCGGCGAGCGGTCCTGCCGGTGAGCATCCAGACGAGATACATCGTTGCGAACACATCCAGCATCCAGAACACCCGGCTCACCTGAAGCTGGACGGCCAGTGCCACCCGCGCGGCGTTGAAGGGCAGCCAGCAGAAGAAAAAGACGACCAGCGCGAGCGCGCCTGCGACCAGCGCCGTCTCTCGATCGACGAGCGCGCCGGTGCGCTTCCGCGCGCGCCAGCCAACGATGATGATCGGAATCGCGACGAGGTTGGTCACCCACGCATCGAGTGGCCACGACAGCGGGAACAGGTAGTCCTTGTCGGCGATCACGGCCAGCCACTCGGCATCCATCCGCGTCAGCCGTCCTGCAAGCGGACCCACCGTCACGCTGAACGCTCCTGCTGCGACACCAACACCGGCAATCGTGAGCATGACGCGGCGCCACTCGGGCCGGACCACCCACACGGCAACGGTGATCCACACCACGAACCACGCCGCCGCGGTGGGATGGAGCGCCGCCGCCGCGAGCAGCAGGACCGCCGCGCGCCCGTCGCGGCGCTCGAGGAACATCGCGATCGCCATCAATGCGATCGCAAACGCAAGCTGCCGCGGATGGAAATAGCCCTCGAGCGTGTTCGCGCCGGTCTTCGCCACCGCATGCCGGAGCGTCAGCGCCGCAGCCAGCGCCAGTGGCGCCCACCGGACCCGAAAAACGCGTTCACCGACGCGCAGCGCTGCCGCACAGAGCAACGCCAGGGTCAATAGATAGAGCGCGAAGAACAGGTGAGGAACCGTCAGCGGCGTGACTCGCGCGATGGCCGCGACCACGTCGTCGTAGAGCGTCAGGCGACCCTGGGCGTTGAGTAGCGCCCCGTCACGCGGGAAGAGGGTGGGATCGAAGTGCCGGGTGACCACCGGCAGGTAGAAGGCCTGGTCGGACGCGCCGTAGCGGTATCCGGCGCTGTTCATCGTGCACAGGACGATGAACAGCGCGATGCCCAATGCCCCCTGTCCAATGTTCAACGAGAATTCTTTGGACATTGAGCATCGAGCATTGGCAGTGTCACTGTTCGTCCGCCGTCGGGCCGTAGATCGAGGGAAGCGGCACGTTGCGCAAACGGAGATAGACGGTGAGCTGGCCGCGATGATGAATCGCGTGGTTCATGATGAAGCTGCGAAGCACTGAGATCTTTGGCATCGTGAAAATCTCGTGCTCCCCCTGCTTGAACGTCCAGGTGCCCATCAGCGCGGCGTCGGTCTGCTCCTCGATTTTCTTGCGCCCCTTTTTCACGTTCGCGTCGAAGGTCGTCAGCAACTCGGTCACTGACGTTGGCTCCTTCGGCCGCGCGTCGTCGCCAATGCTGGTGACGTCGAAGATGGTGTAGTCGCAGGTGTACGGGATCCAGTTCGGGATGTTCGCCAGGTGTCCTGCGAGCTGACCGAGACTGAACGACTTATCGTGCGGCTTCCACCTGAAATCGGCTTCCGGCACGCGCTCGAGCAGCCGGCGCGTCGTGCCCATCTCGTGGTCGTACTCTGGAAGCAAGGCGTCTTTGATGGCCATGACCGGCTCCTATTGCAGCGCGTCTGACTGCACGACGATCGTCTTCGTACCAATGACCTTGCCGTCGACCGTCACCTTCACCAGGTAGGTGCCCGGCAAGACGGCAGGAATGAAAGCGCCGCGCCCGCGTCCACCGCGACCCGCCTGCGGCTGCGGTTGCTCCGTTTGTGGCGTCTGCTCGCCGGCGCGTCCGCCTGCGGCTTGTGTCGCGGGCGCCGCGGGCTGATCTTCGCGTCCCTGTCCCTGGCGGCCGGTTGCCGGCGGTGTCGCAGGCGGATTGGCCGCCGGTGGCGCCGTGGCGGCCACCTCTGTTGCAGGCGGTGCGCCGGCGGCCGGGGCAGTGCCGCGGGAGATCGGCGTCATCAGAAGGTTCCACTGCACGCGATTGAGGCCGGCGTCCTTCGTGCCATCGAGCGTTCGAATTTCGCGGCCGGTGACGTCGCTGATCGTGATCCTCACGTTCGATGCCGGATTCTTCAGCCAGTAGGTGATCGCGCTTCCGGCCGGCGAGTTCTGCCCGCGAAAGTTCTTTGCGCCGCCAACGGTAATTTGTTTCTGGATGTCGGTGATCCATGCCGTTGCCGGGCGGACGTCGAACAGTCGCACATCCGCTTCCTCCGACAGGTCTCCGACCTGCTCGAGCGCCGTGATGTCGTCGACGATCCAGATGCTCCGGCCGTGCGTTCCGACGATCACGTCGCGGTCGCGCGGATGAATGATGATGTCGTCGATCCGCACGGTCGGCAGCCCCTGGTTGAACGGCTTCCATTCCTTGCCGCCGTCGAGCGTCACGAATACCGAATACTCGGTGCCGACGAACAGCAGCTGACGGTTGCGCGAGTCTTCCGTGATCACGTTGACGTTTCCGTTCGGCAGGTTCGACGCGATCGACGTCCACGTCTCGCCGTAATCGCGCGTGACAAACACATACGGCTTGTGATCGTCCGTGCGATGGCCGTCGAACGTGACGTAACACGTTCCGGCGTCGAAGTGCGAGGGCTCGACGCGCGACACGTGCGTCTCCCTGGGCACTCCGGCGATGCGATCGACGACGTTCTTCCAGGTCGCACCGCCGTCCCGGCTGACCTGGACGTTGCCGTCGTTGGTGCCGACCCACACAATCCCCGGCACGATCGGCGACTCGCCGATCGTCACGATGTTGCTGTACGAGGCCGCGCCGTCGTGCTTCGACGCCATTGGCGCCTTGCCCTCAACGCCCATGATCGGCCGATCGTTGCGGCCAATGTTATTGGTCAGATCTGGCGACATGGTCCACGTCTGCCCGCGATCCGGAGACCGGAACAAACGGTCACCGCCCAGGTATATCGTCGACGGGCTGTGCCACGAGAGCATGAACGGCGTATTCCAGTAGAACCGGAACGTCGTGCCCGCCGGCGGGGCCGGCACGATGTTGCCGCTCGCTGCCGCGGGGCCGAAGCCAAACTGCGCGAGCAGCTGTGGATCCAGGTTCTCGGTGCCAGGCGGGGGCGGGGCGCTGCCGCGACCCGATGGCCCGCGCGGCCGAATACTCACTGTGCGCCCCGCTTTCAGATCAACGCGGTTGGTATTGCCATCCTGCGATTCGCTGTAGACGACGGACCAGTCCGTTGGATCGTTGGCCGTGTAGAAGCCGTCGCCGCCTCCGATGCGATACCAGTCCGAGTTCAGGATCCCGTTCGACGTGCGCGTCGAGCTCGGCCCGCACCAGCTCCCGTTGTCCTGCAGTCCGCCGCACACGTGGTACGGTCGTCGCATATCAGCGCTGACCTTGTAGAACTGACCCACGGCGACCGTGTTCACGAACTCCCACGACGTCCCCTGGTCGTACGAAATGTCGATCCCGCCGTCGTTACCGACGATCAGATGATTGTTGTTTCGTGGATTGATCCAGATTGCATGATGGTCGCTGTGCGCGAGCCCCTGCACCTGGCGCCATGTCTTGCCGCCATCGACGGTCTTGAAGAACGGCGCGCCACCCTGGTAGGCGATCTCGGGGGTCGTGGGATCGATGCGGATCTGGCTGTAATACATCGGCCGATCCATCGAGTTCGACAGGAAGCGCCAGCTCTTTCCGCCGTCATCCGATCGCCAGATGCCAGACTTCTTTGGATCGGGAGGTGACGCCTGGCCGCGGCCGCCGCGTCCAGCGCCGGTGGCCTCCGCTCCCTCTGCCGGTGCGCCGCCGCGCCCCTGACCCGGCTGCACCAGCGACCCATCGTCATTCACGCCCGCGCCAGTGCCGCCGCTCGGGCCAACCTCAATTGATGCATAAATCGTTTGCGGCCGCGACCGCGCCACGTCGAGACCGATGCGGCCGATGATCGGATTCGTCGGCAGCCCGTTGCCCGTGAGCTTCGTCCATGTCTTGCCCGCGTTGGTCGTTTTCCAGATTGCGCTGCCCGGGCCACCACCGTTGAAGCCCCACGGCACGCGCCGGCGCTGGTACGACGCGGCGTAGAGCACGTTCGGGTTCCCCGGATCCATCACGACGTCGGTGAAGCCCGTGTCGTTGTCGATGAAGTTCGTGTTCGTCCACGTCTTGCCGCCGTCCGTCGACTTGAACAGGCCGCGTTCCGGGTTCGGTCCAAAGAGGTGGCCCACGACCGCGACGTAGACAATGTTCGGATCGCGAGGATGTATGACGATGCGTGCGATGCTTTGCGTGTTTTCGAGGCCGACCGGTTTGAATGTCTTGCCGCCATCTTCAGATTTGTAGACGCCGGCGCCAAACGAGGAACTCTGGCGATTGTTCGGCTCTCCAGTGCCGACATAAATGATGTCGGGATTCGACGGAGACAGGCCGATGTCGCCGATCGACGACACCGGGTAGTTGTCGAAAATCGGCGCCCAGGTGGTGCCGTTGTTCGTGGACTTCCAGAGACCACCCGTGGCGAAGCCAACGTAGATCACCGACGCGTCGTTCTCCGCCACCGCGATGTCATCAACGCGTCCCCCCATGTTCGCCGGGCCAATCGATCGCCAGACGAACGGTTTCAGGATGGGGTCGGTCGCTGGATTGATCGGCGCTGAAGGCGCGGCCGGCGCCTGGCCGGCCTGGGCCTGCATGCCGCGTACGCCGAACGCGCAGAGCCCGGCGGCGATGAGCCCCGCACCGAGACGCAGGCCGACGATTCGTCGATGAGTCACGTGATTGCTCCTCCGTTCAATCCGCGTAGCGAAATCTATTTCCTGAAATCGACCTTGGGCGGCGCCTGCGCGGCCGGCGGTGCCTCGAAGTATGGATATTCCTTGAAGCCAAACATCTTGGCGGTGACGTTCGAGGGGAACTTCCGGCGCGTCGTGTTGTAGTCCTGGATGGCCTGGTTGTAGCGCATGCGCTCGGTCGCGATGCGGTTCTCCGTCCCGGCGAGCTCGTCCATCAACCGGTTGAACTGCTCGTTCGCGCGAAGCTGAGGGTAATTTTCCACGACTGCCAGCAGCCGGCCGAGGGCGGCGGTCTGCTGGTTCGCCGCCTGGATCGTTTCCTCCGGTGATTTCGCGGCGAGCAGGCGCGACCGCGAGTCGGCGATCTCCTTCAGAACGCTTTCCTCGTGCGTCGCGTAACCGCGAACGGTCTCGACGAGATTGGGAATCAAATCGTTTCTTCGCTGAATTTGATTCTGCACCTGTCCCCACTGCGCTTTGATCGCCTCCTCCTGAGTGGTGAACTTGTTGTAGGAACACCCGGACAGTGTCGCCGCTACCACCGTCAGCATTACTGCGAGTACCGCTCGACGGGTTCTCGATTTCGTTCTTGGCGCTCGCCGCCGCCCCTTCGGGGCGGTCCCCTCCGGCGGCCGGCTCAGGCTCGCTCCACTCGCTCGCGCTACGCCGGCTCGCTCCGTTCCGCTCGCTCTTTTCATCATCATCTTGTTACTCCGCAGCCGCGACGGCAGGCTGCTGGAATCTCACCTGCCTGTCAATGTGCATCTCTACCAGCCTCCGGACGCGCCGCCGCCCCCGGAACGCCCGCCACCAAATCCGCCAAAGCCGCCTCCACCGCCACCGAATCCTCCGCCGCCGCCAAAGCCCCCGAAGCCGCCCCCGAACCCGCCGCCGCCGAATGGTCCGACACCGCTGCTCCATCCGCTCCACGGACCGCCGCCCCAGTACCGTCGCCGGCGCCGCCGGCCGCCGCCGCGGCTCAGCATGAGGACGACAATGATGATGAAGATGATGACCGAGAACGGAATCTGGGGTCGTTCCCGCGAGGGGACAGCGGTTTGCTGCGGCACATCGCTCAAGTTGACGCCGCGGCGTTCCGCGATGCGATTGATGACGCGCGTGGTGCCCGCGAGCAGGGCGGGCCCGTACCGCCCCTGGCGGAACTCGGGCGCCATCATGTCGCGGATTTCTCCCGCGAACCCGTCGGTGATGAATTCCTCGAGGTCGTAGCCCGGCTCGATCTTCATCTGCCGGTCGTCCATGGCCAGCACGATCAGCAGTCCGTTGTCCTTGCCCTTCTGCCCGATTCCGCGTCCGCCGTTCTCGAACATCTTCGTCGCGTACTCTCGGATGTCGCCGTAGGGCTTGAAGGTCGGTACCGTCGCGATCACGATCACGTCGCCGGTGGCCTTCTCGAGCGCGCGAATGCGACGGTCGAGCTCCACCGCGCTCTCGCTATCAATGACCTGCGCGAAGTCGTTCACTGGCGCGGTGAGCAGCGGCGGGTGTTCCTGCGCTGCCGCCAACGCGCTCCCGCGTGCCGAAGACAGATGGCAGACGCCGAGCACCACCAGCCACAGGACCGCGCGCGACCAGTCGGCGCGCGGCATCCGCCATGTGGCATGCGCCACTCGCCTCAACGCCATCGGTCCACGTATTCCCACACGCGCTGCGCGGCATGGATATAGCGCGCCAGCAGGGCAGACGGTTCGGCGATCGATGACTGGCCGGTCGTGGCCGACGACAGCACCTCGCGAACGAGCGACGCGGGGATGCCGATGCGCTGCTCCGCCATTTGCGCGAGCGCCTCGTCAGACAACCCGATTGGCTCGGCGCGACCGGCGGCGCTGTCGGGAAGCCGCGCGATGTTCGTCAGGATCGCGCGGAACGGCGCGGTGGAAGAGGCCACCAGCGCGGCCACGGTGCGCGCCTCGCCGTGTGATTCCAGGAATCCCTCGCGCAGGTGGATCAGGTGGCTCTTGGCTTGCGCCTCGCACGCGCGCCGCAGATCCTCCGCGGGAATCGTCATCCCGTCGAAGGGGGATCGGCCGAACACGATGGCGTGGGTGGCAATGATCGACGCGTACTCGAGGGGAAAGATATCGACGGTACGCCGAAGCTCTTCGTGCGACAGCATCAGCGGCACCGCGAGCTGTCGCCGCTGCCATCCCTCGGCAAGCGGCAGGCAGGCAGTCAGGTCCTGGAACGTCAACGCCTCGACCACGGCCAGCGAGTGCAGCGCGCCGTCGCCGTCATGCCCGCTGTAGGCGACGAGCGACTCGAGCCGTCCGCCGAACACGCGTGCGAGGTCCTTCCCGAGCGTGGCGAGCGCCTGCTGCTGTGCGGTGGTGAAGTCCATCAGGTGATTATACGTGTCGGTGCTCGGTGCAAGGTGCGAGGTGCTTGGTGCTACGGTGCATTTCCGCGCGTAGTCTCGTCCGATCCATTGGGTCCTTTTGGCGGCTTTGCCGGACGGCGACGTTTGGACTCCCTTTCTCGCCGTGCGGCGTCTTCCCGTGTCCTCAGAAAGCCTGTGGTCGCCTTGATCGCGCGCCGTGCGAGCTCCTCTGCATGCTCCTGCTGGTCCTCAGGCAGATAACGTCGCCGCCTCGCTTTAGCGAGCTGCGTCTGGACTTCGGCCAGCGAACCCTTCGCAATGCACAGGAAGTACGCCGTCTCCCTGGGCTTGAAGCGGGCGAACCCCTCGGCGATCTGCGGAGCCACCTTCGAGGTACACGTCTCCTCCTTTGCTATGAGAAGCCTCAGGAGCATCGCGCATGCCAGCCCCACGCAGCACCTTGCAAGGACGGTCGAGGGCACCTAGCACTTAGCACCTGGCACCTGGCACCTGGCACCCGGCACCTGGCACCCGGGCACCTGAGTGCACGTAGCACCCGGCACGTCGCACTTTGCACTTAGCACCGACTGCGGCGCGCACGCGTAGCGCACCGCGCCGAGCACCCAGTACAATCGGGATTCGCATGAATCTGCGCACGCTCAATGTTGGGTGCTTCGGTGGCGGCACGGGCCTGCCCAGCCTGCTCGGCGGACTGAAGACGAACCCGTGGCTCACGGTCAACGCGGTGGTGACGATGTTTGACAGCGGCGGCAGTTCGGGGGTGTTGCGCGACGAACTCGGCGTGCTGCCGCCCGGCGACGTGTTGAAGTGCGCGCTGGCGCTGGCGCGGAACGAGCGTGAAGCGCGGCGCGTGCTGCTGGCGCGATTGCCGACGCTGGAGCACGCGCGACTCGGCGGCCACACCGGGGGCAACCTGCTGCTCTCGATGATGGAGCGATACAGCGGCGACTTCCTTGCCGCGGTCGACGGGCTGCGCGGACTGCTCGGCTGCGCGGGACGCGTCTGGCCGGTGAGCGTGGAGCAGGCGAGCCTGTGTGCGGAATATCAGGACGGGTCGCGCACGCGCGGCGAGGTGGAGGTCGACGCAGGATTGTCGGGGCGCGGCATCAAGCGCCTGTGGCTCGAGCCGGACGTGCGATTGCATCCAGCGGCGGCCGCCGCCATTCCCCGCTTCGACGCGGCCATCGTCGGACCCGGAAGCTTCTATACGAGCCTGATGCCGATCTTCCTTGTGCGTGGTGCGCCGGAGGCCGTGCAGCAGGTGCGCGGCCCGCTGATTCTCGTGACCAACCTGTTGACCGAGGGGCGCGGCATGGCCGGGTTTACCGCCGGCGATGCGGTGCGGCAGTTGCGCGAGGCGGTCGGCCGTCCCGTGAACGTGGTGGTCGTGAATAGCGCGCGCCCGTCGGCGGCTACACTGGAACGCTACGCCCAGGAACACAAGGCGCCGCTCGAAGTCGGCGACATTCCTGACGGGTGCGAAGTCGTGTCGGGACATTTCTGGTCCGGCGAGATCGCGCGCCACGATCGTCGTCGACTCGCACACGCCGTCTGGGCGGTGCTGGCGCGAAGACTCCTCTAGCTGTGCCTCTGCTGACGCTTCAAGGCGTGTCCCTGGCGTTCGGCCACCTGCCGCTCTTCGAGGCGGCCGATCTGCGCATCGACGCAGGGGAGCGCATTGCACTCATCGGACGGAACGGCAGCGGCAAATCGAGCCTGTTGAAAGTCATCGCCGGCGAGGTGCCGCCGGATGGCGGGACGATCTGGCGCGCCCCCGCGCTTCGAGTGGCGCGGCTGGAGCAGGACGTCCCCGCGGGCGCCGACAGGACGGTTTTCGACGAGATCGCATCCGGCCTTGGCCCACTCGGTGACCTCGTTGCCGACTACCATCACACCGCGGTCGCGCTCGCGGAAGCGCCCACCGATGCCGGGCGCCTGGCCGCGCTTGCGGCGCTGCAGCAGCGCCTCGAGCGCGACGACGGCTGGAGCATCGAGCAGAAAGTGGAACTGGTCATCTCACGCCTCGACCTGCCGGCCGATCGCCGCGTCGGGGAATTGTCGGGCGGCTGGCGGCGCCGCACGCTGCTTGCGAAAGCGCTCGTGTCACAGCCCGACCTCTTGCTCCTGGACGAGCCGACCAATCACCTCGACATCGACGCGATTCGCTGGCTCGAAGCATTCCTTGCCGAGTACACCGGCGCCGTGCTGTTCGTAACGCACGATCGCGCATTCCTGTCGGCGCTGGCGACGCGGATCGTGGAGCTCGATCGCGGAACGCTCATCTCGTGGCCCGGCTCGTACGACTCCTACCTGGAGAAGAAGGCCGCGGCCCTCGAGAACGAGGCACGCGATCTCGAACGGCTCGACAAGAAGCTCGCGCAGGAGGAAGCCTGGCTGCGCCAGGGCGTCAAGGCGCGCCGCACGAGGAACGAGGGGCGCGTGCGCGATCTCATGAAACTGCGCGCCGAGCGCGCATCGAGGCGTGCCCATGTCGGTGACGTCCGAATGAACATCGACGCGAGCGAGACGACCGGAAAGCTCGTGTTCGAGGCCAGGCACGTGAGCAAGGCCTATGGAGACGTGCCGGTGATTCGGGATTTCTCACAGCGGATCCTGCGCGGCGATCGTGTTGGACTCATCGGCCCGAACGGGTCCGGCAAATCCACGCTGCTCGGCCTGCTCGTGGGCGAGATCCAGCCGGATGCGGGCACGATTCGCCACGGCACGCGCCTGCAGGCCGCCTACTTCGATCAGCAACGCGAGCAACTCGATCCCGGGCGGACGGTCGCGGACACGATCAATGACGGGAACTCCACCGTGGTGATCAATGGTCAGCCCCGCCACGTGCTCGGCTATCTCGCCGATTTTCTGTTTCCGCGCGAACGTGCGCAGTCGCCGGTGAAGTCACTATCCGGGGGGGAGCGGAACCGGCTGCTGCTGGCGCGCTTATTCGCGCGTCCCGCGAACGTCCTCGTGCTCGACGAGCCCACCAACGATCTCGACATCGAGACGCTCGAACTGCTCGAAGACCTGATCGGTGATTTCAACGGCACCGTGCTGCTCGTCAGCCACGACCGCGTGTTCCTCGATCGCATCGTCACCAGCACGCTCGCGTTCGAAGGCGACGGGCGAGTGGTGGAGTACGTCGGCGGATACGAAGACTATCTGCGCCAGCGCCAGCCCGCCGCCGTTCCGCGGGACGAGAGCCCCGCCACCAGCGAGAAGACCCGTCCGCCGCGCGCGAGGGCTCGCAGACTCTCCTACAAAGAGCAGCGCGAGCTCGAGGCGCTGCCGCAGCAGATTGCGTCGCTCGAAGAAGAGCAGAAGCGCCTGCAGGACGATTCGCACTCACCGGAGTTCTACAAGACCAGCGCCGAGCACATTCGCGAGGTGCTCGCGAGAATCGAGGCAATCGGCCCCGAACTCGAGGCGCTGCTCGATCGCTGGGTCGAACTCGAGGATATCGCCCGATCCGCCCCCTGACCATGCAGCGGCCAGGAGCAATTATGGTAGTATGGTATGACTATGGCAAAGCTCACGTTTTCAGTGGACGACGAGACGGCGCGGACGCTGAAGGCCACAGCCGAGCGGCTCAAGAAATCACAGAGTCTGGTCGTTCGCGAGGCAGTTGCGGAGTACGCGGCACGGAGCGGCAGGCTCACGGAACTCGAACGCCGGCGGATGCTCGGCGCGATCGACGCGATGATGAAGCGCCCCCCGACGCGGCCGCAGGCGGCGGTCACGCGCGAGGAGCGTGAGATTCGCCGCGCCCGCAAGCAGGGGGGACGGCGGCATCCCGTGGAATGATCCATCTCGACACGTCGGTGCTCGTTCGCGCGCTGACAGGAGCGCGGACGGAAGCGCCGGCACTGCGCGAGCGGGTGCGTGACGGCGTCCGCCTGGGCCTCTGCACGATCGTGCTGTACGAATGGTGGCGCGGGCCGAGAACCGAAGAGGAACTCGCCGACCAGCAACTCCTGTTTCCGGCGCGCACCGCCGCCGCCTTTGGTGTACGCGAGGCCGCGATCGCGGCGGACGTCTACTCGCAGCTGAAGAACCCGCGTCGACGCGAGATCGACATCGCCATTGCCGCCTGCGCCATCGCGCAGGGCGCATCGCTGTGGACGCTGAATCCGCTCGACTTCCGCGACATTCCACGGCTCGACGTGATCTGAGCCGCGTTCGCTATCCCTGCTCGAACGATTTCGTAAACAGCGCCTCGATCGCCTTTTTCCCGTTGTCGTGGATCTGGCGCGTGCCGGTGCCGGTGAAGTGCGGGTGCGTAATCGTTGGCACGTCACACGACTTCCACGCATCGCCTGACCACTCGAACCAGCCGTCCTTCTCCTGGTCGAAGACGTAGAGCGGCTTGTTGCATAACTTCGCGAACTCCGCGCCCCATCCTGTGCCGCCGCGCACCGTCTGGTCGTCCTGGATCACGCCAATGACGTAAATCTCCTGGCCGCTGTTGACCTGGTACCAGAGCGTCTGCAGGACCTTGCGGATCGTCGGGCTGTCGCTGTAGCGCCGATGCATCAGCCGCGAGACGTAGGCGAGGCTGACGTCCCCCGCCTGCAGTTCTTCGTGGTTGAGGACACGGATGCCGCGGCGGCGCGCCTCGGTGTGTCCTTCGAACGTGAAGTTCACTTCCTCGATGCCGTGACGTTCGGCGCACGCGCCGAATTCTGCTTCGGCGCCAGGTGCCGCGCCGCTGAACAGGATGTAGTCTTCTCGTTTCATGTCGGTCGTCAGTTCGCAGTTAGCAGTCTGCTGTTTAGCAGTTTGCCGTTGGCAGTGTGCAGTTAGCGGTTTGCGCTGCTCTTCTTCCGGGGCGTGGCGGTCTTGGCTCGTGATGTCTTGTCAGCCTTTTTCAATTGCGCGTGGGGCCCCACATCTTTTGATCGCGTCGGGGCCCCACCCCTGACGCTTGCCGCTCCGCCCATCCGGGCTCCGCGGCGGCTGGCCGCAGGCGCTTTCGCGCTTTTCGGTTTCGTGGCCTTTGTGGTGGTCGCTGGGGGTTTGGCGGGTGAGCCCGATGGCGCCTTGCCAGCCTTGATCGCCGCCGCGCGCTCGATGATCTTTGCGAGCATCGCGCCCGCTTCGCCGCCCTTCGCCGGTGCGGGACGGTGCGATGTCCACACGTCAGGCCGATCCTGCGCGAGGATGTCCTCGAAATCTCCGCCGCTCTTCACGCTCTTCGGTGCGAACTCGGTGATGTCCACGTCACCGGCCCAATCGTCGCGGTGTTTGATCAGCAGCCACGATCGATCGCCGCTGCCTCCTGGATACCGTCCGCCGGTGCGCACCAGGACCCACGAGCCCTTGAGCTTGTAGCCGTCGAGCGTAAATTTGAGGTCCCCTTTCCTCAACGCCGCGCCCACATCGTCCACCTGCGGCGTCCACGTGCCGACGTCCCAGAGCATCACGATGCCCGCGCCGTACCCTTCGGGGATGACACCTTCAAACGTGCCGTACTCGATGGGATGATCTTCGACCATCATCGCGAGACGCTTCGTCTTTGCATCGAGCGATGGTCCCTTGGGCACCGCCCACGAGAGCAGCACGCCGTGATGCTCGAGCCGAAAGTCGTAGTGCAGGTGGCTCGCGAGGTGCTTCTGCACGCAGAAGAAGCTTCCCTTCGAGGTCTCCTGCTTCTTCGCGCGTTCCTCCGCGAGTTTCAAATCGCCGGAAGGTTCCGGGGTCGACTGGAAGTTCCGTTTCGCCTTGTACTTTTCTAGAACCATGTCGCGGTCCCAAATCTGAGGTCCGAGGTCCGACCTCCGACGTTAGTGGCACAGTAGGTGAACGCGAGGCACGACACCCGGTCCTCGGGCCTCGGGCCTCGGTCACGTCGCTCCCCCCATCAGCTTCTTGCTCGGTTTGACCAGCGCGAACATCACGACCGCCGCGCCCAGCAGCACGGCCGCGACGATGCCGAACAGGGTGTTGAGCGGCATGGAGCTGAAGAAGCCCGCCGCCCACCCTGCGAGCTTGTTGCCAAACGCGTTCGACAAGAACCACACGCCCATCATCAGGCCGACGATGCGCAGCGGCGCGAGCTTCGTGACGGCGCTGAGGCCGACCGGGCTGATGCAGAGCTCGCCGAGCTCTGACACGAAGTACGCCGCGATCAACCACCAGGGGCTGACGCGAATGCCTTCGCCGCTTGCCAGCGCGCCGGCTGGTACGAGCACGAGGAACGAGAGGCTCATGAAGAACAGCCCCAGGGCGAACTTCGCCGGGACCGACGGTTCACGCGGACCGAGGCGCAGCCACAGCCAGCCGAAGATCGGCGCCAGGATGATGACGAAGATCGGCTGAACGGACTGGAACCATGAAGACGGAAACGAGAAGCCGAACATCTCGAGCCGCGTGTAGCGATCCGCGAACAGGTTCAACGTCGACCCCGCCTGTTCGTACGCGCCCCAGAAAAGCACCGCGGCAAGAAAGAAGATGAAGATGGCGCCGATCCGCTTCATTTCCTGCGGCGTGAGCCCGCCGCTCGTCCCGGCGGTGCGATGGGCCGCCGCGGTCTCCGCCGCTGGACGATCCAGTTTCTGGCCCAGCCGTGCGATGCCCGCCTGGAGCCGCTTCCGCCCGAGCACGTATTGCACCAGCCCGAACGTCATGCCGACGCCGGCTGCCGCGAACCCGACGTGCCAGTTGACCCGTTGGGCGAGATACCCGGCCACCAGTGGACCGATGAACGCGCCCAGATTGATCCCCATGTAAAAGATCGAGAACCCGGCATCGCGCCGGGTGTCCCCTTGCGGGTAGAGTGAGCCGACCAGCGTGCTGACGTTTGGCTTCAGCAGCCCGGTGCCCATGACGATGAGCGCGAGACCGGTGTAGAAGAAGGGGAGCGCTTTGAACGCGAGCGTGAAGTGGCCGGCGGCAATGATGATGCCGCCGAGGAGCACCGTGCGGTATTGACCGAGCAGGCGGTCCGCGACGAGGCCGCCGAGAATGGCGGCGGCCCATGCGCTCCCGGTGTACGTTCCGTAAATCGACGCCGCGTCCGCGTCGGCAAAGCCGAGGCCGCCGGCTGCCACCGGCGCCACCATATAGAGGATCAGGAACGCGCGCATCCCGTAGTAGCTGAAGCGCTCCCACATCTCGGTGAAGAAGAGCGTCGCGAGGCCGCGCGGATGGCCGAAGAACCCGTGATCGCGCTCATCGAGTGCGCGCCGGGCGGCACCTATATCGTCAGACGGCGAGGCGAACGCGGGGTCGGTCATCCCGGCGAGTGTAACCTATCCGCCTTCGCGCTTCGCGCTTCGGCGCGGGCCGAGGTGCGAGGTTCGAGGTCCAATCCACCTGTACGCCCGGCCTTAAGGTCAGGCGTGTTGGAACCACCCATGTTCGAACACGTGAGACGACTCGCTTCCGTCCTGTGCGTCGCGTTGAGCCTGGTCTTCTGCGCCGGGGCCGCCACGGCGCAACCGGCTGACAATCAACTGACGCGCATCGTGCCGCTGCCGCAAACGATCGAGCCAACCGCGGGCGCGCCGCCATTTACGTTCACCTCCCCGGTGACCATCGTCACGAGCGATGGCAACCCGCTCGTGATGAACGTGGCCGCGCAATTATCGACCTTGGTGCGGCGCGCCACCGGTGCACCGCCGACGATCCTTGCCGGCCGTGAACCGGTCCCTCCCGCCAATGTGATCGCGCTGACCGTTGACGCGAATGCCTCGCTGGCGGAGGAAGGCTACGACCTCACGATTACGTCGAGTCGCGTCACGGTGCGGGCGAAGACCCCGGCGGGCTTGTTTTACGGCGTGCAGACGATCCGCCAGTTGCTGCCGGAATCGTCCGAGTACGACGCGCTCCTGTACCGCAAACCTCCCGTTGTCACGCTGCCGGCCGTCCACATCGCCGATGCGCCGCGATACGCGTGGCGTGGCGCGATGCTCGACGTGGCGCGTCATTTCTTCTCTGTCGACGAGGTGAAGCGCTACATCGATCTGATCGTCCTGTACAAGATCAATCGCCTTCACCTGCATCTCGCCGACGATCAGGGATGGCGGATCGAGATCAAGTCGTGGCCGGAGCTGGCAAAACGTGGTGGTGCGACGGAGGTTGGTGGCGGTCCCGGAGGGTATTACACGCAAGAGCAGTACAAGGATCTTGTGGACTACGCCGCCACGCATTTCGTAACGGTGGTGCCGGAGATCGACATGCCCGGGCATACGAATGCGCTGCTCTCGGCTTACGCGGACTTGAACTGCAACGGTACGGCGCCCGCCCCCTACACCGGGACCGACGTGGGCTTCAGCGCGCTCTGCGTGGATCTCGACATCACCTACAAGTTCATCGACGACATCGTGCGCGAAATCGCGGCGCTCACGCCGGGACCGTACTTTCACGCCGGCGGCGACGAGGTCAAGACGCTGACGGCGGATCAATACCGCCGTTTCGTCGAGCGCGTGCAGACGATCGTGCAGTCACACGGGAAGCAGATGGTGGGTTGGGATGAGGTGTCCGAGGCGACGCTGCTGCCGACCTCAATCGTTCAGCACTGGCGTCCCGATGCCTCGAAGCAACTGCTGGCGGGCTCGCCGCACCTGATCCTGTCGCCAGCGGATCGCGCGTATCTCGACATGAAGTACGACGACTCGACGTTGCTCGGGTTGAACTGGGCCGGCAACGTCTCGCTTCGGAAGGCGTACGACTGGGACCCTGAAGTGCTCGTTCCGGGCGCGAAGCCGCGATCCGTGCTCGGCGTCGAAGCGCCGATCTGGTCCGAAACGCTGACCAGCATGCGCGACATCGAGTACATGGCGTTCCCACGGCTGCCGGCTATTGCCGAGATCGCGTGGACCCCGCAAGCCCAGCGCAATTGGGACAGCTTCAGCGGGCGCCTTGCCGCCCAGGCGCCGCGCTGGACCGCCCTCGGAGTAAACTTTTATCGAGCACCCGAAATCAGCTGGCGACCGTGACTCAGATCCTACTCATCGCGACGTACGACCTCGGCAGACAGCCCTTCGGTCTCGCCTCGCCGGCGGCCTGGTTGCGGAAGGCCGGGCACGAGGTGCAGAGCGTCGACCTCACGCGTGTGAAGCTGGATGAATCCAGCGTGCGTAACGCGGGGCTGGTCGCATTCTTCCTGCCGATGCACACCGCGACGCGCATGGCGCTGCCGGTGATGGATCGCGTCCGGGCGCTGAACCCGTCTGTGCACATCTGTGCGTATGGGTTGTATGCGCCGCTCAACGCCGACGTCCTCCGTCAGCACGGCGTGCAGACGATCCTGGGACCGGAATTTGAGGGCGATCTTGTTTCGTTGGCGAGCAGGGTCGCGGTATCTACTCCAGCGGTAGGCCCGACCTTCAGGTCGGGCGGGTTGGGATCAGCAAAGAGCGGAATGGGTTCAGCCACGATTCCACGCCTGACGTTCGTCCAACCCGATCGCTCGGACCTGCCGCCGCTCTCCAAATACGCCTCGCTGCAAGTCGGCGACACGCAGTGCGTCGTTGGCTACACGGAAGCCAGCCGCGGGTGCAAGCATCGCTGCCGTCATTGTCCGATCGTGCCGGTGTATGACGGCCGCTTCCGCGTTGTCCCTCCCGAGGTCGTGATGGCCGACATCGCCGCGCAGGTGCGCGCCGGCGCCGAGCACATCACGTTTGGGGATCCCGATTTCTTCAATGGCCCGCGGCATGCGGTTGCAATCGTCGAGGCGCTGCATGAAAGGTTCCCCGGGGTCTCCTACGACGTCACGATTAAGGTCGAGCACCTGCTCGCGCAGCGCGCGCGGCTGCCGCTTCTTCGCGATACGAACTGCGCGTTTGTGGTCAGCGCCGTGGAATCTATCGACGACACCGTGCTCCAGAAACTCGAGAAGGGGCATACACGGGCAGACTTTGAAGAAGTGGTCGCGGCCTTCGACGCCGTGGGGCTCACGCTGTCGCCCACGTTCGTTGCATTCACGCCGTGGACGACGCTGGAGGGGTACTGCGAACTGTTGCAGGCGATCGATCGCCTGGGGCTCGTGCCGGCAGTCGCCCCGATCCAGTACGCGATTCGGTTGTTGATTCCGCAGGGCTCGAGGATGCTGGAGCTCCCGGACGTCCGTGCGCGCATCAGCCGCTTCGATCCGCGCTCCCTGACACACGTCTGGTGTCACGCCGATCAGCGAGTCGATGCCCTCCAGCGCGAGCTCGACGCGATCGTCGGCTCGACGTTGAATGCCCCGCGAACCGAGATGTTCGCGCGCCTCTGGTCTCTTGCGCACGAGGCCGCGGGGTTGACCCCGCCCGCCCGCGAACCGCTGCCCGCACGCGCCACGGTTCCATATCTGAACGAACCTTGGTACTGTTGAGCCGAGCCCAATTCAGAGCAGGTTGCTCTGATCTGATGTTTGGCCTGTTGGCATTCGCCCTTCAAGCGCCCAAAGGCGACCCTGACCACCGTCGAAGGGCTGGCATTCACCGTGATGGAGACACCGACGCGAGTTCTCCTGCTCTCGACGACAACCGGCTATCAGCTTCGCGCCTTCAACGATGCGGCAGAGAAGCTTGGCGTAGAGCTGTTGTTCGGCACGGACCGGTGCGACCAGCTCGAGGATCCGTGGCAGGACGCCGCGGTTCCGGTGCGCTTCTACGACCGGGATGGGTCCGTGGATGCGATCGTCGAGGCCGCGGCCAAGCGGCCTATCGCCGGCGTGATCGCTGTTGGCGATCGTCCGGTGGTGCTGGCGGCCCACGCGGCTGAAGTGCTCGGCCTTCCGTGGCACAGCGTCGCAGGCGCGAGCGCAAGCGCGGACAAGCGGCGGTCCCGCGCGGCGATCGCGCGCGCGGGCCTCGCGTCGCCGAAGTTCTCCGTCGTGTCGGTGACCGCCGCGGTGACGCGGAAAGGTACGCTACACGTCCCCGAACCGGAGGTCGGCTTTCCGTGCGTGCTGAAACCAGTCGGCCTGTCCGGCAGTCGCGGCGTCATTCGCGCCAACACGTACTCGGAGTACGTCGACGCCTTTGCGCGCATTCGCGCGCTGCTCGCGCGCCCGGACATTCGCGCGTCGCGCGCCGGCCTCGAGCAGCAGATCCTCGTCGAGGAATACGTCGTCGGTCGCGAGTATGCACTCGAGGGCGTGCTGACGAAAGGTGTCCTCAACACGTTCGCGATGTTCGACAAGCCGGACCCGCTCGTCGGACCGTATTTCGAAGAAACGGTCTACGTGACGCCGTCACACATTGCGCTGGCGAAGCAGGCAAGCGTCATCGCGACCGTCGAGCGCGCGGCACGCGCGATTGGCCTGTTCCATGGACCTGTTCATGCCGAGTGCCGCATGGACTTCGACGGTGACGTCTATGTGCTCGAAGTGGCCGCGCGCCCGATTGGAGGGCTGTGCTCGCGCGTGCTGCGGTTCCTGCCGGATCGAGTGTCGCTCGAGGAAGTGCTGTTGCGGCACGCGGTGGGGGAGTCGATCGAGCACTACGAACGTGACGCCTACGCCGCCGCGGTCATGATGATTCCCATCCCGAAGCGGGGCTTGCTGAAGGGCGTCACAGGCGAAGACGCGGCTCGCGCCGTCCCCGGCGTCGAGGGTCTGCAAATCACCGCCAAGCAGGATCAACTGCTCGAAACCTTGCCGGAGGCGGGGAGCTACCTGGGATTCATCTTCGCGCGCGGCGGCACGGCGGAATATGCCGAGCGCGCCGTCCGGAGCGCGCATGCGAAGCTGGCGTTTCACATAGATGATGAAATCGTGGTGAATGCGGTCGGGCGAGAGTCTTGAGAAACCAGACAGGTAGGCAATTTCTACCAAGTGTCGTGGCTGCCGCCGTGGGAGCCACGGCCAGGTGACCTACTGCTTCCCCTGTTGAGGGACGTAACCAGGCGGCAGCGCGGCCCCTTCGCCGAAAAAGAAATCCTCCATGTGCTTCGCGACGAGCGCCTGCGCCTCCTTTTGCCACGGCATCAAGCGATACTCGTTGAGAATCATCTTCATCCGTTCTTCCCACATTTTCCACGCTTCCGCGGAGATGTTGTCGTATATCCGCTGCCCCAGCTCGCCGGGCCACGGAGGGCTCTCGAGGCCGGGGGCCTCCCTCTGTAACTTCTGGCACATCACCATTCGAGACATCTCATCATCCTACCGAGTAATCACCGAATTGCGAAATCATCCTTAGGAATGATTGAGAAACAGGCAGTCCTCCACGTATCACCTTGTAGGTGATGTGTAAAAGCTCATGTATTACGCGGCCGCGCAACGTGTAGGGATTCGCTCCATCCTCAGGCACGCTGCTGACGGCCGATGCGTTATCCTCGCCTTTATCAGTAACTTACGGACGCCGATAGGCAGTTGCGGACGGCTAACTCTGGCACAGCGTTTGATAGAGCAGCCCGACGGTAGATGACTGTGCCATGGGATCGCTTGGGTACTCAGACCGATAACGGGCATCGTGCGCCCGACGATCCGGAGGATGTACCCGAAACGCCGCCGGATGAACCGCAACCTGCGCCCGTCCAGGACCCGCCGGCGGAACCCACCACGGTACCTTACGTGGTGGCGCGGGTGGACGCGGGGCCGACACGGGGAGTTACGCCATGAGTGATGTAAAGGATCGTTCGATGAACAACGGTGAGCGCAAGGAACGCCGCGGCTTCGCTTCGATGTCGCCGGAGAAGCAGCGGGAGATCGCCAGCAAGGGTGGCCGTGCCGCGCATCAGAAGGGCACCGCCCACGAGTGGACCTCCGAGGAGGCGCGCTCGGCTGGCCGCAAGGGAGGTCAGATTAGTCGCGGAGGACGTGGCCGACTGGTCGAACCTGCCGATACAATGGTCACTGCCGCGCAGCCGATGGGCGAGTAAGCCCTGCCGGGAGGCGGACCAAACGGACGGAGGCATGTGCGTATGTTGAAGAGCGTGAGTTTCGCCGTAGCGTTGATGCTGGCCGGTGCCAGCGGCGCCGCGGCACAGACGGCGACCGGCGGAGGTCAAGCGACTCTGCTCCAGTCCTCGTCTCAGACTCCGGCGACGACCCCGACGTCGCAGGGCACAACGCAGCCGCAGACCACCGCGAGCGACACGATGTCGACCGAAGTGCAGACGCGGCCGGCGACAACCACCTTCATGGGCGATACGGGCCTCTGGTACGTGCCAACAGGAGAAGTGCTGCCGCGTGGGCGGTGGTCGATCAGCGCGTATCGCGTCAACTTCGACGACAACCAGGGTTTCACCGACGTCTCGAACTGGCCGCTCACGTTTGGATACGGCGTCGGCGACCGTGCGGAGATCTTCGCTTCCTGGGTACTCGTCAACCGAATCGATCGTGACATCCGTCCGTTGTTCCTGGCGTCGTTTCCGCAGGCCGGCGGTGTCGTCCCGCAGAACCCGCTCGCACGCGACACGTGGAGCGGGAGCAACCTCGGCGATCTCTGGATCGGCGGCAAGTGGGCCCTGACATCGCAGTGGAGGCAGCAGCCGGCCGCGTTCGCTGTGCGTGGCATGCTCAAACTACCAACCGGCGATACCGACAGCGGTGCCAGCACTGGCAAGCCCGATTTCGAGATCGACGGCATCGTCAGCAAGGAAGTGAATGAACGCGTCGAGTTCTCCGGCTTCGGTGGGTTCCTGTTCCGCGGAGATCCCGACGAGGTCGAGACCACGAGCAGTTTCAAGTGGGGCCTCGGCGCCGGCTTCCCGTCGCGCAAGGCGCTGCGGTTGACCGCCGAACTCGAGGGCGAGGCGTACTCGCGCGATTCGCTCGCGACGAAAGAGCTGCTCATCGCGACCGACGGTTCGTTCCTTCCGGTTGGCTTCAATTCCGACGTCAACTCCCCCGTCAACCTGGACATCGGGCTGACGTGGCAGGCCACGAACGGGTTCTTCGCCGGCGCAGGGTGGACGTGGCGGCTGAATATGGACTCGCGCGACGATTTCCTCAGCCAGTACACGAACGGTGCGGGCGACAAGATGGATTACGTGTTGCGCCTCGGGTATCACCCTGGCGTGCGCATCTACGTCCCGCCACCGCCGCCGCCACCGCCCGCACCGCCAGCGGCGCCGCCCGCACACGATCTCACCGTGAAGGCGAGCTGCGATCCGTGCACGGTGGAAATCGGCAAGACGTCGACGGTGTCCGCCGTGGCCACTGATTCAACCGGCTGCTCGGTCACGTACAACTGGACGGCGCCGGCCGGTACCTTCACGAACCCGCGCGGGCAGCAGACGCCCTGGACGGCACCAAACCAGGAAGGCCCTGTGCCGGTCACGGTCACCGTCACGTGCCCGACCGATAACAAAACCGGCAGCGATACCGTGAACATCCAGGTGATGCGCCCGGCGGTGAAGGAGTTCGTGTTCGAAGACGTGCACTTCGACTTCGACCGCTACAGTCTGCGTCCGGAAGCCACGCGCGCGCTCGACGAAGCCGTGCGGACGATGCAGGCCAATCCCGAGCTGAGGATCGAGATCGAAGGCCACACGTGCAACATCGGCACGGCGGAGTACAACCTCGCGCTTGGCGAGCGGCGTGCGAACGCGGTGCGGGAGTACCTGGCGTCGCGCGGCATCGGCGCGGATCGCCTGCGTACGGTCAGCTATGGCGAGGAGCGGCCGAAGCACGACAACAGCCGCGAAGAGACGCGGCGGCTGAACCGCCGTGCGGCGTTGACGGTCAGGCTGCAGCGCTAACTGAGTAGAACGGGACCGAAGGTGCGTGGGGTGCGGAACGTGCGGCCGGTGCGACGGCACTTTGGCGCGCGCTGTGCACCTCACGCACCTTCGGTCTTTTGATGAGGAGTCCCCATGCGTTTCATCAACATGTATCTGATCGGGTACTTCGTTCTGTTGATTGGCGCGGTGCTGGCACTCTGGTATGGCGGCGTGCTTCGTCAGGTGTCCGCCGCGTGGGTCATCATCGGCCTCGTGATCGCGGTCGGCCTCGGGATCATGTTGTCGGTGTCGGGCGGCAAGCCCGAAATCACGCGCGAATGACGCGTTAACGGCGCGTGCTCCAAGCGCGACCTTATTGTTCGCCTTGGCACGGGATGTGGTTAGACCGCATCCCGTGACCAAGTCCCGCTTGAAAACAGCTCACATCGTTTCCCGGCGGTTACCTTCCATCCTCATCCTCTGCCTGCTCGCCACCACTGCGTGTAAAGAAGAGCAGGGAGGCACTCGGGTCAACCAGCTCAAGTTCAATGGCATCAAGGCCGTTAAGGAAAGCCAGCTTCGGTCCGCGCTCGCCACGGTCAAGAGCTCGAAACTTCCCTGGGGAGATAAGCACTATTTCACCCGCGAGCGGTTCGAAGCCGACCTGAAGCGCGTCACCGCGTTTTACCGCGATCGCGGATTTCCCGACGCGAAAGTCAAATCGTTCGACGTCAAGCTGAACCAGAAGCAGGATGCCGTCGACATCATCGTGAATATCGATGAAGGGCAGCCGATTGTCATCGAGGCGATCGAGTACAGCGGTTTTGAAGTGCTGCCGCCGCGGCGGATGGACGATTTGAAGAAGAACATTCCGCTGACGGTCGGCAAGCCGCTCGATCGTGCGCTGGCCCAGGTCGCCCGCGAAGCCGCGCTCGACGAGGTCAAGGAGGCCGGCTATCCCTACGCATCCGTCCGCCTGACGGAGCGACAGGGAAGTCACGACCATGCGCGCGTGCTCACGGTCGCGACCGCGCCAGGCGTTCTCGCGCGGTATGGCGACATCGACATCGTCGGCAATTCGAGCGTGGGCGACGATGTCATTCGCAGGCAGCTCACCTTTCAACCCGGCCGGCGCTACCGCCTCAGCGACTTAGAGGAGAGTCAGCGCAAGCTCTATCAGCTCCAGACGTTTCAGTTTGCCAACATCGAGCCGAGTGTGCCGGAAGGGCAGCAGCCCGAACTCGTGCCGACGAAAGTGACGGTCACCGAGGGCAAGCATCGCAAGGTGAACTTCGGCGTCGGGTACGGCAGCGAAGAGCGGGCGCGCACGAAGATCGACTGGCGTCACGTGAACTTCTTCGGCGGCGCACGGACGCTGCAGTTGATTGGGCAGTACTCGAGCCTGGACCGGGGCGTGCGCGCCAACTTCAAGCAGCCCGCGTTCCCGGCACCGCGATGGGGTCTGACGCTGAGCGGCCAGTCGTGGCACAACGACGAGCCTGCCTACACGCTGGACACGTCGGGGGGCAGCATCTCGATTGAGCGGCCGCTCGCCCGTCCCGGACGCTTCGCGCGGCGCCTTTCGACGACCACGTTTTCGATGGCCTACACCAATCAGTACGAGAGCTACACCGTCACTGAAGAGGCGCTGAACGATCCGACCTTCAGAGACGAGCTGATCTCGCTCGGACTCAATCCGGAAACAGGGCATGACGCGGGAGTGCTCTCGTCGCTCGGGCTTACGCTGCGCCGCAGCACCGTGGAAAACCAGCAACTGGGGCGGACCGGTTACACCGTCAGTGCGCACCTCGAACAGGCGGGGAACTGGCTGGGCGGCAAATACAAGTTCCTGGAGACCATTCTCGAGGGTCGCGGCTATCTCGCGCTCGGTGAGCGTGCGCTTGTCGCGGTACGCGCCCGCGGCGGATCGATTCGCGCGACGGGTGACCCGGACGTCAGCATTCCTTTCTTCAAACGCTACTTCCTCGGTGGCGCGTCGAGCCTGCGCGGCTGGGGGCGGTTCGAGGTGAGTCCGCTGACCGACCAAGGGAATCCCATCGGTGGATACACGCAGCTGGAATCGTCTGCCGAACTGCGCGTGCCGGTGTGGGGCAACTTGAGCGCCGTGGCGTTCCTCGACGCCGGCAACGTGTGGAGCAACTCGTGGGACTTCAATCTCCACGACATGCGGTACGACGTCGGTCCCGGCCTGCGCTACAACACGCCGATCGGCCCGATTCGGTTCGATGTGGGGTACCAGCTGAACCCGATTCCTGGATTGCTGGTGAACGGGGAGGAGCAGAAGCGGCGGATACGGTTCCACTTCTCCATCGGGCAGGCGTTCTAAAGGGAGGTGTCCTTCGTTTTCTTCGTTGCTTCGTTTCGAGGATCCGTTTGCTTCGTCCTACTTCGTTTCGGACCGACAACTTCATGCTGCAGCGTAGAATCTCACCGGCGAAGAAATATTTGCGGCGCACGCTGCAGGTTATCGCGCTCGTCTGCACCATCCTCATCGGCATCATTGCCCTTGCGCTGATTGTGTCGCAAACGCCATGGTTCAAGGACTGGCTGCGTCGATTCGCGGTTCGCGAATCGAAGCAGTATGTCAACGGCACCCTGTCGATTGGCAGTCTCGGGGGGAACCTGTTTTACGGCGTGCAGCTCGGCGACGTCGCCATCGACGTCAACGGCGAGCGCATCGTGTCGCTGAAGCGGCTGGAAATCAAATACAACCTCGCGGATCTCGTGTCGAGCGGAATGACGGTCGAGCGCATCCGCCTCGAACAACCGTTCATCATGCTCCGTCACGATCGAACAGGTTGGAACGTCGCGAACCTCGTGAAGCGGCAGGAGCAGGAGGCCGATCGCCAGGGACCAGCCAAACCACTGTCTCTGCCGGAGATTGAAATCGTCGACGGACGCGCGCTGATCGACGACAAGGCGCCGTCGGACACGTATCGCCTTCCCAGTCGCGTGGACGGCCTCAACGTGCAGGCGGGTTTCGAATACGCGCCGGTGCACTACAGCCTGACGCTCAACAACCTTCAGTTCGCCGGCAAGGCGCCCGACCTCACGGTGACGAAGATCACCGGACGCATCGGGACGCGCGAGGACAACCTGAATGTCGAGAAGCTGCTGGTGCAGACGGCGCAGAGCAGCGTGACGCTGGATGGGGTGATCCAGGACTACCTGCAGAATCCGTCGCTGCAGGTCACCGTCTCCGCGCCAAAGCTGTCGCTTCCCGAGTTTGCCGGGGTGCTGCCGCCGCTCCGCGGCTACAACCTCCATCCGTCGCTCGACGTCAAGGCCGCAGGTCCGCAGGACAATCTCAAGCTGACCCTCGATGCGCGTTCGGAGGCAGGCCGCGTCAACGGCACGATTACCGCGGATGCCGAGGCGCCGGATTTCACCGCGAGCGGTGACGTCAATGTCGAGAATCTGAATATCGCGCCACTCCTCAGGGATCCAAAGCAGAAGAGCGACATCACCGGGCATGCGAAGGTCGACGTCAGGATGGCGAGCGCGCCGGCGAACGCTCCCGCGCTCGAACGCATGCGGGGGACTTTCGCCGTCGACGCCCCCCACATCGTCGCTGCCGGGTATCGCGCGAGCAACGTGCGTGTGCGCGGGAACGTCAATGGCCGGAATATAGGCATCGACGGGCGTGCCGCCGCATACGGCGGTACCGCGACCGCGAAGGGCACGATCGTCGCGCCGGCATCCGCCAACGATCCGCTGCGGTTCGATCTGGCGGGCAGCGCCTCACACGTGAATCTTGCCGGCCTGCCTGGAACGCTCAACGTTCCCCGCGTGGCGACAGATCTCAACGCGCGGGCTTACCACGTGCAGGGCACGGTCGCGAAGACGACGACGACCATCGATGGCACCGCCACGATGGGACAGTCGTCGCTCGCCGACGGCACCATTGTCGACGGCACGGTTGCCGAGTTCGGGATCGTGACCGGACCGCGGCGCCAGCTCGAGGCGCGGTACGCGGCGCGCGGCGGCGTGCGCGACGTGAACCTGCAGCGCATCGGCGAAACCTTCAATGTTGCTGCACTGAACAAGCCGGAGTACGACAGCCGCATCAACGTCGATTTCGACATCAAAGGGAACGGGACGGCGATCGACTCGATGACGCTCGACGGCAACGCGAACATCACCAATTCACAGGTGATGGGTGGCACCGTTCCAAAGCTGGCGGTCGAAGCGCATCTCGCGAACGGGGCGGTGCAGGGGCGCGCCAACGGCGAACTCCAGGGGTTCGACCCCGCCCGCATCACGGGTAATCAACAATACGAAGGACAGGTGAATGGAACCGTGGACGCCGCGTTCAGCGTGGCTGACGTGTCGGCGCCCATTACCCCGGATGCGGTCACCGCGGACGGCCGGGTCACGCTGGCGAACACCAGGATTGGCGCGGTCGATATCACCAACGCCGACATCCAGGGGCAGTACGCGGATCGCCGCGGCGAGCTTCGGCAGGCGACGTTGAAGGGACCAGACGTCGACGTACAGGCGTCGGGACCCATTGCGCTCGACGATGCCGGCGGCACCAACGTGAAGTTTCACGTCGCATCGACCGACCTCGCGAGGGTCGGGACGCTCGCGAACCAGCCGCTCGCTGGATCGGCGGTCATCGACGGCACGGTGACCGGCAACCGATCATCGCTCCAGATCGCCGGAACGCTCGATGGATCCAACATCAGTTACAAGGACAACAATGCGCTGGATCTCGACAGCAAGTTCACGGCGACGATTCCGGATCTGGAGTTCGCGCGCGCACGGGTGCAGGCCGACACGAACGGGACGTTCATCCAGGCCGGTGCGATACAGATCAGCGATTTCAAGGCGACCACGACGTACGCCGATCAGAAGCTGGATTTCCAGACGCACATTACCGAGGCGCCCAGCGGCGGCGCGGCGGAGAAGGCAGCCGGCCGGGAGGGGTCAGGCGCGCGCGAACTCGATGCAAGCGGCAGCGTCATCCTGCATCCCGATCACCAGGAGATTCATCTGCCGAACCTCGCGATTCGCACGCAGGGAATCGAATGGCGGACGGCTCCGGGAAGCTCCGCGGCCGTCCAGTACGGCAACAACCGGATCGACCTTCAGGACGTTCGGCTGGTCAGCGGCAACCAGGCACTCGATGTGAGCGGCAGCTTCTCCCTTGGTGAGAACGCGACACCGGGCGCGATTACCGTCGCGGCCCGGAACGTCGATCTCACGCAACTCGAAAAGCTCCTGCTGCAGAACCGCGGCCTCGGTGGGACGCTCAACGCCAATGCGAAGATCACCGGGACGGCGAAGACGCCGACGGTGGAAGGCCATGTCGAGGTGGCGAACGGCGCGTTCCAGAAGTTCAAGTACCAATCGCTGATGGCGGATGCGACCTACGGGGGCAATCGCATCGTGCTCGATACGCGGCTGGAGCAGTCGCCAGGTGTCGAGCTGACCGCGAAAGGGACGATCCCGATGAGCGCCTTGCGGCCGAACCCGCCAGGAGTGACCGGGCACATCGAGGCGACGCCGGGAGACGAGCTCGATGTGCACATCCAGTCGTCACGCATCGATCTCGGGCTAATCCAGGGATTCACCAACCAGGTGACGAACGTCACTGGTTCGATGCAGGCCGACGTGCGGGTCACCGGCTCCGGCGAGGATCCGCACCTCGAAGGCCTCATCGATATCCAGAACGGCGGCCTCGCTGTCGTCAGGGCGGGGACCGCGTATACC